>CADBRA010000041.1 GCA_902796965.1 uncultured Eubacteriales bacterium | reverse complement strand
TTATATGAGGCTCTGATCCTGATACAAATCAGCTGCGCTGCTGTGCTCATGCCAGCACTTTAACACTGGCTCAGCTCGGCACAGAATGCACATAATCCTGTGCGCTACTGATAGATATGGCTATATATGGCGAACCAAATTCTGCCCGCATCAAACTCATGCTGCTGTACTGCGCACGCTGCTGAAAATGCAGATGTCGAACGGAAGCCAGTGCGGACCACATGATACACCTCACACTTCCATATGATATGCTAATGCTTAATTGTACACAGCAGGTCACTAACCGAGACTAATCATATCAGAAAGCATGTCAATTAGGCACGTATTGCATAATATAGATATCATTAGCTGCTTATTAGAAAGAATTCTATTTCCGAAGCGCATATCATTCATAAAACAGCGCGCGTTTTTCTTGCGACCGCTCCGCGGACAAAATCAACATAGTCATAAGTTTTCCGTTCGTAGCACCAGGAGCATGAGTTCTGCCCTCATTCCGCTCTGCACGCAGCGCTTCGGTGAAATTATACGTATCAAAAGCATCCGGCATCCCTGCATTTCCGGTATTCAATTTCAATTTATATAACCATTTTCTGTATCAGCATTATCTGTACTTTTGTACAAAAACGTTTCGGACTGTCTGCTGTGAAACATTTTTAGCACATGCCAATAAATTCCATATGTTAACATAAAAAAATTTTATTTATACACTATTTATCTGATATGCACGTGTGCTATAATTGTCGGCGTAGAGTGAATGTCACGCGTTGGCTGTCCGATCACTTTTTATTGGAAATAGTAAATGGACAGCCTGTAGTGCGGCAGTACGGGATGTTGACTGCCGACGAAAGATGTTTTTCATCTGCGGTGTGACATTGCATCCGCTGCTGCATTTAAGATCACATCATTTATGTTATATATATATTTCAACATGAAGCTGTTTTCTCAGGTGCGGCAACCTGCCGCGCCTGAAGCGTTTTTCAGGAGTCAGCACGCCTTTCGTGCCGGCTTTTTTGTTTTCCGTTTCTCAAGAGAAAGGAGCTTTTTCATGACTTCAAAAAGTGTACGAAATGTAACCATTCTGACGTGTCTGGCGCTTCTCATCGCGCTTGACATAATTCTCACCCGATTTGTTTCCATTAATACGCAGTTTCTGCGTATCGGTTTCGGTATGATACCTGTCGCGATTGCCGGCGCTGCTTTTGGTCCCGTATGGGGCGGCGTCTGCGGAGCAGTCGGAGACCTGCTGGGTGTACTCATCTTTCCTTCGGGTGCATTTTTCCCGGGATTTACACTGACAGCCGCGCTCACTGGCATCATCTTCGGCCTCTGCATGTATCACAAACCTCACAAACTCAGATATGTGGTTATTGCCAGCGTTATCGTCTGCATAGGATGCAATCTGATACTCGATACACTGTGGCTCGATATATTATACGGCAGTGGTTTTCTCGCGATACTTCCTGCACGCGCCGTGAAATGCGCTGTAAATATTTTCGTATATTCATTTCTCGTTTATATGCTCTGGGACAAAGCTGTGGCAAGAATTCCCTATTTCCGTACAAATTAGCGCGGTTTCAGATTGAACGGATTGTTCTGCGGTAAGTTATCGTAAAGTACTTTAGAAATTTCAAAATTCGCAAATTTAGCCGAATTATATTTTGTGTAATTCGGCTTTTTTCGTACGTTTTTCGTGATTTTCCGCTTTGTATACAAAATTCATTTCGTATTTTCTGTTCTTTTTTGAAACCTGTGCATACCTGCAGAATAATATAAACATGCTGATGCGGAGCACTGCTCCATAAAAAGCAAATTCTGACATTCAGAACATTAAAATATATCAGCTATTATCACCAAGGAGGGTTTTCATGAAAGAGACGGTAAATCCGATTAACGTCCTTAAATACGCCGGTGCATTTGTCGCATGCGCGATAGGCTCTGGCTTTGCTACAGGACAGGAAATAATGCAGTTTTTCACGGGACAGGGTATAATGAGCATTGCCGGAACAATCGTGACAGCAGTTATATTTGCATGGATCGGCGGCCTGTTTATGAAACACGGATATGAGCAGCAGCTCGATAATCCGGGAGATATCATTTCATATTATTTTGGAAAGAAATTCGGGAAAATCGCGGAATATATATTCCAGATATTCCTTTACGGCGTATATGTAATCATGATCGCCGGAGCAGGCGCTACGCTCGCTGAATATTTTGGCATCAATCCGGTAATCGGGCGCGTCGTGATGGCGGGACTCGCATTTTTCACTGTAATACTCGGACTTCAGAAACTGACCGACATTCTCGGAAGCCTCGGAGTTGTAATAATATTATGCGCAGTGGGAATCGGTATTTACAGCTTTGCTGCTAACGTAAGTGCAATTCCTGCAGCTGCAGCAGTTATTCCTTCGCTAAATATCACAAAGACATCAGGCGGATGGCTCTGGTCTGCAATTCTTTATCCTTCATTCAACGCTGTTGTCGTAATAATTCTCGCAAGCAGTATAGGAAAGAATGCAAACAGTGCAAAAGAGGCTAAGCTGAGCGGTATACTCGGCGGAGCATTATTCGGAGCGGCTGTGCTCGCCATGAACCTCGGTCTCATGGCCAATATTCAGGAAATATTCGCAAAATCAGTTCCAACACTCGCACTTGCACAGAAGATCAACCCGGTATTCGGGGTAATATTCTCGATCATAATATGCTGCGGCATTTACACGACTACAGTGCCGATGTTATGGGGCAATGTAAGACAGGTTGCAAAGGATGGTACTCTTAAATTCGTACTCATTGCGCTCGGTCTCACAGTTCTCGGTCTCGTTCTCGGAGCAACTGATTTCAAGAAACTCATCAACATCATCTATCCGTTCAGCGGATATGCCGGACTCGTACTCATGGGCTTTGCAGCTTACCGCGAATACGGCGTCAGGAAAAAAACAGCTTCCATCGCGGAGCACGCCAGCGAAATCATGGAGAAAGACCAGTTCAATCAGTCTTCTGATATCGTTGCATAAAATTGCTTCCATACAAATTTCAAATAATACATTTTTAAACCAACCAAAGCAGCAAAAACCGCGGAGCCATAAGGTGCCGCGGTCTTTTGCTTTTTGTGGTGCACGGAGCGCACAGGAATACTTCCGCATTATTTCATTCTATTAACTGAACTGCAGCATCAAGGCATAATTGCACAATTGATAACATGAAGGTGTTTCCTCCTGCTGCGCATCTGCGTTTGAACGGCTCGTAAGCGGTCCGTAAGCCTAACTTCCAGGAAATAACTATCATCGTGTCACGCTCATATCATACATTTTTACATTCGTTTACCAGCGCTGATATAAACCGCTTGATCTGCACGTTTCCATGCTGATCAGACTTGCCCTGAATATAGTCCATCTCTTTATATACCTGCTCAAACTTGAAAAGATTTCCCGCAAATTCGCTGAATATCTCATCAGCGTAGTCGTTAAGTCCCATATGGGCAATATTGGAAAGTGCAGCAGACGCAGTCCGCCTTATTCTCTGTTCCATGGATTTGGGCGAATCTGTAAATTTTGCGAATATTTCCTTGAGTGTAAGATCTCTGAGTGAGGCTTCATGACTGCAGCAGTAGTTGACTACAGTGATGATATCATCACATCCCTTTTCTCCTGTGATGCCGAGCTTCTGCAGTATGTATTGAAGTTTCTCGTTCCTTGCGAGTTCTTCATCAGACGATGCCATTTCCGGAACGCTGCCGTTTCCGGCGTCGAAAATATTCTGTATTTTGCTGACCGTCTTTTCAAGAGACCTCCTGCGCGCCACGTTCTGAATAACATTGATGACTTCTATGCTGTTTACAGGCTTTCTTATGAAGAATTCCACGCCGGCCTCGTACGCACGAGCAATCATTTTTTCATTAATGACCTGAGAAAGCATAATGAATGATGCGCCACGTACCATCGTCCTGGCCTTTCTGACAAATGCTATTCCGTCTATTCCGTCCATTAGAAGATCTGTTATTACGATATCAGGATCTGTGTACTGCAGCTCCTCAAGTGCTTCATCGGCAGACTGCGCCGTACCGCATACTATTCCGAGATTTTTCTGTTCTATTATTATTCTGAGCACACTGATGACTGCTTTGTCATCGTCAAGCAGAAATATCTTTGTCATCTTATATCACCTGTAGTTTTTCATCAGGCACCGAAATAATGAATTCAGCGCCTTTCTTCGTATGTCCAAGGCGTATGCTCCCCTCCAGATCCTTTTCAACGATATCCTTTACGACGCTTAAACCAAGGCCTCTGTTCACCTCTCCTGTATCGTAGTTTATCTTCGTGGAGAAACGCGGTTCAAAGATCTGTTCTTCATATTCTTTTTGTATTCCTGGCCCATTATCCCTGACGCTGAAAATAAATGAATCGCCATTTCTGTGTTCCGAGATAACTACAGAACAGCGGTTTCCCTCAACAGCTTCTGCTGAATTCGCGATAAGGTTGTGGAACACCGACAGGAACAAATAAGGATCATCTGTAAACAATCTGTCATCACTCTGCGTCAGCACAGTGATATTCTTTCCGGAATCTCTGTATTCTTCGTGTACAGATTCAGATAGTATCATGAACAGTTCTGACATCTGCATGCCCTCTGTCCCTGACTCGCTTTCGACAGCAGCTGCAATTCCTTTGTGAATCATGATATATTCTTTTTTTATCTCGTGAACATCCTTAGCTACGGAAAGAGCCTCTTTTGCACATCTCTCCTGTCCTGACTCCTCCAGATCCTCATACAGACTATACGCGGTCGACATCGTATCCTCGATGCCCGAGATGTTCTTGTTCATCCATACGAGTTCTCCTTTGAGCTTTGATGTAAGCATTATAAGCCTGTTGTATCTTTCGGCATGCGTCCTTGAAAGAAGCATGATTCTGTATTTGTCTACTGAAAGCAGGAAAAGCAGAAGAATAAGTCCGCGGACAACTGCGACAGTGATAAGCAGATACTGCGAATCAAGTTCCCATGCCTGTCTCTGAATGCGCGAAAACAGCTCCATTGCATTTGAAACGTAATCAATCAGCATTACCCCCGGGATGAATAAAGCGAGTTTTCTGCTGTGTCCGGTAAACTTATCGAAAAGATAGAGAAGAAGACCTGACACTATATAAAAGAGTATCTCCGGAAAGCTGTCATTGAAAGCAGATACTGCCGCCATGCCTCCCGATACCGCTGCCAGCACGCGCGTTCCGACAATAGCAGCGCCTGACACTGCAGAAACTGCTATTATTGAAGGCTTATCTACCAGGTATACGAACGCAGGTAGGCAAATCGAACCGAGCGAAATTACGAAGATATCATTCACGATATGCAGGTTGGCCTGCGCAAAAATAACGGTGATAAGGCTCAACAGGAGCACCTTTTTAATCCATCCGCCTGCAGCCAAAACATATGCGTTCATTGGATTATCTCGTACATGGACTGTGCCATATCTTTTGTAACATGTTCCGGAGTAGAGAGCACCCTGACATTCATCTCACCGTTACCGAACATTATGAGGATTTCATCTCCCTGCTCCACTTCTGTTCCCGGCTTAGCTGATCTGCCGTTGACAAGAACCCGGCCCTGGTCACACGCGTCCTTGGCAAGCGTTCTCCTCTTTATTATTCTGGAGTTTTTCAGATATTTATCTATTCTCATACTTGTCTATTCTCTCCTGTTTATATTCTGTTCTTTACCGCTGTAAATGCTTTATGCACAGGACATATCCACGCATGGCTGTCTGTGAATAACAGCATCTGCTTTTTATTCAGATTCTTAGGTCCGCATCGTTTTCTCACTACTGACAATTCGTAATTACGACTCGTTCTGCAGCTCTGTACCAGGCGTCAGAGCCCGTTTCAGCCTTGCGGAATAAATAGCGTATACATGCAAAAAGAGCCGCCTCAGCGAGACGGCCCGGATTTATTCGTTTTATTCAACAAGCACACTATGAAATGCTATTTGTTATTGACTGCATCCTTGAGGGCCTTGCCTGCTTTGAACACAGGGGCTGTTGATGCCGCAATCTCTATAGTTTCCTCAGGCTTACGAGGGTTTCTGCCCTGTCTGGCCTTTCTCTCTTTCGTTTCGAAAGTACCAAAGCCGATAAGCTGAACCTTTTCTCCTGCTACAAGAGCTTCCTGAATGCTGTCGATGAAAGCATTTACTGCTGATTCCGAGTCTCTCTTAGTAAAACCTGTTTTTTCTGCGACCTTCGTGATTAACTCTGATTTGTTCACGTCTGTCCTCCTTTTATTAAATAATATTTTGCATCTGAAAAACATCTGATTCATGGCTATGTCTTTCGCAACAGCCATGAGAATTTTTCGTGCGGCCGATACCAGGTTACATTGAAATATGCGGTTCCACAGCCGCTACTTTCAATATGCCAGATATCATTTTAAATATATCATTGTTTTGCCGCACGGGCAACTGAAATCAATGCTTTTATGTTAAAAAAGCAAGCATTTTCAACATATAACTGGTACAGATACAGCCCGTTTGATAAGTATCGCTTCAAATATATGAACAGCAGTCAGCAAACAGCCCTTGTATAATGCTCAGACTACCTGTAAAGTCTGAGTCTGCGCGCGGCGCGCGCGAGTTTCTCTCCTTTTGGGAATCTTTTCAATTCATCTTCAGATATTATTCTTAAAGCGAATATCAGAATCGCATATATGACAACTCCCGCGAGCACTGCAGCAAGTACTGCCATGACGTTTCCTGTGAGCGGCAACAAAGCACTGCAGATCAGCCAGGCCGAAGCTCCCATAATAATTGATGCAGCACCCGGCTTTATGAATGTCAGCATAACGCTGAACTGTGCCCCGGTATATTTTCCGACTGCTCTGTAGTTGAGCACTGTAGCAACAAAGTATGCGCACACTGTGCCTGCAGCTGCACCCTTGACATTCAGCGCCGGAATCCCGGTCAGCACATATGTTATTATCACTTTGAAAACAGCGCCTATGCACAGATTTAAAACAGGAATCATCTGTTTACCTACTCCCTGAAGTATGCCTGTGAGTGTCTGAACTGACGAGAGGAAAATAACACCTATCGCGAGCACTGCAAGGCATCCGGATGCGCTTATTGCGCTCTCCCTCTGAGTAGGATACAAAAGAAGCATTATCGGCTGAGCAAGTGCGAAAAGACCCGCTGCACACGGAAGTCCGACGATCATAGCCATACGCATGCCAAGCTCTGTATTACGCCTCAGATCGTCAGCATCTTTCCTCTGGTGAGCTGCTGCTATGGCCGGAACCAGGCTCAGCGCTATGCTCTGAGTCAGAACCTGAGGAAAGTTAATAAGCGGCGTCGCAAAGCCCGACAGCTGTCCGTAAAGGCTGTTGGCTTTCTCGGCTGAGAATCCTGATGCGACAAGCCTCTGATTTACAAGCACAAGGTCAATGTTGCTCATCAGAGGCATTATAGCTGCTCCTATCGTAACAGGAACAGCTATAAGTATTATAGTTTTTATTATCGTTCCGGATTTTTCAGCCGGAGCGTCAGGCGGAGTGTCGAGGCACTGCCGTTTTATCACTTTCCTTCTTTTGAAAAAAATAATAAGTATCGCGATCAGTCCGCATATGCCGCCTGCAGCAGCGCCGAACGATGCCCCTGCGGCAGCATATTCAAGTCCCGCCGGCACGAGAACAACTGCGAGTGCAAGTCCTGCTATTACTCTGAAGAGCTGTTCTGCAATCTGTGACACAGCTGTTGGCGTCATGTCCTGAAGTCCCTGTGTATATCCTCTGAAAGCCGCCATGATCGGTATCACAAGCAGAGCCGGAGATATCGCTCTGATGGCATATATAGCCTTCGGATTTGAAAAACTGACGAATAAAGGAGCTCCCAGAAAAAGTATCAGAAATGTCGCCAATCCTATGCATGCAAGGAGAATAAACGACAATTTGAATATCCTGTACGCTTCTCTGTGATTTCCCTCCGCAGTCCTCTCCGAAACCATCCTCGCTATAGCTGTCGGTATGCCGGCTGTTGAGATTGCGAGGAGCAGCACATAAACAGGATATGCTGTCTGATAGTATCCCATACCTGTGTCGCCTATGATATTCGCCAAAGGTATGCGGAAGAAAGCCCCCAGTATTTTTACTACGATTCCTGCGGCGCCGAGGATCACCGCGCCTTTTACGAAAGATTTCCCTGCCATTTAACTTTGCTGCAACTACAGGCTGGAGATTATCTTTCTGCAGGCGTTTTCTGTTTCGGCTGCAGCTTTTTCAACGTCTATTGTCGTATACTGACCATCGCGATACAACACTTTTCCATCTGCCATTGTAAGAATGACATCGCTGCCCGACGCTGAATAAACCACATTCGTCGCCAGATCATGTATAGGCCTCATCTCAGGAACTGTGAGATCGAGAACTATGAGGTCAGCCCTGTTTCCTGCCTTAAGCGCACCGCAGTTTTCTCTGCCCTGCGAAAGAGCCCCGGCAAGCGTTCCGGCCCTCAGAGTCTCAACCGGCGTTATAAGTGTAGGATCCGAATGTCTTTCTTTGTTGAGAAGCGCGAAAAACTTCATCTCTTCTATGAAATTAAGACTATTATTGCTCGCGACACTGTCTGTGCCTATGGCAACATTTATACCTTTTTTGAGCATCGCCGGAATATCTGCCACGCCGCTCGCCAGCTTTAAATTGCTGACAGGACAGCTTGCAACTGTCACTCCTTTGTCCGCAAGAATGTCGAGATCACCGTCTTCAACCCACACACAATGAGCCGCTGTAGATCTCGTGTCGAATACTCCCAGATCGCTGAATAGCTTTACAGGAGTACGTCCGCCGTGTCTCTGCTTGCATTCTTCGTGCTCGCTCTTCGTCTCTGAAACGTGGACATGCATGTTGAGACCATATTCTGAAGCGTATTCGGCTACTTCCCTTATGCTCGTCTCTGTGTTCGTGTATTCGGCGTGAATGCTCGCATCGACGAGAATTTTACCGTCAGCAGCTCCGTGATATTCACGGGCGAAGCGCACGGCTTCTTTATAGCTGTCGTTGTTTTTAACCGAACCTTCCTCGAAACTCGTTATACTTCTCGATATGTTTGCCTTCGCGCAGCTGTCCATAAAAGCTCTCGCCATATCATCGCAGAAATAGTACATGTCGCTCGTTGATACTATTCCAAACCTGAGCGATTCCGCTATAGCCAGAAGTGTAGAATAATAAACAGCACCGCTGTAAAGCTGAGCCTCGAACGGGAAAATTCTGTCATTCAGCCATTCAGAAAGAGCCAGATTTTCACCGTATCCCCTCATGAGCATCATCGGGCTGTGCGCATGAGCATTATAGAATGCGCTCATGAGCATCTTTCCTTTTCCGTCATATTCCTCGCCGCAGTTCATCTGAGGACGTTCGCTGTTTATATACGCGATGCTGTCTCCGACGGTGCCGACATACATATGATCATGGCGCCTAAAATTTTCGTCAAGAATCGTAATATCGCTGAATAGCATTTGTTTTCTCCTTCTTTATAATTTGAGGCTGTCTTTTCATGGCTGACATTTTGTCACAGAATAACCGCAAAGTCAATAATGCGCGTCAGTACCTGTACCATGTTCTCGGATAGAACATCAGCAGGATCGGGAATATCTCAAGCCTGCCTGCCAACATGTCTATGCTCAGTACAACCATCGAAAATCTAGAAAATATCGAAAACGAGCCTGATGGACCAACCTGGCCTAACCCGCATCCGACATTGTTTATTGCAGCCGAAACCGCTGAGATAGTAGTGATCATATCGAGGTCATTTACTGAAACAAGCAGCACTGAAACGACAAATGTAGCGGCATACATGATAATAAATGAATATACGCTGACGAGGGCTTCCTGATTAAGAACGCGGCCGTTATATTTTATGATATTGACAGAACGCGGACTCAGCAGGCGTTTGACATCCGCGACAACGAGCTTGCCGAGAATGATAACTCTGGAAATTTTTATCCCGCATGCTGTAGAGCCGGAGCACGCTCCCACGAACATAAGCGCTAGCAGAAGTATTTTGGAATAACTGGGCCACATGTCGAAATCATCGATTATAAAGCCTGTGCTTGACGACGTAGCCGTCACAGTAAATGAAGAGTTTATAAGTGCTCTGCCGAACCCGGAGTATCTGGACATAGTGTTAAACGCTATGGTAACAGATGCGAACACGGTTATCACTGCATATGCTTTAAGTTCCGGATTCCTAAATGCTTGTCTTGCTTTTCCTGTAACCATCAGGAAGAACAGAGAATAATTGACGCCGAAAAGAAACATGAAAACCGTAGTCACGATCGTGATGTAATCGCTGCTGTAATACGCTATCGAATCATCATGTATATTGAAACCGCCTGTTCCGGCCGTTCCGAACGTTATGTTCACCGCATCAAACGTCGGCATTCCTCCGAGCTTAAGGAAAATAAAGTTTAAAACTGTGAGGATCACATATATTGTATAGAGAATAATCGCTGACATCTGTGTTTTCGGCACGATTTTATCAGTGTCAGAACTCGGGCTCTCTGCCTTCATAAGATTCAGAGAGCTGCCGCCCTTTGCAGGAAGTACAGCCAGCATGAATACCAGCACCCCCATTCCGCCAAGCCATACCGTGAATGATCTCCAGAAAAGGATTGCTCTGCTTACGGATTCTACATCGTTGAAAACAGTGATTCCCGTAGTGGTGAATCCTGACATGGTCTCGAAAAATGCTTCTATAAATATAGGGATTTCTCCACTCACATAATAAGGCACAGCACCTACAATACTGATTACAACCCATGAAAGACCCACTATCACCATGCTGTCTCTCATGAGGAGTATTTCGCCTTTTCTGTCGATCCTCGTCAGTATAAAGCCGGCGGAAAACGCTATGGCCGCCGCTGCTCCGAACCCACTGACAGCGGCATGTTCTCTGCAAAACCCTGCTATGATCAGAGGCAGAATAAGTATGAAGCCTTCAACAACAAGAATGTTTCCCAATGTGTGAAATACAGTGCGGTAATTCATGATAAAAACTCACCTGATAATATCCTTAAGTGAATCCAGCTTCTCAGTTGTAATTACAATCACGCGGTCTCCCGGCAGAAGCATGTCCATTCCTCTCGGTATGATGATCTTTCCCTTCCTTATGATAACGCCAAGTATGACGTCATCTCTTATATTCATATCGCTGATATTTTTTTCTGTAAGCCCGGAGCCCTCTCCTACCAGGAATTCCACGGCTTCGGCTCTGTCATCAGCTATTCTGAAAAGAGCCTGCACTTCTGACGAATCAGGTGATTTTTTCATTGCCCTCACGAATCTCAATATATTTTCCGTTGCTACAAGCCGTGGTGAGAACGTGCTTCCGATGTTCAGCATGCGCAGTACCTTGGAAAACGAATTATGTGTCACTTTTGTAATAAGCTTTGCATCAGATGCTGACTGCACAAACAGACTTAGCATTATGTTCTCTTCGTCAAGTCCTGTCAACGATGCAAATGCATCTACCTTGGAAACACCCTCTTCTATAAGCAGCTGCTGGTCGGTTCCATCACCGTTTATTATCTCGACTCCGGGCATTTCCTCTATCAGCTGCATGCACCTTTCTCTGTCATTTTCGATAATCTTGATGTGAACTCCGGTCTCTCCCATCATTTTCGCGAGATAATATCCTATTCGGCCGCCCCCGACTATGATCATGCTTTTTACACGGTTTGTCTTCATCCCTGTCTGCGACAGGAATTTTATCTCCTCAGTCCTCTTGCCTGCTATTATCAGCCGATCTCCCTCTTCTATCTGATAATCACCTGACGGAATCACGACGTCGCCGTTTTTCTTTGTGACCAGGCAGACGAGAATGGAAGCATTAATCTTCCAGAGGTTCTTGAGTTCGAGGCCTTTAAGTCGGCTTCTTTCTCCGACAATGAATTCCAGAAGATCGACATTGCCGCCGGCAAACGATTCGACTTTTATCATTGATGGAAGCCTTAGAACTCTGGCAATCTCCTCGGCACATGCCTGTTCGGGATTTATGAACATGCTCAGACCGGAGTCGCCCTTGATCAGAGGCATCACATCGATGTATTCAGGGTTGCGCACTCTGGCTATGGTATTCTGTGCTCCGAGCTTTCTTGCCACCATGCATGACAGTATATTCAGTTCATCCATCTGCGTAACGGCGATCAGCAGGTCTGCATGATCAGCGCCGGCATTCTGCAGCACAGGAATTGTAGCGCCGTTTCCTTTTATTCCAAGCACATCGTATCGTTCCGTCACTGAAGTCAAGCGGCTCTCCTGCAGATCGATGACTGTGATATTATGTTCCTCTTCTGTCAGCTGTTCTGCCAGAGTCGCACCTATTTTACCGCAGCCGACAATAATGATGTCCATCAGCCAGCCAGACCGGACGCACCTATAGTAACAAATATTCCGGAAAGTGCTATTAGAACGCCCACCGCAATAAAGGCTATACCTGTACCATGCGGAATTTTATCGCGATTCGCAGCTGTGAATATTACTAGCACTATACCGAGCACTACACCAATTATGCCTGCTATGAAAATTGGACTCATGATGTCTTTCTCCTTAAAAACATTATCTTTTCATTTTATTTGCCGATAAGCGCACATATTACTCTTGCAGCTTCGGCTCTCGTCGCGTTGTTTCCAGGATAGAAGCAGCGCTGTTCGTTTCCGTTATCATCTGTCACAGCAACACCGCTTAAAATGCCGCCGCGTACCGCTCTGCTCACAGCTGACTGCGCCCATGACGGTATGGAACTGCTGTCGGCAAAATCTATATCGTCTGATGTATTTTCGAGCTGTCTGCCGAGCTTATCAGCGTAATTGCAGATCATGAGCGCCATTTCCGCTCTTGTGATGCTGTTTTCCGGCGAGAACGTCGAGATGTCAGTGCCCTGAGCTATGCCCTCTGATACAGCCCAGTTTACACAGCCTGCATACCAGTCGCCCGATTTCACATCGGAAAAACCGGCATCGACATATGACGAGAAATCCTTAACGCCGGCAGCAGATGCCAGCATCCTCACGAATTCGGCGCGCGTCACGCTCCTGTCAGGCTTGAATGTCCCGTCGCCCATTCCCGAGACTATACCCTCGGAAACAAGCGCCCTTATATAGCTTTCAGCCCAGTGGCCGGATATATCGTTTAATCCCGATGGATCGTCAGGTATAACAGGATTATCAGTTTCTTCCGGATCCGTACCTGCCGGAACTCTGTTCGTGGCATATGCATTTTTGTAAAGCTGGAAAAGCGCTGTGCTGCCGGCCACACTTTTGTATCTGAAGTGAATTTCTCCCGCAACATCAGGCAATGACGCATTCAGCTGCAGCTGCCTTACCAGTTCATCAGTGCCGGCCCAGACGCCTGATGATGCATTTGCGCGGTAGTCAGCCATACCAATGTAAAGCTTGACATCAGTGCCTTCTACTACATTACTCCACCATTTCGCCAGCTTTTCGTAATCGGCAATCCTGTATCCTATATTCCAGTATATCTGAGGCGCTATGTAGTCAACCCAGCCATTTTTGACCCACGTGTACGAATCAGCATATCTGTCAGTATAAGATTCACCGCCATTTGTGTCAGAGCCGAGCGATGACGTAGAGCTGTTTGCCCATATTCCCATAGGGCTTATACCAAAGACACAGTGCGGATCGGCTTTATGTACAGCTGCATTGACCTCGCGCACGAGAGTATTTACATTATTTCTGCGCCATTCAGCCTTATCCATACCATTTCCGTAAGCCGCATATGACTTCGCATCATCAAACGACGAGCCCGGATAGAAATAATCATCGAAATGGATGCCGTCTACGTCGTAATTGTCAACGATCTCTACTGCAGCGTCAGTGATGAGCTTTCTAACAGCCGGCTCGCCCGGATCGAAATAATAATTTCCATTGTACTTAACAACATAATCATTATAAGCGCCCTTTGCCGGGTTGTTGTCCGAAAGTCTCGCCCAGTCACCGGATGATGTCGTGATCCTGTACGGGTTTATCCACGCGTGCAGCTCAATACCCTTTTCATGCGCTTTTTCTACCCAGTATGCAAGCGGATCAAATCCATCGTCAGGAGCCTGTCCCTGAGTACCTGTCAGATATCTGCTCCACGGATAATATGATGATTTGTAAAACGCATCAGCCGCAGGTCTGACCTGCAGGAAAATCGCATTCATCCCCATATCATAGCAGTCGTTTATAACCGCATCTGCCTGTGCCTTGAGCGAATCAGCATCTGCCGTCTGTCTTGAAGGATAATCGAGCGAGCCTACAGTACTTACCCAAATTCCCCGCATCTCTGTTCCGTCAGCCTGAATTGACTGTGTCTTTACGTCAGCTCCGCTGACAGATCTCTCATCTGCGAATGTGAGAACTGAACCCGCGATAGTCCATCCCAGAAAAAGTATCGCGAGAATGACAGCTATTATAGATATCATTCTCCTGCGTCGGACTTCATATGCAGTTCTCTCATCATTTTTTCTATTTCCTGCCATATTAAATAATCCCCCCTTTGATCATCTTGTTCTCAAAGATCCTGATAAACTGCGTCTCTCAGCATCTCTCTGCCAAACGAATCGATTCTGCTGAAAGCCTCGTCCGAACAGACCTCCTTAAGACGCTCTACAGCCTGCCCCAGATCAGGCTGACGCCATTCGGCGCTGTGGCAATCGGAACCGAGAATTTTGATTTTTCCGCTTTCAATCAGCGGCTTGTAGAACTGTGTATTGTGAACGCCATTGATGTATATCGCGTTCATCTGAATAATCACCGGCATATTAAAAAAATGTTCTATATATTTTACAGGCGTAAATGTGTGAAAATACCTGTCTATATGAGGTATGACCGGTGTAAACGGCGTATTCAGCGCTATATCGTCTATTACCTTTACGTTTGATTCAGTCCACGGTGTAAAAGGCATTTCAGTCATGATGTAGTTAGTGCCGTTGATAGCAAGTCTGTCCAGATAGTTCCATCTGTTCATGTCAGGCATGAACTCCACCTCAGCACCGAGAACCATTCGCGGTATCAGTTTTTTATCTTCTTCTGTCAGCGAGTCACGAATCTGCTCAAACCTCAGCTGCCTTTCCTCGAGCCAAGGTTTTATACTGTTTTCCCCACGTCTGAAGTGGGGAGTCAGCACAACAGTATCTATTCCCTGAGCGAAGCTCATCCTGAGCATTGTCACTGACTCCTCAACATTGTGAGATCCGTCATCTATATGGTGAAGAATATGTGTGTGAAAATCAATCATGAGCTGCCGGCCTTCAGTTGAATTTCCGTCCAGGCGTTCTTATGACGCCATAAATACATAAAAAATTATAAAATCAGAACAGAATGTCGTTGAGAATGATAAGCAGCATTCCCCGTTTTACTGTGATTTCGGCTCTGTCAGAAATGAATTCGTTGCTGACGCCGAGCGGATATGTGTTTGTCAATTCCGCGTCTGTAAGCGGATATCTCAGGCCCTTCAAAGTTATACCCTCCGATTTTCTGTCCATAGAAAAAATGGAGATATTCGTCCATCTGCCTCTGGCAATGTTGACTGTGCAGTTCTGAACTGCGAATATCTGGTGATGCTCGTCAACAAGAGTGCATCTTGCGCCCCGTTCCGCGGCAAACGCGCAGAGCGAGATATTCGCGATTTCGTGGTCGACGCGGCCGCCCAGGGCTCCGCAGATAACAATATCAGAGTATTCATGCATCATGGCCTGTCTGAGTGCTATCATAGTATCGGTTTCATCCTTTTCAGGCCTTTCCCTTATTACATCTATTCCTGCAGCTATCTCGCCACCATATGAATCGAAATCACCCACGACAAGATCCGGAATGATGCCTTCACCGACAGCGTGTTCATAACCTCTGTCGCACGCTATGATATAATCCGCATCTTTGAGGCCGGGAGGGATAAAACACCTCGGAGCACCCGTTATGATAAGGCAAGTTTGTTCTGTTTCCGCCATTTTTCACGCCTCCGAATCAATGCATTGTCTATCTGCCATATTTTTCTGAAGCCGCTATGAGAAGCGCCTGCTTTTCATTAGGCAGTCTATCGTTTATAACGTCATCAAGAAGACCGGACAGCGCCATACCTATAGTTTTGCCGTCTAATATGCCTGCGCCCTTAAGATCATCACCATTAACAGCCAGATCCCTGAGTGAAATACAGTCACCGTCAGCAATTATCTCATTTATCATCTGCCTGACAGCACTTATGCGCTGCGCCGAAGCTTCAGCATATTTTTCTCTCTTTCCGGCCGAATCAGCCTCCTGAATATCCAGCAACATATCAAGCTTTTCCGTGCCGAGCTTCACGAGCGCCCTTCGCACCATAGGCTTTACCGGCTGAATCTTCATATCATGATCTCTGATAAGCTCCGTGACCGTGTTCACAATCTCATTTGAGAACTTCATCCTGCGCAGAATATTTTCAGCCATCACAGCGCCTGCCGCCTGATGCCCCTTGAAATGCCCCCTGCCGGTTTCATCTTCTGTATATACTTCCGGCTTGGCGATATCGTGAAGCAGCATCGTCAGCCTCAGTACAGGATCAGGCCTGATCGCATCCAGAGCTGTCAGGCTGTGATGCCACACGTCTCTGTTGTGATACGGGCTCTTCTGGTCGAATCCGAACATATGCCGCAGCTCTGGAATTATCTCAGCGAATATATTTCTGTAACTGTCTAGCAGTTTTGCCGCGCGATCTCCTGTCAGAAACTTCAGAAGTTCAGCGTCGATGCGTTCATAAGCGACCTTGCCCAGCATCTGACGGCATCTCCTTATAGCCTCATCAGTCGCCTGATCCGGCTGATAACCTTTTACAGACATGAAGCGCAGCGCTCTCATTATCCTAAGACCATCCTCTGAAAAACGGACATCCGGTTTGCCGACGCAGCGCAAAATTCCATCTTCGAGATCGCGCTTCCCTCCGAAGCAGTCTATGAGACCATCCTCCGGCGAATACGCCATTGCGTTGACTGTAAAGTCACGGCGTGCGAGATCGTCCTCGAGATTTTTTACGAATATGACCTCATCGGGATGCCTTCCGTCGCTGTATTTTCCATCGGATCTGAACGTTGTGATCTCGACCTCGTGACCGCCAGTAATGACGAGTACAGTACCGTGTTTTATGCCGGTTTCGACAATCTTCATATCGGACAGTATTTTCTCTGTTTCTTCCGGAAGTGAAGGCGTGCAGAGATCGAAATCTTGTGGAACGACTCCCTCGAGTGAGTCTCTGACAGCGCCGCCTACTACAAAAGCCGCGCTGCCTGCACTTCTGAAACGGCCCAGTATTTCAAGTATATAATCAGGCAGAAAGATATCATTCATTGCTTTTTACCTCGTAAAAAATATGATATATATCTTTTTATTGTAACATCAACATAGAATCAGTGCAAAGCGCACACAGACATCCTTCCGAATATGTCGACAGCCATTACCGCAGTGAATTCACGCAGCACGTCTTCTTTTGAAACGGGGAGTCCGTCCCGTCCATTTCTGAACACAGGCTCCATCGATACAAATGTTCCGTCACTGTCGAGTCTGCCGGCGCACCAGTAATCGAGCAGCGCAAACGGGTCTTTTTCGAGAAGTTCCCGCATGCTCTCCACATACCTGGCCGGCACAGCAGCCTCATCTGTCGCAAACGAATCCAATACGATAAATGAGCCGTCTCTGTGCGCAGAAACACTGCAAGATCCGCGTCCTGGCAGACGGCCTATCTCGCGGACATTAAAGCCGTATCCGGCTCTGAGCGGACGCTTGACTGCATTTGCCGCCGCCAGGCAGCTGACATCCGCGCAGATAAAGCGGCGGCCGAGACGGCCGGCGCTCGCCGCCAGAGTGCCCGAACCGCAGTAGAAATCGCCACAGAGATCGCCTTCGTCTGTAACAAGCTTTATCAGCCTGTCGAGAAGCGCCTCTGGTTTCTGAGTCGCGTAATTCAGCCGCTCCGATGAACTTCTGCCTACCATGTCTATCTGCCACACGTCTTTCATGTTGACTAACGTATACCAGCCGATTTCATCGTGAAATTCCTCGACTCCCTTGAACCTGTATGGCTTCATGCCTCTGTTGTATGATTTTTCTTTTTCCTGATGGAATTTGTAACTGCCTGTCTTTGAATAGACAAGAATACTGTCATGCTTGCGCGACAAGTGTCTTTTGGCAGCGCCTCCGGACTTGTAAACCCAGATTATCTCGTTTATAAAGTTATTCTCGCCGAATATTTCGTCCATAAACAACTTTACTGCATGAGAAGCGTGCCAGTCGAGATGAATGCAGATCACTCCGGTATCCTTGAGAGCATCCTTCATCAGCTTGAGGCGCAGAGCCAGCTGCTCAAGATAGTCGTCGAATCCGTTTTTCCATCGGTCATGATACGCACGCATCCTGATTTCTCTGACATCAGAAACGATTTCAGATTTTACCGGTATCCTCGCACCTTTATCATCCTCTGTAAAAAACGGCGGATCACAGTATATCATATCAAATTTGCCGGAGAGCTTTCCGGTTACTATACCTTCAGAAAGAATTTCAGCATTGTCTCCCAGCAGAAAAACTCCGGTATCCTTTCCTTCAGTGCGCATTACGGTCCTCGCACTAGACGGCATGCTTTCAGCAAGCAGCTTTATATACTGCTCTTCGGCCTTGTCGAGAATGCCGGGCAGTTTCCTTATAAGACTCATTTATGTTTTCTCTTTCCGCGGGCACTTCCCGCAGCGCGCCGTCCGTGACCGCCGGCGCGCCTGCTGTGAGCGGAGCTCTCGGGTTTCACGAGGCATTTTCTGTCATATCCTATGAGATCTTCCCTGTGGATTTTACGCAGCGCCTTCCGCACGAGATCAGCATTTTCCGGCTTATTGAAATGAAGCATAGCCCGCTGCATATGCTTTTCTTCAGGGTCATGAGCCGTATATACTCGCTCACCCGTGAACGGATCTATCCCTGTATAGTACATACATGTCGAGAGCGTGGCAGGAGTCGGATAGAAATCCTGTACCTGATCAGGTACAAACCCGTGTTCATTCAGGTAAACCGAAAGTTCGCACGCGTCCTCGAGCGTAGAGCCCGGATGTGACGATATGAAATACGGTATCAGGTACTGCTTCTTGTTAATGCGTTTGTTTTCAGCCATGAACTCTCTGTTGAATTTTTCAAAGACACGTCTGGGTGGCTTGTGCATGCGGCGAAGCACGTTATCTGAAATGTGTTCCGGCGCCACCTTGAGTTCCCCGCTCACGTGCCACCTGCAGAGTTCATCGAGAAAATCAGTGTTTTTGTCGACAAGCAGATAATCATATCTGATGCCTGACCTGATGAAGACTTTCTTTACGCCAGGCAGGTTCCTCAGCGTTCTCAGGATTTTTACATATTCACTGTGATCCGCTTCGAGATTAGGGCACGGCGATGGATAAAGACAGTCTCTGTGAGTGCAGACTCCGTGCGTAAGCTGTCTTTTGCAGGCCGGATTTCTGAAATTAGCTGTCGGGCCGCCGACGTCATGAATATATCCCTTGAAATCAGGATCTGCGATGAGGATACCGGCCTCTCGTACGAGCGATTCCAGACTGCGCGCCTGAACGCGCCGGCCCTGGTGATAAGTGAGTGCGCAGAAACTGCATCCGCCGAAGCACCCTCTGACTGATGTGAGGCTGAACTTGACTTCACGTATTGCAGGTACCCCGCCATTCTCTTCGTACATCGGATGATAATTTCTCATGTACGGCAGCTCATACACATCGTCGAGTTCCTGCTGTGTCAGCGGTTCAGCCGGAGGATTCTGAATGATCAAGACGCCTCTTCCGTAATCTTCGGCGAGGCGTTTTCCTGTCATGTAATCTGTATTTCTGTATTGTTCGAGAAAGCTTTCTGCGTACTTTTCCTTAGATTCTTTTATTTCTTTAAATGACGGCAGCATGACAAGGTCATCATCCCACGAGTTATCTTCTGCGAACGTGCCGCTCGTATCTTTATAGACAGTCCCTCTGATCCATGTTATGTCCTTTACGTCTATGCCGGCGTCAAGTGCCTCGGCGATCTCAGCTGTGGCATGTTCGCCCATTCCGTAGACAAGAAGATCTGCCTGTGAATCTATGAGTATGGAATTTCTGACCCTGTCGTCCCAATAATCGTAATGCCCCATGCGCCTGAGGCTTGCCTCTATGCCGCCTATGACAACAGGCACTTCTCTGCCGTACGCTTCTCTGATGCGATTGCAGTAGACGATGACAGCGCGGTCCGGCCTGCAGCCTGCTCTGCCTCCCGGTGAGTATGCGTCTGTGCGGCGCTTGTGTTTAAACACAGAATAATGGTTGACCATCGAATCTACATTTCCTGAATTTACCAAAAAGGCGAGGCGCGGACGGCCGAATTTCATGAAATCTCCGCAAGTCTTCCAGTCAGGCTGCGGGAGTATGGCTACTTTATATCCGAGAGACTCAAGTTCGCGGCTTATTATCGCCGTCCCGAACGACGGATGATCGACATATGCGTCGCCCGTCACGAGCACAAAGTCAGGACTTTCCCAGCCCAGATTTCTGATCTCTTCAGCTGTTACCGGAAGAAAAGGCATAAAATCACTCCATTACGCAGTATTCCGCCATGTATTTTTCCATGGCATCCCTTGTCGCATCATCTATTACGATCTTCCCGCCGACCGGCTTATTGTACAGTGTGTCTATGACATCTCGCACCGTGACTACAGGGAAAGTCTTTATTCCGAACTCTTCTTCAATTTCCTTTATCGCGGTCTTTTCACCTCTGCCGCGTTCCATGCGGTCAACCGATACTATAAGTGCTTCAACCTTTACATCAGCAGCTCCGAAAAGAACAGGGAGCGTCTCTCTTACTGCTGTTCCTGCTGTTATTACATCTTCTGTAATTATGATCCTGTCGCCATCCTTCAGCTTATGTCCGACCATGATGCCGCCTTCGCCGTGATCCTTTTTCTCCTTGCGGTTGAAACAATATCCGACATTCATATCATATTTCTCGTAGAGAGCCGATGCTGTCGCTACGCACAAAGGAATGCCCTTATATGCAGGTCCGAATAGCACATCAGGCTCACCGCTTATATCACCCGACGCTATATGCTCCGAAATACACTCCGCATAATATCTGCCGAGCATAACAGCCTGTTCTCCTGTGTGATAATTTCCTGTATTTATGAAATACGGTGTGCTGCGCCCGCTCTTCGTTACAAAATCGCCGAAAGTGAGCACTCCCGCCGATACCATGAATTTTATAAAATCTTCTTTATAACTCATCCGCTTTCCTCCTGTAAACGCTTTTTATGCAGCCATCACTGACAACAGCACTAAGCTGCCTCACCATCTGAAACATTTCTGCGCCGGACGTCTCATTTTCTGCATTGGCAGACTGTCTGTTTTACAGCAGGCATAAGCATGAAAAATCCCGGCCCGCGTGAGCTCCGCACACATCCAAAGCGCAGTGCCTGCACACAGGCAGACATGCGTCGAACAAATCGTCAAATGTCAAATGCACTCTTAAGGCCGTCGATCGTCGCAAATCCGTTTTCAAACATGTAATCTATGAACTCCGACTTTATCCTTGTCATCGCAGCCGGATCCATAAGCGACGCTGTTCCGATTCCGACGGCTGAAGCGCCTGCCGCCAGGAATTCAGCAGCATCTGTCCCCGTCGAAATTCCACCGAGTCCGATTACAGGGATATTCACTGCCTTGGCCGTCTCCCAGACCATGCGCAGAGCAACAGGCTTTACTGCAGGACCCGAAAAGCCGCCTCTTTTGTTTGCCAGTACAGCACATCTGCGTTTGAGGTCTATTCTCATTCCAAACAATGTGTTTATTAGTGACACAGCGTCAGCTCCGGCATCTTCCGCAGCCTGCGCAATCACTGTGATATCAGTGACATTAGGTGTCAGCTTTACTATCAGCGGCTTATCGATGACTTCTTTTACTTTTCCTGTCACCTCGGCAGCCATATCAGGATCAGTACCAAACGCTATGCCGCCCTGGCTGACGTTCGGACAAGATATGTTGAGCTCAAACATGTCTATGTCTTCGCAGTCTGCAAGATCTTCAGCTGCGCGCACATATTCATCGACGCTGTGACCCGCAAGATTTGTTATTATCCTCGTATCAAACTGGCTGAGATAAGGAAGCAGCACAGATTTATACCACGCTGTTCCTTTGTTTTCCAGCCCGACTGAATTGAGCATCCCGCCGTATGTTTCAGCTATCCTCGGCAGCGGATTTCCGTCCCAAGGTACAGCTGAGATTCCCTTTGTAACAGCAGCGCCGAGCTCGTTCAGGTCATAGAATTCAGAGCTTTCCCACGGAGAAAATGTCCCCGACGCAGTCATGAACGGATTCGAGAAATCAACTCCAGCTATTTCAACTCTAAGATCTATCCCAAGCCCGTGAGCTTTTTTGTCGAGTTCAGCCACGCCAGATCACCTCGCTTCCTTTGAATACAGGACCGTCGCTGCATACACGTCTGTGCGACCTGACGATATTGCCGCTTTCATCTTTGATTTTAACAGCTATGCTGCAGCCCATGCAGACACCGTATCCGCATCCCATGCGCTCCTCCATCGAAACCTGAAGCCTGCTGTCATCAGCGCGCTCTTTTATATATTTGTCTACAGCTGCGAGCATCAGACCTGGTCCGCACGCGAAATACTCGTCAGCCTCTGCTTCGGTCACCCTCATGCAGTCGACGACCGTCCCGAGAAACGAATCTTCATCGGGATTATCTGTCGTCACGAGTGTCCTGCAGTCAGCATTTCGAAATTCGTCCACCAGAAACTTTTCTTTTCTGAAACCCAGCACTGCAGTCGTGTTAATTCCCATTTTCCTGAGAGTTTTTGCCAGGAAAACGAGCGGAGAACATCCTACACCTCCGCCGATTATCATCGCCGACCTGCCCGAAGCCCCCGTTCCCGAGATTTCATCGCTGAATACAGTAAGGTCGAATCCTCTGCCGAGAGGTCCCGCGATTCTGAAAACAGTCCCTCTCTCAGCCTCGGACATCTCGCGTGTGCCCTGACCGGCAATCTGGTAAACTATATCGATCGTGCCTTCCGACGCATCAGCTTCGCATATTCCGAACGGACGCGGCAATATAAGGCTTTTATCATTTAGATAAATATTTATGAACTGGCCCGGAACAGCCGCAGCAGCCGCCTCGGTGACGTACATGCTCATGCGGAAAATACCGGGTGCGATCTCAGTATTTGAAAGCACCTCTGCTTCCATGATCTTCTTTTTCAATCAAACCCTCCCGTCAGTATGATCAATATGAAACGCCGCGGCGCATCAGCGCGCCCATAAGATCTTCCCTCATTCTGACAGCTGACTCAGCTGCTGCCAGCGCAAAATCTTTTTCATCGTATTTCGGATCTTTTTTGTATGCCGCTGTGATGCCTCTCGAGCTGCTTATGACAGCTCCGAGTCCGTTTTCATCGAAGAATCCGGCAACATCATCAGCAGTTCCTCCCTGAGCTCCATATCCGGGAACAAGAAAGAACGTATGCGGCATGCGCTCTCTTAGCTGTTCGCCTTGTTCTCTGTGCGTGGCGCCCACCACAGCACCTACCTCGCTGTATCCGTGCTGTCCGATGAGTCCGCTGCCCCATTTCTCAGTCAAATCTGCGACTGCTTCATATAGACGCCTGCCGTCGGCGAGACTCTGTTCCTGTATCTCCGCACTGCTCGGATTGCTCGTCCTTACGAGCACAAATATTCCTTTGCAGTGTGCGGAGCACTCGTCAATGAAAGGTTTTATTCCGTCAGTTCCAAGATACGGATTTACAGTAACCGCATCCTCAGTCCACATATCCGAATGAGTTCCGTTTACATCGACACCTCCGAGATGAGCCGCATATGCAGCCGCAGTGGACGATATGTCTCCGCGCTTTATGTCGCCGATAACTGTAAGTCCTCTGCCGTGTGCATATTCGCACGTCGCGTTATACGCCTGAAGGCCTGTAATCCCGAACCGTTCATACATAGCGATCTGAGGCTTCACCGCCGGCACTATGTCAGCTACCGCGTCGATGACAGCCCTGTTGAACTCGAGGAACATACCGGCATAAGCTGCCGGATTGTCATAACCCATACGGTCAAAGTATTTTGTCTTAAGGAATTCAGGCATCATCTCCGGTGTAGGATCCAGGCCGACGACCGAAGGGTTTTTCTTTTTTAATATATCGTCAATTAACTTTTCAATCATATTATTATTTATGTGCTCAATTAATTTTCAAAAATCACTCTGCCGCCCGCGATGGTCATCACGACCGCCCCGCAGACATTCATTCCTGCAAAAGCTGTATTTTCAGCCTTTGAGCGAAATCCTGACGCTGGTACAGTCCATTCTTTATCCGGATCGAGAACAGCAATATCAGCACGGCATCCCGGCGCCAGTGTGCCGCCTCCACATCCGAGAATCTCTGCAGGCTTTACACTCATGAGCTCTATCAGACGAGACGGAGTCATGCCGTTTTCATCAACGAGCACCGTCTTGCTGACAGCAAAACTCGTCTCCAGACCGATCACGCCGAACGGCGCTTTCAGGAAATCTCTTGACTTCTCTTCTGCGCTGTGCGGAGCATGATCTGTCGCGATAGCGTCCAGCGTTCCGTCCATGAGCGCTTCGATCACAGCCTGACGATCAGCACTGCTCCGGAGCGGCGGATTCATCTTCCTGTGCGTATCAACCGTAACTCCCTTAGGCGAAAGACATCTGTGATATATCTCTTTGTTCCCGCCGCCCGCGATAATATCCTCATCTGTCAGCGTGAAATAGTGGGGCGCTGTCTCTGCGGTCACATTTATGCCGCGCTTTTTCGCAAATCTTATGAGGTCAAGGCTGCCGCTCGTGCTTATGTGCTGCAGATGCACAGCTCCGCCTGTCTCCTGTGCGAGAAGCATGTCTCTGATAGCTATCGCTTCCTCGGCCTGTTCAGGAATTCCCGGAATGCCGGTAAGTCCTGCCGCAGCTCCTCGGTGTACAGAGCCCGCATCTCTCAGTTCCGGCTGCTCTGTGTGATCCAGCACAGGAATCCCCAGACCGGCAGCCGTTCTGAGAGCTTCGCGCATCAGCTTTATGTCTGCCACTGAGTGGCCGTCCTCGCTGACTGCAGCAGCTCCGGCTTTTTTGAGGGATGCGAAATCAGTCAGTTCTTTTCCCCGCTGTCCGACTGTTATTGCAGCTGACTGCAGCACGCGCACACCGCATGCGTTCTCTGCCTTTTCAAGCACATATCTGACCTTGTCAGGAGTGTCGATGACCGGCATAGTATTCGGCATGCAGCAGACGGTAGTAAAACCGCCGGCTGCTGCTGACTCACAGCCTGTAAAAATATCCTCTTTATACTCCTGACCCGGATCTCTGAAGTGAACGTGCATATCGACCAAGCCGGGCACTACCCAGCAGCCTGACGCATCTATTATTCTGTCGAAACCGCTGACCGGCACACTGTCCTGACGCGTCACAGATACTATCCTGCCCGCATCCACAACTACGTCCGCAATATGATCTGTGTCGGAGGCCGGGTCTATGACTCTTCCTCCCGAAATGAGGATTCTCATGACATGCTCCCTATTCTTTATCCATGGAAACGATCTCGTCGCAGTATACGCACCTGTATTCTCTGTTTTCCTCGTCATTGAGTACGAATATATTTTTCAGGCCTCTTTCCGACGATGTCACACAACGAGGATTCTTGCACTTTATCACGTTTTCCACGCGTGCCGGAAGCGTCGGCCTCACCTTGGCTTTTATCTCCTCATTTTCTATGATATTGACAGTCGCATCAGGGTCGATCAGTCCGACTACATCCATATTGAATGAATTGCTGTCGACATTTTCAATCTTGATTATGTCCTTTTTGCCGCGTTTTTTGCTGGAAGCATTCATTATGATCGCGACTGTATCATTTTCGTTATCTATGCTCAGATAGCTCAGCAGCTTCATTCCTCTGCCTGCCTGGATGTGATCTATAACGATTCCGTTTTTTATGCTGTCTATTACCATTTCTAAGCCTCCAGTCCGAGAACTTTAGTGATGAGAGCCATTCTGACATACATGCCGAGTCTGACCTGATCAAAATAATGCGCACGCGGATCATCGTCAACCTCGACCGCGATTTCATTCACTCTCGGCAGCGGATGCATCACGATCATGTCATCCTTGGCGAGTTTCATCTTTGCCTCGTCAAGGATGAAGGAATCTCTGAGCCTTACATAATCTTCTTCATTAAAGAAACGTTCCTTCTGTACTCTCGTCATATAGAGCACATCGAGCTCAGGAAGAACGTCCTCCATATGGCGCACCTCTTCAAAGTCGATTCCGCTTTTTTTCATAATGCTGTTTCGTATATACTCAGGTACGACGAGCTCCTCCGGCGAGATGAGCTTGAGTTTGATATTCTTGAAACGCGTCAGAGCCTTTATCAGTGAATGCACTGTTCTGCCGAACATGAGGTCGCCGCAGAGTCCTATCGTAAGATTATCAAGCCTGCCTTTATATTCTCTGATGGTCATCAGATCTGTAAACGTCTGACTCGGGTGCTGATGTCCGCCATCGCCCGCATTGATCACGGGCACAAATGAATGCTCCGCAGCTACTCTCGGAGCGCCTTCCTTAGGATGTCTCATGACGATTACGTCTGCGAAGCATCCGACAGTCCTGATAGTATCCGCTATGCTCTCTCCTTTGGATACAGACGAAGATGACGCGTCTGAAAATCCCATGACCTGTCCGCCGAGCCTCAGCATCGCTGAAGCAAAACTCAGCCTTGTGCGCGTGCTGGGTTCATAAAACAGCGTTCCCATGATCTTCCCATCCGCAGCATGAGCGTATTTCTCCGGATTTGCGATGATGTCGTCCGCTGTTTCGAACAGATCCTGCATCTCTTCCATAGTTAAGTCCATTGGCTCAAGCACACTTTTTCCTTTAAGCACAGTCGTACCTCCTGCCTGCTTCTATACCGGCACTTCAGTTATCCGCTTTATCAGCCGTGTGAACCACGATCTGAGGAAACGGAATTTCGATGCCTTCATGGTCAAATTCCTTTTTCAGATTTTCCAGTAGATAATATTTTGCATCGTAATAAAGCGATGTATCGCACCATGCCATGACATCCACGTTGATCGAGCTGTCAGCATACTCCGAGACTCCGATTATCGGAACTGGTTCCCTGTCGAAGTAATCGGATGAATCGATTACTCTTTTTATCACGCTTTTCACATAGTCTATGTCACTGTCATATCCGACGCCGATGCAGACGTCGACTCTACGTTTTTCGGCTCCCGAGTAATTGATCACCGTATTGTTAGCGAGAATCGCATTCGGCATGCTGATAAGCTTGTTGTCGAACGTCTGAAGTCTCGAATACATGAGATCAATCTGCTGCACTTTGCCGGTGACGCCGCTGCATTCTATAAAATCGCCCTTTGAAAAAGGTTTGTTCAATATGATGAGAAGTCCTCCCGCAAAGTTGCCGAGCGTATCCTTTATGGCGAGCGCAATCGCAGCTCCGGCGGCCGCTATGACTGTAACAAACGTCGACGTCGGAACACCGACATAGCCGAGCACGGTTATAATCAGGATCATGAGACAGAGAACTTTGATACTATTCTGGACAAAACTGTAAAGTACACTGTCTATCCTCGAGCGGCTGAGCATATGTCTCGTCGCAACCATGATTATCTTTATGATGATCAGGCCTATACAGAAAATCGCAGCTGCTTGAAGAAGCGTGCCGAAATTTTCATTTTTGAAAGCGTTGACGATAGTGTTCCAGACTTCCATAGGCGGTTTTCCTCTCTTTACATACTAAATCAAGTATAGTATACATCAAAAAATCTCAAATTAACATCTCAACATGAACGCCCCGACACCGCGATTGTCCGGTTCAGCGACAGCAGAACAAATGCAGGCCTTTGCCCACCGCTCCCGAGAAAGCTGGCATCAGAGCTCCTCGAACATCTCGATAAAAACACAGCTAACGGCCCTCAGAACATGTACTGTACGAAACATAAAACGCATGTGTTCCCTGTGCCCCGTCAGCTCCGCTGACACAAATCCTTTTTCACTCATCTGAGCGTCTGCCCCTTTAAGCGGCGCAGACGCAATGTCCGCATGAGCGGACGCAGGACTCGCATTTTTACGTATGATCTTAGTTCTGTCATTATTCGTTTAATGTATGAATGTATGTTATACTGTTTCTAAAATACTCATTCGGGAGGATATTATGCGAACAATAATATGGTTTATCAGGACCGTTTTATATCTTATCTGTGCTGAGCCTGACAAGCGGCGCATCCACAGACTTATGAAAAAGGGCGATACACTGACTGCCAGGATGTTCGTCGAGTCGAGAGTGCGCCACTGGGCGCTCGCCATGCTGCGCTTCGCCGGCGTAACGGTCGAGGTGCGCGGCATTGAAAACATTCCGAAAGCGCCTGTTCTGTTTGTTCCAAATCATCAGAGCGACTGGGACATAATGGTAGTCGAAGCTTATCTGCCGCCGTGCGGAATTCTCGCAAAAAAAGAGCTCAGTCATATTCCGCTCATAAGCGAGTGGATGAGAATGCTCGGTGCGATATTCATCGACAGAGGAAATGCGAGGCAGTCCGTGAAAGCTCTCATAGACGTAGAAAAGAAACTCGCGGGCGGTGAGAATTTCATCATTTTCCCAGAGGGCACGCGCAGCAGAGGTGAAAATATCGGAGAATTCAAGAGCGGTGCGTTCAGAGTCGCGCTGAAACGCGGCTTCCCGATAGTCCCCGTTTCTATAGACGGAACATACAAAATCATGGAAGCCAACAAAGGCCACTGGATAAAACCAGGACACGTCATTATGACGATCCTGCCGCCGATCGAGACTGAGAACATGGATAAAACCGCACAGAAGACAATCGGAGAGAAAGTGCGGGCTCAGATTCTCGAGGCGCGCGATGTTTCGAGAAAGGCACACGAAGAAGATATCATACAATCTGAGGAAAAGAAGGACAAAAAATGATAAGAATCGGATATCAGGGAATAGAGGGAGCAAATGCCGAGCAGGCAGCTCACGATCTTGTTGAAAAAGTTGGAATCACAGAAGAGGTGAAATATGTGCCTCTTGTAGATTCAGAGCACGTGATAAATGCACTCGTCTCAAAAGACATCAATTATGGCGTGTGCGCGATATACAACAGTGTAGCCGGTATCGTGCTTGAGACTGTCGCTGCAACGAACGGCGTCGAGCTCTATATCAAGGCAGACACGACACTGAATATTCACCACTGCATGTTCAAGAAGAGTCCGGACATCCCTGATAACAACCTGACGGCGGTAGCTTCTCACGTACTGGCCATAAAGCAGTGTGAAGAGCATCTCCATGAGCTCTATCCGCAGCTCGCACACATAGAAGTCGAAGATACGGGAAAAGCGGCCAAGGATCTCGCAGACGGGACTCTGTCGGACACGACGGCTGTTCTGTGCCGCAAAAACGCCGGTGAACTGTTCGGCCTCACACTCATGAACGAAAATATCGAAGACTTTCCAGACAACAGGACTCATTTCTGTCTGTTCCAGCTCAAGCCTTCAACCCACGAAGTTCCGTCGCTCTTCTCTGCATGATAAGCAGCTGACAGGCTGAGAGACGCAATATCACCAAATATTTAAATGCTTATATGCAGTTTTTATAACGGCATATGAAAAATCCTGAACACAGACAGCCCCCGACACAAGACAAAATGCGCCGGGGGACTTTTCTTTTCTGAGCGTTATATATGATCGCTTTATATATCGTCTTTAGCCAATATACACCGGATGTTTATTTCTTTATACATTGGTAAGTTTCAGCTGTAAAGCCTACTTTGTCAGAAGATTATTATAATGAGCGCGATATAACATTGTCACGCCTTGTCCTCTCTGGCAGCCGTCGTCGTGGCCAAAACTGCCGTCACCGTATCCATCCGCAACGCCTTTTGCAGCTGCCCATACAACAGCCTCAGCATGATATTCACTAGATGAAACGTCTTTGAATTTAATTTTTGAAACATTATCGGCTGTGACGCCTTTTCCGAATTTATCAGCTGCCCGACACATGAATGAAACCATTTGAGCACGCGTTATAGTATCGGCGGATCAGAAACTGCCGTCGTCATAGCCCGCTGCTATGCCTTGCGCCTTTGCCCACGCAATCGCTTCTGCATAGTAGTCACTTCTGCTAACATCGCTGAAGAGATTTTCAGTACTGTACTTACGATCGTGATCACCAGATGATTCCTGTTCATTTTCTTTGCACTCACTTCTGCACCCACTTCCATTTCCATGTGTAAAATACAAATCACGCGTACCCTCCATGTCATTTCCATGTGGAAAAAACAAAAAGCAGCCGCAAGTTCCTGACATGAAAAAACCGTATGCGGCGCACCGCATACGGTTCTGTATACCGTTATTCTGATGTATTCTCATATTCGTACATTTTAATGAACGGCCTCACAAAATCCTTCACAAAAGGATATATAACGTAAATAAAGCTGTCATGCAGACAGAAATCTTCTCTCTTTACGCTGAATCTTTCGCGCAGCATCGGACCGGTTCTTATCGCGGGAATTACATCTATCGAATCAAGCTCTCCTCTGCAAAGCTTGTAATAGTCATCGATATCGGCTGATACCATATATATGACTTCGTCGCCCGGTCGAAACGGCGGATCATTCTGGAAGCTGACATATTCATATGCCATTTCGTGATCTTTTCCCGAGATTTCAGGAACAGCTCCCACCGGAATCAGATCCTCGCGCTTCATTATTATGCCGGTCTCCTCGCGCAGCTCGCGCACCATCGATTCCGCCGGTCTTTCACCCACTGAGACATGACCGCCCGATGATATGTCATATTTGCCTGGATTGCTCTTTTTTTCATATGACCTGCGCTGCAGATAGACGCGCACATTTCCTCTGCTCACTCCTATGATCCAGCACTGTGCGACTTTGTGCCACATGCCGCTGCGATGAACGTGAGAGCGCGGATAATCTCCTATGGGGTACATCTTTTCATTATATGCAGTCAGTCTCTCCTGACTGTTTTTGTTCTTCTTTCTGCGCCTTGATGCCATCTGACCTGCTGCCTTGAATTACTTGAACGAATTGAAGAAATTGATTATGCCTGTAGCATCCGCCTGGGCGAGCATATTTCTGAAACTGTCTGATTTGAGATATTCGACCTCTGACTTATTGGTATAGAAGCCGTGCTCGATGAGGATCGCAGGCATTTCCGTATTTTTGATTACGTAGAAGTTCGCAGTCTTTGCGCCTCTGTCCCTGATAACACTCTGAGCGGCCATTGTAGCCTTTTCTACATATTTAGCGGCAAGCTCAGAGACACCGCCGGTCTTATACGAATAAACCTCCCAGCCGTTCGCTGTAGTCCAGTCATCTGTATATGCATTTGCATGAATGCTGACAAAAAGATCTACGTCGTCATCTGCGTTCGCTATAGCTACTCTGTTCGCGAGAGAAGGATCCGTCTTATCATCATACGAAACCGTCATGTCACATTCTATTCCGGCAGCTTCAAGTATGTCCTTGAGTTTGTATGCCACACTTCTGTTGAATTCCCACTCCATGAGAGATTCATCAGGAGCTCTCTTTCCGCCTGTCGTAGTGCCGTGGCCCGGATCTATGCAGACTCTGATCTTTCCGTCAGCCCACGGATCGTACTTCGAAATCGTGTCGTATTTTCTCGTGCCCTGTACTGTGGTCGTGTCATGATCTCCTGCAGTCCATGTCTGATGCGACTGCGATGAGGGCTTATTCGTTTTCGTCTCCGCGAACGCAAGCGTAACCTCAGTTCCGTCATCCGAATATGAAATATTCGGCGTCTCCACAGATGACATATCTATCACGACTCTGGCTGTATTGTCAGTCGGAGAACCTGTCCTCACACCTGTTACATATGATGTGGCGACACTCTGAGTCTGTGAAGCCGAAACACCTGATGCGAGCTCGGTATTGCTGAAATCCATAAAATACCTGTCAGGATTATCGAGCCACTCTGATCTGTCCAGCGCGCTTTTGAGTGATTTATCAGCATCGATTGTAACGTAGGTATAATAGCTGCCGCCGTAAAGCTGACTTGACAGAAGTTTGACCGAGTTTATAGTCGTTACATTCTTAGTGTCGGTTTTGCCGGCATTTGATTTTATATATACGGAATATGTCTCTCCATCCCAGTCAACTTCAAATCCGAACGTCTCCCCGACAAATCTCAGTGGAACCATCGTTCGTCCGCCGCTTCCGTCAGCTACCTGAACAGCTCTCGGTACGGTGTCCAGTGTGACAGCTTCACCGTTAACATAAGCCTTAGCCGATCCCAGCGTAAGATTAATGACCTTTTCCCCATATGTCAGCGTCACTTTGCTTGTATCACCGTCATATGACGAAGTGCCGCCCAGATTATTAACGATAGTCGCCACAGGAACGAGAATCCTGTCATTGGCGATATACGGATCCACATCTGTTTCGATCTGTTTATCGTTTACAAAGATGCGGGGTACTGAAGCTGCATCAGACTGCAGGCTGAACAATGTCAGCATAGCCGCTGCCACGATTAATATCAGCAGAACAGTTCTGCTTTTTCTTAAAATCTGCATTGGTAAATTCCTCCCCTTGTGATACGGTATTTTACCATAAAAGCATTTTATGCGCCACACATCGTATACAAATGTAATAAAAATGTCATTTAAGAATATTTTCAGAATTTTTATTCCCAATCGATGTGATATCTCATTATGTTATAATATTATGCATATGTATTTTACAGGGAAGAGAGTATAAACATGACCAGAAAACGATTCATGCTAATCCTAATAGTTCTGCTCGTCATATTCGGCGCCGGCGGCATAATAATATACAATCATCTCGACAGCGATTTCACACAGATCGGCCGCCAGATAGACTCATCCGACGGAAATTACTCTGTGAGCGTGCCTATGACCTGGAAAAAAGCCGATATTTCATCCGAAAACGGACTCCTTGCAGCCGAGAGCAGTGACGACAGCATGTATATGCAAATGTCGCTCGATGCAGATACATCAGACGACAGCTCACTCGAACAATACGTATATTCATATATCCAGAGCATTGCGCAGAAAAGCGATGATTCCGAGCAGCAGACTACTGTAGTCTCGCCGGTCAGGAAAAAGATAAACGGGCACAGCGGTTATTATTTTGAGCTTTCCTCAACATCAGGAGGCGTCGATATATATCTCTGGTGTTTCTGCTTCGAAAACAGCTCCGGAGTCGTTCATATAGACGTCTCATCGCCAAAAAACGATGCAGGCACAAACGCCGATGTTGCAGAAGGAATCATCAACTCAGTAAAGGAAAAATAATGATCCGTCCAGGCCTGTCTGTCCATATAGGCCGGATTGATTTCAGAAATGCAATCAAACGCTGCATAATCTTACGTGCGCTCTGCGGTCTGATCAATTGCCGCGGCGTTTTTTGCCGCTGCCCGAAATTTTTCTCCTTCTTTCTGACCTGATGCTCGTCACACTTTCCTCAGCACTGTTCTTATCACCTTTAAAGAAAAAAGCGCACAGTGCCGCCGTTACCGGAACAGCAGCAATTACTGCTGCCGATCCAGTCATAGACTGAAGCAGCTCGATCATCATCATGTCTGAACAAATGAACTGATACAACTGAGTTCCATACGAAACGACGACGAGAAGCGTCGCAAGCGAGCTGCCTGCAAACGCCAGTATCAGCGTCTGGCACATCGTGCCTGTCATATCCTGACCTATTGCCATGCCCGATCTGAATATCTCCCGCTGTGAAGCTGCAGGATTTTTCTGCCTTATTTCATATAGCGCCGAAGCTACCGACATCGCAATATCCATCACAGCGCCAAGCGATGAGAGCAATATACCGCAGAACAATATCTGCCTTATCTGCAGGCCTGTCGTTCCGGATATAAGCTGAAGCTCCTCTGCGCTGTCCACGTTGTATCCTGTCATGTGAAGAAGCAGAGCGAATATTCCGTAAAATGCCGCTGATATAGCGAGCCCTGCTACAGTCGCCGCGATCGACGCAAATGATCTCGGATCAGGACCATTAAGAAGCATCAGTGACACAACCGTGATCAGCGCACATACGATCAGCGTCATGGCAACAGGCGGTTTTCCGGTAAATATCGTCGGTATCAATATGAAGCATATCATGACGGCAGCTGCGAACAGTCCCAGAGCCGCTCTGACTCCCTTCCACCGTCCTGTAACCGCCATGAGCGCAGCAAAGATCATCAATACTGCGGCTATGCCCGCCGTTCTGTCATACTGGTAAATCGTATAATACGGTTTGATGCCTTCTGGGCTGTCTACATTTACGATCACTCTGGTTCCTTCTTTTACACTTACCGAATGCGTTGTGCTGAGATTGTTGTCAAATGTCGCTGTCTCACCTTTATATTCACCGCTTGTTATCTTCACTGTTACATTTTGATTTCCCAGTTTACGCCCCGGCATCGTATCAGTACCCGAGATGTCCTCGCTGTTAACTTTCGTCACGACAGCCTTGCAGAAATGCTGATCAGACGTATCGTACTGCTGCACGTCCATCGGATTTGCCCTATAAACCAGCAGCGACACTGCGATTACGGCAGCAAGCGTCAAAACCACCGCCAGAGTCTGCTTCAAGTTGATACTTTCCTTTTTCATATTCCGTTTTCCTCTGCGCAATAGAACTAATTTTCACAAACTGCAATAAAAAACAGAGCTCTGAAAGTTCTGCTGTAAAAAATATAAACTTTTATTGTTATCTCACGCAGCGTTTTCTGTAAACCCTGCGTAAAGTATTAAATTGTAAAAAGCGGGATACCGGATCTCAAATATTCCAGCTCCCGCTATAATTGTGCTTTTTTTCACGCCGGACTTGTCAGGCGGCTCTTTCTGCCGCTCTGTTGTCCTACATTTATCTGTTTTGTTTTTCTATGTGTGTCAGCGCATCTGTCTGCGGAGCGGTAATCATTCTCCCTTATTTGCTGTAATTGGATACGATCTGAGCTGCTTCCGCTCTTGTCGCTGTGCCCTGAGGATTGAGCATGTTATTTCCTGTTCCGGAAATGATCCTGCCTGCTACTGCCCAGCTCATCGCATCCTGTGCCCATGTCGATACCGAAGAGCCATCTGTGAATATGCTCAGATCAGCTGCCGATGAGCCGGCAGTATTCTTGTACTGTGCGTATCTGTAGAGCATCGAAGCCATCTGTTCGCGTGTAATGCTCTGTTCAGGACTGAATTTGTTATCCCCGGTTCCTGATACGACTTTGTTGGCTGCCGCCCAGTTTACTGCTGATGCGTAATACTTGTCCGAAGAGACATCGCCGAATCCTGCGGACTTGTCTGCTGCAGGCCTTCCTTCGAGGTTGTAGAGAATGGATATGAACATTCCTCTGCTGAGCGCCGACGACGGTTCGAATCTGTCTGCGCCTGTGCCGTTCATAACTTTATTCTCGAATGATTTCTTTACTGCGTTGTAGAACCAGTCTGATTTATGAACATCGCCGAATGGAAGAGCTGTTTCCGGTGCGGCAGGGCTCTGAGCCGTCTTGAATGATGCTGAAACTGTCACTTCGCTGTCCGGCATGACAAACGTGTATCTGCTGCCGCTGCCGCTGACTGCTACATCGTTTCCTGATGCATCTTTTACCGTAACTTTGTCTGTCTTATATCCGCTGTCCGGCTTGAGAGTTACTGTAACAGTAGTGCCTCTGTTTGCTGTCTCGAGATTCGCGGACACGCTGCCGTTCTGTGCGCTTGCGACATTGATATTATGTCTCGCCGGAGCTTCCGAATTGTTCCTGTTGATCGTGAATGTGTCTACTACATCGTTTACAGTGTTGCTTTCGCCTGTTCTGTAAGTAGTAACAGTGAGGCTCCCTGAGCTTACATCCACCTTTGTGATGTTTGGAACCTGCTCCTGATTCATCTTTGCTCTGAACGGGAAGTCGAGTTCCTTGATCTTGTAGAACTTGGATCCTGATGCCGAGTTTGCCGTCACATATAGGACCTCGCCCCTGTCAGGATTTGTGATTGCGCCGTACTGGTCATCACCGGCCTTGTCGTATTTTGATGCATCGGTTACAGGTGTGGTTCCCTGCATCATGTATGATCTCGTATAAACGTGGTCGTGTCCCATGAGGACCACATCTATTCCAAGTTCACTGAATACAGGCGGCAGCTGTTCTCTTCTCTGCAGGATGTCTGAGTCCTGAGTATGGGATGCCGTCGAGTATACCGAATGATGGAAAGTCACGATCTTCCATGTCGGTGCACCGTACTGAGCGGTGAAATCCTGAATGGCTTTTTCCATATACGCCTTGTGGGCTGCTGTACTCATACTGTTTGAGTTGAGGGAGATGATAAGCGCTCCGTCATATTCGTACCAGTAATCTCCGCTCTGTGATCCTACTGTTGCTGTCGTGGAATCCACATTCTCAGGAACAGTGTAATGATCGCTGTAAGCGTTGATCAGCATGTTGCCGTTGTCGTGATTTCCGACATTCACAGCCATGGGGAGTGATGTCATGGTCTTAGTGGCGAAATATCCCTCATACTCTTTTTCATCCGGGTTGTAGTTGTTGATCTGGTCACCCGCACTCAGGAGAAATTCGACATCTTTTCCGAACCAGCTGTCTACCTTGTCCATTGTCGTCTGCCAGCCTTCAGTATCTTTGCCGCTGTTGCCGCTCGCTCCGATCTGAGGGTCGCCGGCGAATACAAATGAGAATTTTCTATCGCCCGTATTCTTCTGAGTAGTAGTATAGTAGATCTGTGACCAGTTTCCGTCTGCTCCGCCGATCTGATATGCGTATTCTGTATTGTCCTTGAAATAATTCTTTACTCTCGCATGATAATTACTGTAACCGTCTGTTCCGTATACAGATGCACTGCCATCTCTGTTTTTACCGGTGCTGTCAGCATACTTCTCAGCCCTTACGACATTTGCACCGCTCTCCGGGAATGTCTTGTTTCCTGATGCATCGGTCACGAGCTTTGATGCTTCTATGAATCTCACGCTCTCATCGGCTCCGGAATTTGATTCCCATGTCACATATCGAGTATTGTCAGTATCGCCAACGCCGAGATTTACATCCTTATAATTCGGCACTGCAGCTGCCGCTGCTGTACTGACTGTGCCGGAAGACTGAGTGTCAGCCGGTTTGTCAGCCGCAAATGAAGCTGCAGGTATGAACGTCATGACCATTGCTGCCGACAGAACAGCTGTCGCTGCACCTCTCCACACGCTGCCGTGTTCAGTTTTTCTCATTTTTCTCCTTTTTCCTTTCCATCTGTGAAATGCAGATAACTGTAACGTTTTGTCGATAGTCAATATACGCCGTCATTATTATATTGAAGGAGAATCTGGGTAAACTAGCTGTTAAGTTCTGTATTTATAATGAGTAAACAGATATGATCCATCAATATACACAATGAATACTTCTTTGTGGAATCATGCACTGTACTTTTTTCTGAACGAAGCAGCCTTTTTTATAAAAAGAAAAATGCCAAACATAATATGCCGTCTCGGCCCGTATTATGTGCGGCTCCGCGCACATAATGCCGCCAAGCGCTTAGTTACGGCGGCACAAATGGCCATAACTACTTCAGAAAAAGCTGTCTGACAAAACGCAGCATATAAACAGCAAAAGCGGCAGCCGCGGGAAAATTCATTCCCGCGGCTGCCGCCTCGTTCATTTGCCGTATTCAAGCTGACAAGCCCTAAGCAGAACGCTCTGCTGCAGACTCCGACCTGAGACAATTTGTTTTTTTTTATTTATGCGCGTCAGCGCACCTGTCCGCGGAGCGGTCGTATTCCTTTATTTTCTGCAGCCAAAAAATTATGATATTAGTTTACTGTCTTTCGTTCGCCAATGCGCCGGCTGCCTCAGCCTTCATTTTTATTTTTCCGGAAAGAGCAGTTTATCATCGTCCCTGAAATGCCGCCGATAATCAGTGATCTATCTTTGTGTAGTGTCCGCTCTCGATGATATCTTTCATCCAGCCGTACAGATAATCATATACGTCGTCCCTGTCGAGTTCATTGAGAATCTCATGGCGGTCGTCCTTGAAGAGTTTCAAACTGACATTCTCTATGCCCGCTTTTCTAAAATCATTGTAAACTTTTTTGACGGCTTTCCCCATGCATCCCACCGGGTCTTTTTCGCCGGAGACGAACAGCATCGGAAGTTTTTTAGGAATTTTCGCGATATTATCAGGATTGTTGTCGTATTTGCAGGCCTGGAAAAGTCCTTTGAATGCTCCAAGCGAAAACATGAACGTGCACTTCGGATCCTTGTAATACTTGTGAACTATTTCCTTATCGCGTGTGAGCCAGCTGTTCTCAGTGTAAGTTCCTGTTATGTCGTAATCGCGGTACGGTCTCGTGAACATGAGCTTCGCCACGAACGGACTCTTGTATCTCCACCCTCTGAATGCCGCGAGGAACTTGACTATAGCGAGTCCCATGTCGATCGTCGAATCTTTTTCGCTGCCCGTTCCCATGATAATCGCTCCGTCGAGTCCGAAAAGCAGTTCGCTTTTCTGTGAGAGCATCTGCCTGAGAAGATATGAACCCATGCTGTGACCGAGTATGAAATACGGCTTGTCAGAAAAACGGCGGTTGAGCATTCTGAAGTGTGTATACATGTCATCAACCATGACGTCATTTGGATTTTCGCAGTCCATCACGCCCCAGTCTGCTGTATTGCTCACTGAACCTCCGTGGCCTATATGATCGTGGCCTGCCACAACGAAGCCTTTTTTGGTAAGAAATTCCGCAAACGGAGCGTATCTTTCAAGATATTCGACCATGCCGTGCGCTATCTGCAGCACAGCGACAGGTTCACTCTCAGGTTTCCACATGATGCAGTGCAGGCTCGATTTTCCGTCCTGTGAACTGATCCTGTATTCTTCCTTTACTACCATAACTACTCCTTACTGCTGTACTCAGGAATTACTCTACAGATGAAAGAACAGCATTTCTGAGCTCATCCTTTCCGATTACGTCCGAATGTCGGATTTCCTTATTGTCAAGATCTCTGAGTCCTGCCGGAACAGGAACACCTGTCTTCTTTTCAAGCGCTCTGACATAAGCGAATCCGTCTTTTTCCTCCGGCATTCCGAGCGCCTTAGCGACATCAGCTGCGAACTTATATGCGCTTGCCGTGGAAGCAATCAGCGCCGGAGTATCGTCTCCTGTCTTTTCTCTGTAGTCATTGTAGACCTTCCAGGCAACAGCAGTATGAGTGTCAATGAGATAGTTGTCTTCTTTATATATCTTTGCAATGGCGTCGAGCGTTTCCTGTTCGTCAGCGAATCCTCCGCTCAGCCTGTCCATACCGTTTCTGATCTTTTCGCTTACAGTGTAACTGCCCTTTGACGCAAGCTGCTCCATGAGAGATTTTATTTCAGCAGGATCTCCGCTGAGATGATAGAGCAGTCTTTCGAGATTGCTCGAGATGAGTATATCCATCGAAGGAGAATTCGTCACGTAGAACTGTCTGTCTGTGCTGTATGTTCCTGTGTTTATAAAGTCCGTGAGGACTTTGTTCCTGTTGGATGCGCAGATGAACTGTTTTACAGGGATTCCCATCAGTGAAGCGTAGTATGACGCTAGTATGTTTCCGAAATTGCCTGTCGGGACGACGATGTTGACAGGATCTCCGTCTTCTATCACACCGCGCTCTATGAGCTTGATATAGCCGTATACATAATATGCGACTTGCGGAACAAGCCTGCCTATATTTATCGAGTTAGCGGATGAAAGCCTGCAGCCTGCCTCTCCGATCTTCTCGTTGAACGCGTCATCATCGAAAATTTGCTTTACGCCTGTCTGAGCATCGTCAAAATTGCCGTCTATACCGAATACATGAGTATTGGCACCCGTCTGAGTCGTCATCTGGCGCTTCTGCACCTCGCTCACGCCTGTAGAAGGATAGAATACGACGATCTCAGTTCCCGGAACGTCAGCAAAACCTTCGAGCGCAGCTTTTCCTGTATCGCCCGAAGTCGCAGTGAGTATCACGATTTTGTGGTCTTCATGTTCTTTTCTGACTGCGGTAGTCATAAGGTACGGCAGGATAGATAGCGCCATGTCCTTGAACGCAGCAGTGCGTCCGTGATAGAGCTCGAGGAAATAAGCACCTCCCGCATTAACTACGGGTACGATGTCCTCTGCCTCAAACTTGGAATTGTATGCTCCGTCGACGCATGCCTGAATTTCCTCATCTGTGTAATCGTCGAAGAATGCTCCTATAACAGCCTTTGCTATATCCTTGTAAGGCTTTCCGACCATGTCCGACGGCTTGAACGGAAGTTCAGGTATTGAATCAGGCACGAAAAGTCCTTTGTCCTCTGAAATGCCTTTGATAACTGCTGCCGCAGCCGAACGAGGCTCTCCACCGCCCCTTGTGCTGATGTATCTGATCATATCAGTGCTCCTTGTCTATGTATAAATATTATTATCCTGTGATTATCACCGGTCATTACCTGTTTTATTTTACCGATACAGGGCCGTCATATCAAGAAAAATCACAAGAAAAAGCCGCCCTCAGGCGGCCTTTGATTTATCCGGTAAAAAATCTTATCTTCCGTCCGCTCCGCGGACACACAGCACGCTACAGCTGCCAGCTGTTAAGATAGTTTTCCTGCTCCTCTGTCAGAGTGTCTATTTTTGTACCCCACGCTTCGAGCCTGCGGCGTGCAACCATATCATCGATTCTGGCAGTGACATTTATCACATGATTTTCGAGATTGCCGTGGTTCTGAAGAATGTAAAGCGCCGACAGCGCCTGAACAGCAAAGCTCATATCCATGATCTCCGCCGGGTGGCCGTTTGAAGCAGCTATGTTCACGAGCCGTCCCTCAGCCAGAACGTTGATCTGCTTTCCGTCTTTCAGTATGTAGCCTGTGATGTTCTCTCGTGCTTCTTTCTTTTCTGCGCAGTTCTTATTGAGCCAGTCCATATCGATTTCGACGTCGAAATGTCCTGCGTTCGCAAGCACTGCTCCGTTCTTCATCTTCGAGAAATGCTCTTCTGTTATGACTCTGTCGCATCCTGTCACCGTCACGAAGAAATCGCCGTAAGATGCCGCGTCAGCCATAGGCATAACGTCATATCCATCCATTCTCGCTTCTATGGCCTTAACAGGATCGACCTCTGTCACGATGACGCGCGCTCCCATGGCAGAGGCTCTCATAGCCACTCCCTTGCCGCACCAGCCGTAGCCTGCCACAACGACGGTCTTTGATGCTACTATAAGGTTCGTGTTGTGCATTATGCTTTCCCAGACTGACTGGCCCGTGCCGTATCTGTTGTCGAATAGGTGCTTGCACCTGGCATCATTAACCGCGACCATCGGGAAACGCAGCACGCCGTCTTTGTCCATCGCATGCAGTCTTATGACTCCTGTCGTCGTCTCCTCGCAGCCGCCGTATACACCGTCAGCGAGATCCGTCATCTCCGTGTGGAGCATGTTGACGAGATCTCCGCCGTCATCGATTATTATCTGCGAACCGTTTGCGAGCGTCATCTTTATATGTCTGCTGTACTCTTCTTCTGATTCGCCGTGAACAGCAAATACTCTGAGGCCCTCTGCCGCAAGTGCTGCAGCTACGTCATCCTGTGTTGAAAGGACGTTACTGCCAGTGACCGACATTACGGCACCTCCTGCCGCCAGAGTTTCGCACAGATAGGCTGTTTTAGCCTCAAGATGAACCGAAAGAGAAATTTTTATGCCTTCAAACGGTTTTTTTTCTGCGAATTCTTTTTCGATAGCGGACAGCACAGGCATATTCGCTCTTACCCAGTCGATTTTTATGCGTCCTGAGTCAGCGAGATTAATATCCCTGATATCGTACTGCTTTTCTTCTGCCATATAAATTATTCCCCTTTCTGTGCAGATTCGTGATGATCTTTATTCCTGATCGTCTACAACTCCGCTTCCGGAATTGTCCGACGATCCGCTGTCCTCGTCATTGACAACCCCCTGCTGCTGTACATCCGACTGGCTGCTCTGTGCAGTTACTGTGCTGTCTGAAGAACTGCTGCTGTCTGATTTATTTCCATTATTGAGGAACTCCGATACAGATTCAGCTGTGAACGGCTGCGAAATGTCCATCGACACCAGGGTATCGGTGTTCGTACCGTCTACTGTAAAGCGCACTCCTTTGATATCGCTGAATGTATTCAGGATAGAGTCAGTGATCTGGTAAATGTAGAACTGCTCGTCCATTTCGCTAAGGTTATCAAGACCTGATGACGACACATCTATTACAGCTGTATCTCCACTGATCTTTATGAAATTGATGTCTACACGTCCGTCCACAACGCTTTCCGCTGCTGAGCCGTCGTCAGGCGCCGTTGCGAGCGCATCTACAACAGCCTTGATCTGCGACTCCTCGCTGCCTTTTTCTGACTTGACTTTTGTGCTTATCTTTCTCAGAAGCTTCGGCTGTGATTCATCGCCTGTATCGACATAATTGTAGTTGACAAAGCTGAGAAGAGCATCGAATGTCACAGGATCTGATTCACTGCTTGATGGAACAGTCTTAGGAGCCGCACCGCTCACGTCTCCGGAAAGATTCGAATTTCCTGCTGATCCTGAGCCAGAACCATTCGTCGACGACGAACACCCTGTGAACGCCATTGTAAGAGCCAGAATAAGCATCGCCGCGAGTATTCCTGCTGATTTTGAATGCTTTTTAAACATATATTTCCTCCTGTATTTTACGCTGTGCTTACGCAATGCAATATACATGCTGCCCGCTTATAAGGTAACTTAATGCTGCGTATATTGATTTTATATTATACAACGTAACAAAAAAACATGCTATCGTATTAATATAAGCTTAAGATTACAACTCTGTAACAGAAATCACTCGCGGACCTGCGGCATGCCTGAGGCGCAAATTCCGCATATCATAGTATCCTGACGTCAGGAGGCTGTACCGTATGCAATGATCTGAAATTTTTTTACAGGCACGTTTTTTATAATGATAAATACATGAAATTGCCGGAACAGCTACGTTTTTACAGGCGCATACGAGAGGAGCTTAAGAATGAAATATGCACAACAGGGCAATCAGTATCATATCGGAATTAAAGACGGAGATATAGGCAGATATGTAATACTTCCCGGCGATCCGAAGCGCTGCAAATTAATCGCATCGTATTTTGACGATTCTGAATTCATCGCGGATAATCGCGAATTCGTGACATATACAGGCACACTTGACGGGACGCGCGTCAGCGTTACATCCACCGGAATCGGCGGTCCATCGGCAGCTATCGCACTCGAGGAACTCGTAAACGCGGGCGCCGATACGTTCATAAGGACCGGCACGTGCGGCGGCATGCAGGATAATGTCATGAGCGGCGATCTTGTGATAGCCACGGGGGCAGTCCGCGCCGAAGGCACAAGTCTGGAATATGCGCCTGTAGAGTATCCTGCAGTCGCAGACTTTGAGCTTACGACATCGCTCGTTGAAGCGGCCGAAAGATCTGAGTCAGATTATCACATCGGCGTAGTACAGTGCAAAGATTCATTTTATGGACAGCATGAGCCCGAAATCATGCCCGTCGCCGGAATGCTTCAGTACAAGTGGAATGCGTGGCTTAAAATGGGCTGTCTCGCATCTGAAATGGAATCAGCTGCGCTCTTTATCACGGCTCAGTATCTCAGAGTTAAAGCTGCCACAGTACTCCACGTGATGGCAAATCAGGAACGCGAAAAAAAAGGACTTCCAAACCCGGTCGACCACTCCGTGGACAACGCAGTAAAAACAGCCGTTGAGGCTGTCAGAATACAGATTAGAAAAGACAATAGAACAGCTAAATAAAATTTATAAAAAATCAAGAACAATTACCGCTGTTTCGGGCTCCGCCATGTCAGCGGAGCTGACGCAGGACTCAGAAGGGCCGGGAACAGCCACACGCAGCTGTTCCCGGCCTTTTTTCTCTGTTGTATGAGTGTCTCCCGGATGACGCGGATGTTGTTTAGCAGCGGCCTGACATTTGAAAGAAGACGCTGCGCTGTACGTCTTTTATTCTACAGTAACGCTCTTGGCGAGATTCTTCGGTTTGTCGATGTCACAGCCTCTGTTCTTTGCTACGTAATATGCGAATAACTGCAGCGGAACTATGGAGAGCAGCGGCGTAATCTCGTCTATGCACTCAGGTATATAGATAACTTCGTCGGCTTCCTTCTCGATTGCAGTGTTTCCCTCTTTTGCGATTGCAAGGACATATGCGCCTCTCGCCTTGACTTCCTTGATATTGGAAAGCATCTTTTCAAAGAGCCTGTCCTGTGTTGCGAGAGCTATGACAAGCGTACCCTGCTCCATGAGGGCGATCGTGCCGTGTTTGAGTTCGCCTGCAGCGATTGCAAACGAGTTGATGTATGAAATCTCCTTCAGCTTGAGCGAGCCCTCATATGCGACAGCGGAATCTATGCCGCGCCCTATGTAAAACACTTCGTTCTTGGTGTAGAGTTCTTTTGCTGCGTCAGCAATTCTGTCCTCGTGTTCGAGAATTGCGCTCACTTTGTCAGGAACAGTCTCAAGCTCATCGATTAACTTCCTGTATGTATCGTCAGAGACGATGCCTTTTTTACGGCCCATATAGAGGCCGATCATGTACATGCAGACGAGCTGAGTAGTATATGCTTTTGTCGATGCGACCGCAATCTCAGGGCCGGCCCAAGTATAGAACACATCGTCTGATTCTCTGGCTACAGAGCTTCCCACTACATTTACGACTGAGAGAACGCGCGCTCCTTTGCCTTTGGCCTCGCGCAGCGCTGCAAGCGTGTCGAGAGTCTCTCCTGACTGGCTTATAGCGATAAAAAGTGTGTGATCGTCGACGAACGGATCTCTGTATCTGAATTCAGATGCCACATCGACCTCAACGCTGATGCGTGCGAGCTTTTCTATAGCGTACTTCCCGATGAGACCTGCGTGATACGCCGTTCCGCATGCAACAATATAGACTTTGTCAAACGATTCTATATCCTCTTTTGTGAGATTTATGCCGTCGAGCACGATTTCTCCGTCGTCGTCCATGCGGCGCATGAGCGTGTCTCTGATGCCGTCAGGCTGCTCATGGATTTCCTTTAGCATGAAATGATCATAGCCTTCCTTTTCCGCAGCATCGGCATCCCATGTTACGTTGAATACATTTCTGTGTATTTCGTTTCTGTCTGCGTCGAATATTTTGACTTCGTTCTCGCGTACAACAGCCATCTCGTTGTTTTCGAGCAGATAGATCTGACGGCAGTATTTGAGAACGGCTGGTATATCGCTCGCTATGAAATTGCCGCGCTTGCCGAGGCCTATTATGAGCGGACTGTCGCGCCTTGCAGCAACGAGTTTGTCCGGCTCTTCTGAACATACGACGCCGAGACTGTAGGAGCCGCGTACGCGTTTGAGTGCTTTGTATACGGCATTCTCAAGGTTTCCTTCATAATATATTCCTATGAGATGAGCTACCACCTCGGTATCTGTCTCTGACTTGAATACAGATCCGTGCTTTTCCTGGAGTTCTTTTTTGAGTTCAGCGAAATTCTCTATAATTCCGTTGTGAACTACAGCGATCCTTCCGCTCATATCAGTATGAGGATGAGCATTTTCATCAGACGGCGCCCCGTGAGTCGCCCATCTGGTGTGGCCGATTCCAAGATGCGCAGTCAGATCTTCACCTTTTATCAGCTTCTCGAGGTTTTCGATTCTGCCTTTTTTCTTGCGTACGATGAGTTTGTTATCCTTTGTACAGAGCGCGATTCCTGATGAATCGTAGCCTCTGTACTCGAGCTTTTTCAGACCTTCTATGACGATCCCGGTGGCATTTTCCTCACCTATATATCCTACTATTCCACACATTATTCCAATACTCCTGTTCTGTCATGGCGCGGGCACGCAGTATATGAACTGCGCTTTTCCGAGACGATTCCGGACGCTGCCCGCGAAGAAGTCCGATATCAAATGTAAATATGATTTCAGATTATATCAAAGGTCAATTATATTGACAATATCGACGCCAGTTCAATATTCTTAAGGTCCGGCTTATTTTTGATGTTTATCGCTTCTTCTATATCTGTAACTATTACATCATCGCCGTGAATTCCGACGGCCACTCCGCGGACATCGTCACGCAGCAGCTCGACAGCCTTGTATCCGAGACGGCTCGCAAGCAGCCTGTCAGTCGCTGTAGGAGATCCGCCTCTCTGTATATATGCCGGAATAACGGTGCGCGTCTTTATGCCCGTGCGTGCTTCGAGCAGATGAGCCAGTTCCTCTGTAGGAATCGAAACACCCTCCGCCTTCATGATTATGCTGTGGTTTTTGCCGCGCTTTTTACCGGCTTTCATGCGTTCGCATATCTTGTCTATGTCGTAAGGAACCTCTGGTATGAGGATGGATTCGGCTCCTGACGCCAGCCCTGCACGCAAAGCAATGTCGCCGCAGTTTCTGCCCATGACCTCAACAACCGTGGCGCATCCATGAGCTACAGTTGTGTCTCTGATATTGCCGAGCAGCGATACAACAGTGTTCACAGCAGTGTCGAACCCTATTGTTCTGTCAGTATATCCCAGGTCATTATCGATCGTACCCGGAACGCCGATTGTCGCTATTCCGGCGCGCAGCAGATTAACAGACCCCCTGAACGAGCCGTCTCCTCCGATAACCACAATACCTTCGAGCCCGAATTTTGCAGCCTGGGCAGCAGCCTGTCTTATGCCCTCCGGCGTCTTGAATTTCGGACTCCTCGAACTTTTGAGAATAGTGCCTCCTCTATGAATGATATCAGATACCGACGAGCGGCTGAATTCCTCGATCTCTCCGTTCATCAGGCCCTCGTATCCATCGAATATGCCGTAAACCTGCATGTCGTTGTAAACGGCTCCTCTTACAACAGCTCTGATGGCTGCATTCATCCCGGGAGCATCGCCCCCGCTCGTCAGTACGCCTATTCTCTTCATCTTTTACTGCTCCTTTCCTATGATGCTGTGGATTTCTGCGGAAAATCTGCTGCACGGAGCAACCGTCCTGTCAGCTACAAACCGCTTTCCGTTCCTGCTCAGCTGAATATATACTCTGCGATTTCCCGGATATCTTGAAATCACACCTGAAATAGCGCGCAGCGCTTTATTTTCGTCAATGCCCTCGGGAATTGTCAGATAAACGTCCCTGTCGTCCTCAACTGCATGATAGTCATCGATATCAGTTATGTCATCTGCTATGATTCTCGCTTCTTCGTCGTCTCTTATCTGGATTCTTCCGCCGATCACGACGATCCTGCCGGACGCCAGAATACTCTTTACGTTTTCATATGTGCGCGGAAATACGATCACTTCTGTTTCTCCGTAAAGATCCTCAGCCTGAGCAAATGCCATGATTTGGTTTTTCTTCGTGATCACGCTCCTTACCGAACGTATCATAGCACCGAGCGCAACTCTCTCGCCGTCCCTTATACCATTTTCATCAGGATGCTGCATTTTTTCGGTATCCGTTGTGGATATGCCGCTGATTCGCTCTCTGTAGTCGTCAAGCGGGTGTCCAGAAACATAGACGCCGAGCACTTCCCTCTCCATCTCAAGCTTTGCCTGCCTGCTGAAATCTCTGATATCAGGGATTTTCACCGTCATACTCTGCCCTATATCAGTTCCTCCGAAGTCTCCGAAATCCCCAAAAAGCGATATCTGACCTGCCACATTGTTCCGTGAAACATCATGAGCTGTATCTATGAGATCCTCATAAACAGCCATAAGACTCGCACGATTAGGATTCAGCGAATCAAAAGTGCCTGCCTTAATCAGACTCTCGACGGCTTTTTTGTTGATCTTAGAAATATCGAGAGCATCTATGAATCCGGGGAAATCTTTGAACTTCCCGCGCGCTCCGCGCGCACGGATTATCTCCTCTATAACACCGTCACCGACGTTCTTTATGCCGCTCAGCCCGAATCTTATCGCACCGCCGCGGGCTGTAAACTTCCTGCTGCTCTCGTTTATATCAGGCGGCAGAACTTCGACTCCGTGATCGCGGCAGTTCCTGATGTATTTTGCTATCTTTACCGGATCGTCACTCACGCTCGTCATGAGAGCTGCCATGAATTCAGCCGGATAATGGCACTTGAGCCACGCAGTCTCATATGCCACTACAGCGTATGCTGCCGCGTGTGATTTGTTAAACGCATATGAAGCGAAGCTCACCATATGAGCGAATATTTCTTTCGCAGTATCCTCCGGTATACCGTTTGCGATGCAGCCTTTTACCGCTGCCTGTCCATCCTCGGCCGGTCTCCCATAGACGAAATACTGTTCTTCCTTAAGCATCACGTCGGCTTTTTTCTTGGACATAGCGCGCCGAACAAGATCACTCCTGCCATATGAGTATCCAGCGAGATCTCTTACTATCTGCATGACCTGTTCCTGATACACGAGACAGCCGTATGTGACTTTGAGAATCGGCTCAAGATGCGGATCCAAATACGTGACGCCCGATGGATTTTTTTTATTCCTTATATATGTCGGTATCGAATCCATAGGACCCGGTCTGTAGAGCGAAATTCCGGCTATAATATCGTCGAAGCAGTCTGGTTCAAGGCTTTTCATGAACTGAGTCATTCCGCCTGACTCAAGCTGAAAAACTCCAAGCGTGTCACCCGCTGATATCATCCTGTAAACATCAGGATCATCGTATTCCATGGATGTAAAATCAACATCGGCTCCGTGATTGGCACTTACTGCATCGAGCGCATCTCTGATTACGGTAAGTGTCCTCAGACCCAGAAAATCCATCTTCAGAAGACCGAGCTCCTCTATAGTCGTCATGTTGAACTGCGCCGATATGCCCTTATCTGACATGTAGAGTGGAACGTAGTCGTCGAGAGGATTTCTCGAAATCACGACTCCGGCAGCGTGCGTAGAAGCATTTCGCGGCATTCCTTCTATTGATCTGGCAACATCCAGCAGTCTGTGTATTTCAGGATCCGACTCATACTCTTTTTTAAGTTCAGGATTGACTTCTATAGCCTTGTCAAGCGTCATGTGCAGATCGAACGGTATCATCTTTGCTATCTCGTCTGTCCTGGCATAGCTGATCTGCATGACTCTGCCGACATCGCGCACAGCCTGCTTGGCCTTCATCGTGCCGAATGTTATGATCTGAGACACATGATCTCTTCCATATTTCCTGACTACATAATCTATAACCTCGCCTCTGCGTTCGAAGCAGAAGTCAACATCTATATCAGGCATGCTGACACGCTCCGGATTCAAAAAACGCTCAAAGATAAGATTGTATTTTATCGGGTCGATGTCAGTAATTTTAAGGCAGTATGCGACAACACTCCCCGCCGCTGATCCTCTGCCCGGACCTACCGGAATACCTTTTGACTTAGCATAGTTTATGAAATCCCATACTATGAGAAAATATTCAACATATCCCATACTGACAATCGTGTCGAGCTCGTAACCGAGCCTTTCCCTAAGCTCCGGCGTGACATTGCCGTAACGCTCATTTATGCCCTTTTCACACAGAGCTCTGAGGTATGTCTCAGTATCACCGTACTCTGCGGGCGGATCGAATTTCGGCAGATGCAGATGCCCGAATTCGAATTCCACGTTGCACCGTTCCGCTATTTTATGTGTATTCTCAATTGCATCAGGCACTTCAGGGAATAGAGCTCTCATTTCCTCTTCAGATTTCAGATAGAACTGATCGTTCGGAAATCTCATCCTGTTCTGATCCGACAGATATGCGCCCGTCTGTATGCAAAGCAGGACGTCATGATAAGACGCATCTTCTTTATTTATATAGTGGACATCATTTGTCGCCACAAGCCCGATTCCCGTCTCGCGGCTGAGCTGTATGAGCATCGGGTTTATCCGCTTTTCTTCGGGCAGCCCCTGATTCTGCATTTCAAGAAAGAAATTCTCCTTACCGAATATATCCTGAAATTCAAGCGCTTTTTTTCTAGCGCCTTCGTAATCTCCGACGAGAAGCCTCTGCTGTACATCTCCTGCGAGACAGGCGCTGGTCGCTATGATGCCGCCGCTGTACTGTCTCAGCAGATTAATATCTGCGCGCGGCTTGTAATAAAAGCCTTCTGTATATGAATGAGAGACTATCTTTATAAGATTTTTGTATCCGTCATTGTTTTCTGCCAGAAGTATTAGATGGCCTCTTTTTTTGTCTCGTTCAGGATCTTTGTCGAACCGAGTCCTGGCTGCCGTATAGATCTCACAGCCGATTACAGGCTTTATACCTGCTTTTTTGGCTGCTTTCCAGAAATCAACGACCCCAAACATGACTCCATGATCTGTGACAGCCAGCGAGTCCATTCCAAGCTCCGCCGCTCTGTTAACGAGAGGCTCTATGCGAGAGGCTCCATCGAGCAGGCTGTATTCCGTATGTACGTGAAGATGTGTAAAACTCATATTTCCAGCTCACCCGCTTCCAGCATTTCATTGAATTCCCGCAGATTTCCGCATTCAGTGTATACTTCTGGAATATCTGCGCCCCTTAGATATTGATGTCTCACATATGAAAGAGCTTCATCGAGCCCCCTCACGCTGAGAAATGTCAGCAGATATCCAAGTTCCCTGCGCGTGACATCATGCATCATGAACCGCCCGTCGCTCCTGTAAAAAAAACGCGCCGGACTTGCCGGCGTGTACGCGTCTCTTTCATAGACCCGGCACGCTGCGATGCGGTCGCAGAACATCTCAGCCACGTATTTGCGCGGCATGATCATTCCTGTCATGTTTGCCGGATTTTTTATGTCGTAGTCAAGCCAGTATTCGAAGTGATGCTTGTTTCTGCCCTTGTGGTGAAGCCACGAAAGAGAAATCCCCGTGACTTCTCTTTCATAGTTGTTAGGGCTTCTGTCACCTTGAAAATACCTGATGCCCTTTGAAAATTCAGTGTATGAGTACTTCGACAGATCATGAGCCAGTCCCTGCCTGTAGAGTCCTGCTCTGAAGCAGAGTTTCATAACCATGTGTCTGTGCTTTGTTATCGTTTTGAAATGTCCCCAGACATGCATACGCCCGCCTCCGCTTCAGATCACGTCATTTGATATCATATGTTTCGATGCTCATATCTTTTTCCATGCGTGAAATTCTGTCTTTGCAGTAATTCATATAAAAATTGTAGCTTATCTCCTGTGAAACTTCATCAAACGATTTATATCCAGAATCGTTGCTTGCTGTAATCATTACGACAGCGTATCCGTCGTCGGTCTTTATCGGCTGTGAATATTGTCCGACGTTCATATCGAATACACCGCTGCCGAACTGATCTTTTATTTCGCTCTTGGTAAAAAATCCGAGATCTCCACCGTTTGATGCGCTGTTGGCATCCTCTGACATCTCCCGCGCAAGATCTGCGAAATTCTCTCCGCTGTCGAGCCTGCTTACGACTTCCTCAGCCGCAGTCTTTTTGCCCGTCAGTATCTCGCTGACACGTTTTTCGTCATCTACCTTGTAATCATTCTTGTGACTGTCATAATATGCTCTGGCTTCCTTTGCTATCTCCTCTTCGCTGTATTCTGTCTGAACCTGCTCGAGCAGCTTGTTGCTGAGATACTGTGATCTGTAATATGTCACGAGATCGCTGTCTGTTATATCGTTCTGCTCGAGGAAATCGGAGTCGTTTTTCTTTATGGAGTCCATGAACGAAGTCTTTTCTGTATTGTATGAATCATCATAGACATCTATGCCGTTATTCTCGCAGTAAATATTTATTGCCTCTGCATCTATCATATTCTGGAGGCACTGCTTCTTAAGTGCAGCTGTCGTGCCCGAGAGATCGTATCCCTGTCTGTACAGAGTCAGCATCGTAAAGTTGTCCAGCTGTCCCTGAGTAATGACTGTGCCTTCAACATCTGCCACCTTTTTACCTGAATCACTCTTGCTGGCGCAGCCCGCAAGCGCAAAAATCATTACAGCTGACAGAAGAACTGCAGCTGTTTTTATTAAAAATCTGCGTCTTTTCATATTAATACTCCCTTGAGACACTTGTAATTGATGTGCTGCAAATATTATACCACATCACACGCCTTAGAATGTCAGCGGAGCTGACGCAGATAGAATGCATTTATGCTGAAGTCGTGTTAAGAAATGAAATTGCGCTGTCCACTACATCCGACACCTTTTTTACGCCTATCTTAACAAACGGTTTTTTCCCAATATTTATGACAGCTGTATTGCCATATGCTTCAGAGATTTTCTTGAAAATTTCGGGATCAGGGGCCTTGTTCTCGTCAAATGCAAACGTGAGTTTTCCGCCGAAATATGATACACGGGATATTCCGGCATCCATACACTTCGATTTGATAAGTGCCACATTGATCAGTGACTTTGTCTCCTGAGGCACTTGTCCGAAACGGTCATTGAGCTCGTCCGTAACATCCCTGACATCTTCTTCGGTCCTGATGCCCGCAATACGCTTGTACATGTCGAGCTTCACGCTCTCATCGCTTATGTACTTCGAGGAGATGAATGCATCGGTACTGATATCGACAGTGATCTCCATCTCGTCTTCGTCAATTTTCTCGCCTCTGAGCCGTCTTACGGCATCATCTATCATCTTGCAGTAAAGCTCGTACCCGATCGTCATCATGTGACCGGACTGCTCAGTTCCTATGAGATTTCCAGCGCCGCGTATCTCGAGATCTTTCATCGCGATCCTGAATCCCGAGCCGAACTCCGTGAACTCGCGTATTGCTCTGAGCCTGCGCTCTGCCACATCGCTCAGCACCTTGTTCTTCTGATACATGAAATACGCATAAGCTGCAACATTTGAACGACCTACCCTGCCTCTGAGCTGATATAGCTGTGCCAGTCCGTATCTGTCAGAATCGAGCACGATAAGCGTGTTGGCCGATGGGATATCTATACCGGATTCGACTATCGTCGTAGCGACCAGCACATCGTATTCATGCTCTATGAACGCATTCATAACATCTTCGAGCTTGTGCTCATCCATGCGGCCGTGAGCGCATGCCACACGTGCCTCAGGTACAAGGCTGCGGATCTTGTCAGCCGTGGTTTTTATGCCGCGCACTCTGTTGTAAATCACGAAGCACTGGCCCCCGCGGTCGATTTCTCGCATGATTACGCCGCGCAGCAGCGAATCATCCTCCTCAAGAACAAATGTCTGAACAGGGAATCTGTCCTCAGGCGCTTCTTCTATCGTACTCATGCTCCTGATGCCTGAAAGAGACATGTGAAGCGTGCGCGGTATAGGCGTCGCTGACAGCGACAGCACATCGACGTTTTTCTTGAGCTGTTTGATTGCTTCTTTGTGCTGCACTCCGAAGCGCTGCTCCTCATCTACGACAAGAAGACCGAGGTCTTTGAATTTTACATCATTTGAAAGCATCCTGTGTGTGCCGACGAGTACATCTATGTGACCCTCCGCAAGATCTTCTATCGTCTTTTTCTGCTCGGCGTCGGTTCTGAAACGCGAGAGCATATCGATCGTGCACGGGAATTTCCCGAAGCGCTCTTTGAAAGTCTCGTAATGCTGGTTAGCCAGAATAGTCGTGGGAACGAGTACAGCCGCCTGCTTTCCGTCCATCACGCACTTGAATATCGCGCGCGCTGCCACCTCTGTCTTGCCAAATCCGACATCGCCGCAGAGCAGTCTGTCCATAGGCCAAGGGCTTTCCATATCCATCTTTATCTCATCTATGCAGCGCAGCTGATCATCTGTCTCCTCGTACGGGAACTGATCCTCAAACTGCCTCTGCCATACGGTGTCCGGACTGAATTGAAATCCCGGCTCCATCTTGCGCTGAGCCGATGTCTCCACGAGTTCCTCAGCCATGTGCTCAACAGCTGCACGCGCTTTTGCCTTCGTCTTGGTCCATTCCCGCGAACCGAGCCTGCTGATCTTCGGTGCAGCACCGCCAGAACCAATATATGGCTGCACCAGATCCATCTGCTCGACAGGCACATAAAGCATATCTCCGCCAGCGTATTTTATCGCCATATAGTCGCGCCTTATATCGTCCACAACTATCGGTTTTACGCCAACAAACACACCTATGCCCCGGTTCTCATGAACTACGTAATCTCCCTCGTTGAAATCGGCAAATGCCGCCATACGTCCGGCTTTTTTCTTTCTCTTTTTTCTCTTTTTCCTCGCACCCCTGAATATATCGCTGTCAGAGATATACGCGAGCTTGTCATCGGAAAAGATGACGCTCTCCGGCAGAACTCCGGACTCCCAGGAGATATTGCCTGTGATGCCCAGCCTTTCAACGAAGCTGCTTAGATTCGAAAGTCTCTCATCAGTGGAGCATGCTACATGAACCTCGTATTCTCCGTCCGCGAACCTGGCAAGATCGTCTCCAAATAACTTCATCTGACCGCTGTACGAAGACGCAGCTTTGCATGAAATATTCACATATTCTATTCTAGCGCTTATGCCCTTAAGACTCGCGCCGAGCGGCTCCGTCGCTAAAAAGTGCTTTCGTGCCGTCAGCTTTCTCGGCAGTTCTGCAGTATCGAGAAAAATTTCAACGGGCGCCTGAGCGTTCTCATCATTATCTCCGCCGCTGCGTTCATTTTCATCGATACTGCTGTCTGACGCAGCAGACGCCGCCCATTCTCTGTCAGAAAGGCTGCGTGCCTCGCATATCCTGTTCCACTCATCCGCGCAGATTAACGAACTTTCATCCATATAGTCCCAAATATATGACGCGACAGCTGCGTCCTCCGGTTTTATCTCTGCGGCAGGCGGAATCACCAGGCTCTCCAGTTCTTTTATTGATCTCTGTGAAAACGGGTCAAATTGCTTGATGTCGTCAACTTCCGTATCGAATAAATCTATTCTTACGGGATAAGTACTTCCAACAGGAAATACATCTATGATTCCGCCTCTTACGCTGAACTGCCCCTGGGCCTCCGTCATTGAGCACCGCTCATAACCGGCGGATGCAAGCGCTTCTCTGATATCGCGCCCTGCGTCCGCTCCGCGGACAAGACGCAGTTCGCTGCCATCAAACCTTTCCCTGGAAGCCATGCCTTTTGATGCTGCCATTACAGGTGCGATAAAAAATCCTTCTTTGCCGGAAACAAGTGCCATAAGGCACTCTATCCTGCCAAAGCTTCCAGACCGGCTCATAGCATCGTAGTGAAAAGAGTGCCTTTCCTCGTCCGGAAACACAAAAATTTCTCTGTCAGGGCTGAAAAATGTCAGATATTCCTTCATCTCTCTCGCACGTTCTTCCGAAGCCACTATGATCAGCATCTGTCCGCCGTTTTCCTTCATAATCTCGGAACAAGCGTAAGCAGTCTGCCCTCTGCTCACACCGTCAGCACATACAGCAGAACTGTTTTTCACCGCCTCTGCAAGTCCCTTTACACCTTTATTCATCGAATATCCTCCTGCACGACAGTATTGTTCA
>CADBRA010000040.1 GCA_902796965.1 uncultured Eubacteriales bacterium | reverse complement strand
GTAAGACATTGAGTTACGTATCATCGTAGCCAACGCAGTAGTGGTTGAAGCAGGAAGCTCCGACTTCTATAAGTCGGAGTAGTTCACTAGCGCATATCGACAGCCTGACAGGGCTCCTGAGCCACCAATATTTTTTCAAAGAGGTTGAGCGCATCATGGACAGTGACATAGCGGAAAATCTCGTTTTTGCCGTGTTTGACATCGATCACTTCAAGGATATTAATGATAATATGGGTCATCAGGCGGGTGATTATTATATCCGTGCTGTTGCTGCAAACGTTCTGTGGATTCTGCTTAATACTTCGCCTGAGCCCTGTGATGATCTCGTTGAGGTAATATTTCCGGAGGGAAAGCAGGCATATATCGAACATCCGGGCACTTTCTGCGGTGACTATTATGACTGGGGTGATGACAGATTTGAAAAAGCAAAAGTCGCTGCGGGGCGGATCGGAGGAGATGAGTTTGCGGTCCTTGCCGGCGGTCCGGATCCGCTGGACAGGATAAGGCAGATCCGGGATGCAATCCGTACCATCACTCTCCCGGACTGCAATATTATCACATGCTCGGTGGGATGTGTGCAGATTACAGAAAACCAGATGGCGAAGGTGATCTATAAGAGTGCTGATGAGGCTTTGTATAAGGCAAAGAAAAACGGAAGAGATCAGATCTGTATAGCGGATGACGTGATGAATCAAAGGAAATAATCCCGCAGCTCGATGTGCATAGCAGATCAATGACAAAGCATAAAGATTTTATTTTCTGATTTTGATTAATTGCAGCTTTGATTTCAGGATTTTTATTATTTTATTTTTCGGTATAATATTTCTTTATATACAGAGCTATAATATCAGTGAAAGATGAATTATACGGATTGCCTGAAGGGAGAAATTTGATAGTGTTGGATATATTTTGTAATTTTTCGGGGGGGGGGTAGCAGAAATCCCGATATCCCCGGAGATGTCGTTCAGGAAAAAGATGAAGCCGACATGCCCGCATTTATTAAAACAGTCATTAAGGAAAATGTCAAAAGCAAGGTCAGAGGATGATCATGATGTTAAAAATGCCTGGAGGCGCATATAATATGAAAACCTATGAAATTTCATCTGATACAAGATCCTTTCTGGAAAATATTCCGATCCCTCTGGCTGTGTACCAGTATGTCAAAGATCAGATTAAGCCTCTCCTGGTTTCCAAGGCTTATCTTGAACTCTTCGGGTATAATAACGTTCAGGAGGCCGTGTATAGTCTTAACACAGATCTTTACAGAAATGTTCATCCTGAGGACATTACCAGAATGGAAAAATACTCTTACAGTTTTGCTGCAGGAGGCGAAAGCTACGATATTGTTTTCCGAAACAAAAGGGAAGATCAATCGGAATATCATTTGATTCACGGGACAGGAAAACATATTAATGTAGATGGTAAGATCCTGGCCTTGATCACTTACACCGATGAAACTACTAACGCAGATAATGATCAGCTTGTCAAAGCTGTGATTAACACATTGTCAGACAAATCTTCTTCATCGCGCAGCACGGAATTCACAAAGCATTATGATGATCTGACAGGGCTGCAGAATATGACCCGTTTTCTCGATTATTCCATGACAGGCATTAAGAGGATCTGGGATAGGGGGCAGGTTCCAGTAGTCATGTATTTCGATCTGTGCGGCCTGAAAAAGTATAACAGCAGATATGGATTCCGAAGCGGAGACAAACAGATATGTGCCCTTGCGGATCTTATAATAAAAAATTTTGACAGGGATAAAGCCTCTCGTTTTGAAAGTGATCATTTTGTTGTATATGCTGAAAACGATCAGATTGAATCAAGGCTGAATGTGCTTTTTTCACAGATGAAAAAACTGAGCAGCGAAAATCTGGCAGTTAAGGTCGGAATTTTCAAATTTGAAAACGACGGTACCAGACTGACCGATGCCTGCGACAGAGCCAGACTGGCATGCGAATCTATTGCACAGACAACAACATCCGCATTTGTCTGGTTCAATGACAAAATTATGGAATACACTTCACTGAAGTTCCACATCATGAGGAATTTTGATGAAGCTATAGAAAAGGGTTGGATACAGGTCTGGTATCAGCCCATTGTCCGCACGATGACCAAAACGGTTTGCAGCAGCGAAGCACTGGTGCGGTGGATTGATCCTGATTACGGCATTATCTATCCGGGACAGTTTGTTCCGATTCTTGAGGAGACAGGTCAGATATACAGGCTGGATCTCTATGTATTCGAGCAGGTGTGCAGAGAATATGTCCGGATGGAGAAGAGCGAGAGAAACCCGGTTCCTGTCTCTATAAACCTGTCACGTAAGGACTTTCTGCATGATGAGCTGCCGGATGCAATCGATACGATCTCACAGAAATATGGCGTGCCGAGAGAATTTACAAACCTGGAGATTACAGAGAGTGCTTTTGTTAAAAACATCGACAAAGTGGATCCGTTTATCAGGCGGCTCCATCGTATGGGCTACAACGTTTTGATGGATGATTTCGGATCAGGGTATTCGTCTCTGGGCGTTTTAAAAAGCTATTCTTTTAATGGACTGAAGCTCGACATGTCGTTGTTAAAAAATTTTGATGAAAAGGCCAGGAAGATAATTACGTTCATTGTGAGGATGGCGAAAGGATTGGATATTTCCACTATTGCAGAAGGCGTAGAAACAAGGGATCAATATCTTTTCTTAAGAGAAATCGGATGTGAAAAGATACAGGGCTATTATTTTGCGCGGCCGATGCCATTTGAAAAATTGTCCCCATATTTTAGGAGCAGGAGCTTTATCACGGAATCTGCAATATGGAGATCATATTTTACTAAGCTGAGCCGCATCGACTATCTCACGGATAAAACACTCTGTGTTGTAGATGATGATGGTGTAAATATGAATATCCTCTTTGCAAACCGGGCTTACAGAGAGGCTCTGTTCAGAGATAATGTGCGTGATCTGAAAGACTGGGAGAATAAAATCAATACACCGGGAGATCCGATTCACATTTTCCACAGACAGTTCGCTGATCAGCAGCTGAGGAAGCTGAGGGGCGTGCAGACTACGGCATATCCTTCCGGAGATCATTATATGCAGCTCACAGGGTCTGTGGAGACAATTCAGGATAATCACTATCTGTATATAATGCATATACAGTATGTGGAAATAGATGTTGAAAATTTACAGCAGATCAGGATGGAAACGATGAGCGATCTGTATTATCTGTGCAACGATATCGCCATATACGACATTGAGAACGATACCGTAGAAGGCGTAAAATCCTCGCTGTCTGATCAGCCAATGGGAGTGGGCGTTGAACTGAAGGGTACATCTTCGGTGATTAATGCCTGGGCGGCTGATTACTGCTATCTTCCGGATCAGGAACGGTTTAAAGAATTCATGGATGTCTCTACGCTTAAATCGCGTTTGAGGAATAATAAGAACAATGCTCTAACGGGAATGTTCCGGAGCATTACCTCATCAGGAGAGTACCGCTGGTTTATCCATATGATTGTTCCTATGCAGAGGTCGGATTTCAAAAAGGCTCTGCACTTTACATTCGAAGCAGAAGTGAATGAATCAGATATTATAAAGGTTGCCTCTTCACTGAGCGATATCATATATGGTCAGAAAAATGCGGGAATAACAGAAGAAGTCCTCTGGAAAAACCTGGTCTTGAATGCAAAACGCATGTATTTCTGGAAAGATGAGGACAGAAGGTTTGTTGGGGCGAGTGAAAGTTTCATCAGACATTTTGGCTTTAGTTCAGAAAAGCAGATCATCGGGAAAACGGATGAGGATATCGGATGGCATATTGATCCGAAGCCATTCAAAAAGGACGAGGAAGAGGTACTTAGCTCTGGAAAGAAGGTTTACCGGCGAAAAGGGTATTGCATTGTGAACGGCACAAACCGGGAAATCATCGTAAGTAAGATTCCGGTATATCGCGACGGTAAAATCATTGGTATTCTGGGTACCGTGGCTGACGCAGATGAGGCACGGCAGTTTTGGGGCGAAGAAAAAAAACTCTCATCCATGGATCTTGTTACCGGGCTGGCCAATGCGCGCGGTATTTCAGACAGTATATACAATTATCTTGAACAGGACTGTCGTACGGGTAAAAGTTTTGCAATGCTCGAAATATATGTTCCTGAATACAGTGATATCATCAAACTTTATGGAGACAGTTCGGGAGACTGTCTGCTGAGGAAAGTCAGTGAGGCTCTGAAAAACTGCGGCGGCAAGGGCTGCGTGATCGGAAGAGTGGAGGGGAGCCGCTTCTGCATTCTGATGAGTTTCAGCAATAAGGATGAAGTGCGGAATGTTGCCAGGAAGATCCGGCCTGCTATTGAGTCCATTAGGGGAGCCGGCCAGTGGAGCGGGAACTGCAGTGCTGTGATCACAGCTTCTTATACAGATGATTCCAGCAGAGACATGGGTTCTTATATAAGCGGCTTGTCCGGCATGATACTAAACAGCAGAGATAACGAGGAACTCTAAAGTCAGTTGTACGCTGCATGTGATGTATAAAAGACAGACTGATGCCCTGTGACTGCAAACACTGCATCATAGCTACACTTTACAGTCAGCGTATAATCTGCTCTGCCTGCGATTATTAAAGCGTCCGCTAACCACTGCTTTTATGCATGGGAGTGTCAAAATCCGGCTGAAGGTCGGCGCGGTGATGCCGGAGCCACATTTAAAGGGGACAAATATAAAAACTCTGTAAAAGCATGTAAACAAGCCTTTCATGACAATAATTATTAAAGCGTGAGAGGCCTTTTACTATGACCAGCAAACAGAAAAACAGTGCATCATGTTGAAGACGGTCGGAGGCAGCAGTTATATTTGAGAAATCTGACGCTGAAGAACCTATAAGCTGGTTTTCATGTCAGATTGTATAGAAACTATCATCTTAGCCTCTGGTGCAAAGTTATGATCGAGGATTGATGCAGAATCATTTGCCATTTATTTTTCAGGTACTATAATGTAATAAAGTACACGACAAAATTTGACATAACACCGGGAGGCTGTTTTGAGACTATTTGATCTAATACATTCGTTTTTTACTGTAGGTATTTCGGAGGACGAGTACACAAAACTGAAGGAAGACGTTTCTGAGGAGAATCACAACAACCTGATATTTTTATCAAGAATATTGAGCGTGCTTATGGTGCCGGGAACGATTTGTGTGTATCTCTTTTCCGGCGGGCCGAAAATGAAATTCTGGGTCTATGTTTCACTTATGATATGTCTCATAGTATCGTTTATTCTGGCTAAAAGAACAGGCGGCGGCACAAAAAGTAAATCTATGTTTTATATGTATGCTTTTATCAGCATATTAATAGGTTACAGCATTGTCTTAAGCACTATATTGAATCCGAATATGCTGGCAGTGAAATACATAGCTTTCATTATGGTGCTGCCCATGTTTTTTACAGACCGTCCTGTGCGTATCAGCCTGTATATAATTGCATGTACAGCGATATTTATAATAAGTGCATTCATAAATGATATTCCTTCTATACTGTGGATGGATATCGTTCATTCTGTTATTTTCGGAACAGTAAGTATTGTCTCAAGCACATATCTAACAAGAATTAAGATCCAGCGCCTGTATTATGAGAAAAAATGGAAATATATAAGTGATACTGATCTCATGACGGGAATGAACAGCCGGAATCGGTATGAACAGGCACTTTCATCATATCCTAACAGATGCCTTAGAAACCTGTCCTGCGTTTTTCTTGATGTAAACGGGCTTCATGAAGTTGACGTAGAGCAGGGCTACGAAGCTGGGGACGAGTTTCTGAGAAAAACTGCATCGATATTTGAGCAACAGTTCGGCCGTGAGAATTCGTATCGCATTGGCGGAGATGAATTTGTGGCACTGATACCTGACAAAAATGAAAAAAAGATTCGTGAAAGCATGGAGCAGATATATAAAGAGATAGAGGATGCCGGCTTTTCCGTTTCCATGGGTATGGCTGATCTGAAGAAAAATGAGATAGATATGAAAAAGCTGATAAAAATGGCTGCAGATGAAATGTCAGACAGAAAGCGTAAATACTATCAGAATGCTGAACATGACAGAAGGAGCAGATAAAACGACAACATATAAACTTTCGTCAGAAACCCTATAATTTCCGGAAAATCCGTCAGGTCCTGTTGGTATATATCAGTACAAAAACATCAGATAGATGCTGCTTTTAATGCCGCTCTCAGCAGATTCATTTAAACAGGAAGCCCCGACTGCAAATGCAAACATTAAGTCGAGGCAGTTCACGTCTGAAGGATGGCCAAAGCTTATGGTCTGATCTTTACTCATTTTGAGATTGCTGATGTTCTTATCCGCAACAGCAGTATTACGGCAGGTGAGATATCAGATATTGATCTTGGTGCTGCAGTGATATGGATGCCTCTATACGCACTGATATTTATTCAGATACAAAATAGTTCATTCTTTACGTGAGAAGCTGTTATATTTATGAAAAATTTTCCGACGAGCTGAGTATTGGCACTGGTTTTATGCAAATACGGTTGTATTATCGGATAATGGAGATCACAATGAAAGAATTCCTTGAAAATGTAAGAAAAAAATACCCGCTGGTACATAACATAACCAATTATGTGACGGCAAATGATTGCGCAAATATTCTTCTGGCCTGCGGTGCATCACCCATCATTGCGGATGAAATAGATGAGGTAGAGGATATCGCAAGTATCTGCAGCGCTCTGAACATTAATATCGGAACGCTGAACAAGAGGACAATCGAGTCAATGATCAGGGCGGGTAAGAAAGCTGAACAGCTCAATCATCCGGTCATACTGGATCCGGTTGGAGCAGGAGCTTCAGATCTCAGGACCGTCACCGCCAGGAGACCGATGGATCAGATACATTTTGCTGTGATCCGCGGCAACATTTCGGAAATCAGGACTTTGTCCGGTTCGTCTGCTGCCACACAGGGGGTTGACGCGGATGTGGCGGATAAAGTTACTGAAGATAAAATTGATGAGGCAGTGTCATTTGCAAGAAAATTTTCCGCCATAGAAAGCCCGAGATTTCAACGATTTCGGGCTTTTCTAATACGGAAATACTGTTACAGAACAGTGTAGAATTGTTACATTTTGCCTTTTTTTAAGGAAGTCCCATAGGCTTCTCTTTAAAAAGCTAAGAAAGAAGAATACGGCTTCGCTGTTGTCTTCTATCGTCACTGCGGAGAAGGTTGGGGCTGGAGCGGACATGCAGAAGACATCGCAAAGGACAATGACCCTCAAAATGACCTGCTTCAGGTATACTAATAACAGTGGGTGTATCTCGGCCCATAAACGAGAAACTTCATAATGGTAAAGCCGGACAGGCTAATAGCCGCAAGTATATAGGCATTATTCTGCATATTAATGACATAGATTACATTGCTCCGCTTTTCTCGTTTAAGGACAAACACTTGAGAATGAAAGAGGGACTTGATTTTATTAAGGTTAAAAGATATGCGGTGATCAATCTTAATAATATGTTTCCTGTGCCAGAAGGGCTATATAAGTATGTAGACTTTTCGGAGGAGAGAAATCCAAAATACAGATAACTTCTTCTGGCAGAGTATAAGTATATAAAATCTATTCAGGACAAAATCAGAAAGAATGCGGCTGCATTATATAATCATAAAATGAAGAACGGTACGGACACTCTTCTAACAAAGAGATGCAATGATTTCACTCTCTTGGAACAAAAATGTTCTGAGTACAATAAAGATATCTGACAGCAACTGCTGTTACACCAACTGTTTTATCGAAGGAGCTTGCCTCCGAAAATCAAGGTTCTCTGCATTAAGACAACGTCGTTTTAAACGAAGAGAACCTTACATTCCGTCGGAGTAGAGTGAGGAACCTCCTTTCATTTCAATGGTTTGAGCTAACAGACTTCGGAGTTCGAGTCCCATGTCGATGTCAGGGCTCCTCCCACTACGTAGGCCCCTCCTCACATCATGTCCTCCGCCAGAACTTTGGCCCTGAGATGAACGTCTCAGGGTTCTTTTCTTGTAACAGATATTCATATATGAATAGTGAGATTCGGTATTGACATTGTACATTTCCTGCAAATGCTCATAAACTGTTATCGAAGACAGTAATAACAGCGTATAGCAAGGAGAATACGAAATGGGAGTTTGGCTGATAACAGGCGCAGGCAGGACTTATGGGGTTCAACGGCGGATCGGCGTACTGCGCAGCTAAGTTTGCTGTAACCGGGCTGTCTGAGGCCCTTAACAATGAACTCAATCAGTTCGGCGTCCATGTAACGACAGTTGTGCCCGGAGCTTTCCGGACGGACTTCAGGGACGGAAGCTCGGTCTGCTTTCCAAAGGATCCTATGCCTGAATATGACGGAACTCCAGTACATAGTGTCATAGACTGGATGAAAGAAAACAACCACAAGTAGCCGGGTGATCCTGAAAAAGCAGCAGCATTTCTATATAAAATCGCTATAGAGGGATCGACCCCACAGATCCTCACGATAGGAAAGGATTGCTGCGATGCCGCTCTTGAACACTACGAGCGTATCATTCAAGATATCGATTCATACTATACGGACTCATGCAAAACAGCATCTGAAGAATGACATGATCAACTGATAGTATTCTCATGTACAAGCTCGAACAGGTGCTTGTACTTTTTTTGTTCTGAACTGAGACATACCAGATAGTAGTCTGTGCTGCATTCGGGATCTGCTATGCGGACATCGATCCTCCCTGTCATTGTCTGACCGGCGCGGATAAAATAACTGGAAGTGAAGATAGGATATTCAGAGTTCTCAGCCAATTCAACGAATGCCGATTCATCGACCTGCAGCAGATATTTGCTGTCGGGTGTCTTCTCTCTGTGGACATTTGACCAGAAACCGATCCTGCTGAGTAAGAGTATGCTGAGCCCGTTAAGGTCACAAAGGTGGACTTCCGGATAGAATGCAAGGGGGTTGCCTGAAGGAAGAGAGATATACAGCTGCTCATTGCCGATCTTCTTACAGAAGAACTCCGGACTCTCCGGCTTATAGTGAAGTACTGCAAGCTGATAGATGCCCTGACGCAATTTATCCTCAAACAACGAGTCATCCGACATGTCAGCAGATATCGTCATACCGTCAAACACATTATTGATCATAGGTGTCAGAATTGTCTGAGGCACCGGAGCGCAGAACCCGATCGAGATCGTATGCAGACTGCGGTCGTATGCGCGAACTTTCGCCTCGAAATCCCTGTCAGCAACAAGCACATGCTTTGCGTATTCGGCAGCTCGTATGCCTGTTTCACTAAGGGTAAGATGGTTCTTTCTGCGGATGAACAGAGGAACGCCGAGCTCATCCTCAAGCTGCTTCATCGACCTTGTAAGTGTCGGCTGAGAAGTATGCAGTTTTTCTGCGGCCTCTGAAAGTGTTCCGTACTCAGCAAAAGCGGCCAGCTGCTCAAGCAATCTTATCTCTATCATGATCTCATCCTCCGTTACTATTCAAATGTGAATAACAGCTTTCGCTATTGGTATTGTACAGCAGCTTGAAAACTCTGTAAACTGTCGTTGTAAGCAAAGCAAAATAATATCTCAAAGTTATAACAGATAAGAATAGCAGACAGGAAATGCAAAGGAGGAAGCCATGGAATACATCACACTGAGCAACGGAGTAAAGGCACCGGTCATCGGGATCGGAACATTCATGATCAGCCCTGAAGATACCGAGAATTCAGTTTATTCGGCGCTTAAGTCAGGATACAGAATGATCGATACCGCAAATGCATACATGAATGAAGAGGCGGTTGGCAAGGCGCTTGCTAAGGCTTTTGAGGAAGGTATCGTAACGCGCGAAGAAGTCTTTGTTTCCACAAAGCTTTGGCCTACTCTCTATGAGAACGAAACGGCGGTAGACAAGACCCTTGAGAGGCTTAAGCTTGACTATGTGGATCTTCTCTTCATCCACCAACCATCGGGCAACTACATGGCAGGATACCTTCAACTCGAGAAAGCATATAAGGACGGCAAGGCACGTTCGCTCGGCATCTCAAACTTTGTGGGAGAGAGTTTGGAGACACTTCTCGCAGAGGCTGAAATCGCTCCTCACGTAATGCAGGCCGAGGCTCATCCTTACTGCACAGAGAGGGAGATCAGAGAGAGAATCACTGAGTACGGTACAGCGCTTATGGGATGGTACCCGCTCGGTCACGGTGATCCGGGACTGGTAAAAGAGCCGGTATTCACTAAGCTTGCAGACAAGTACTGCAAGAGTAACGCGCAGATCGTGCTGCGCTGGCACACTCAGATGGGCTTTATGACCATTCCGGGATCGAGAAATCCTGATCACATCAGAGCCAACTTTGACATCTTCGATTTTACTCTCACAGATGAAGAAATGGCAGAGATCGCAAAGCTCGATGGAACAAAGAGATATTACGTGGCAGACGAAGAAACAGTAGCAAAATACGCAGAGCTGCACCTGCCATTTGAGGAGGAATAACTATGAACGCTTTTACATACAACTATCCGGTAACAGTATATTTTGGCGAAAAGGCGGCTGCAGACAATCTGCCTGCAGAGCTCGCTAAGGTTGGCAGGAATGTGCTGCTTGCATATGGCGGCGGCTCGGTTAAGAAGACGGGCATTTATGACGAACTTATGGGCATACTGAGGGCTGCCGGCAAGGATGTCACTGAATTCAGCGGAATTATGTCCAATCCTACATATGACAAGGTGCGGGAAGGGGCAAAGCTTGCAAAGGATAATAATATCGATTTAATACTGGCTGTCGGCGGAGGTTCTGTTATCGACTGCTGCAAGATCGTTTCTGCGCAGGCAAAGCTGGATGAAGACATCTGGGACTTTGAATACAGCAAGGGCGGCAAGCCGACGGAATTCATTCCTATGGGTGCGGTCGTCACGGCTTTCGGCACCGGAGCGGAGATGAACAACGGAGCTGTCATCACCAACACAGAGAAGATGATGAAATCACCGGTGTGGGGCGCATTCTATGACTTCGCGATACTCGACCCGATCTATACGATGACAATGCCGATGAAGCAGGTCATCTCCGGAGCGTTCGACTCACTCTCGCACAGCATGGAGACCTACATGGGCATGCCGAGAGAGGTCAATCTGACAGATGAGATCAATGAAGCGACTCAGAGAAACATAATCCGCAACATCAGGGCTACTCTGGCAAACCCGCAGGATGTGAAGGCAAGAAGTGAGCTTGTATGGGCGGCAGCCATGGCAGAGAACGGCATCCTAAAGACCGGCAAAGCGACAGACTTTCAGTGCCACATGCTCGAGCACCAGCTCGGTGCCTATACTGACTGTAATCACGGACAGGGACTGGCTGTGCTTCATCCGGTGCTTTACAGACATTATCTGCCTGAAGCAGCTCCTCAGTTTGCAAGAATGGCGACAGAGGTGTGGGGCATCGATCCTGACGGAAAGAGCGAAACGGAACTTGCGGAGGCATTCATAGATGCGCTGTCTGACTTCATAAAAGAGATAGGCCTGCCAACAACTCTTTCTGAGATGAACATAGGTGATGATACAGACTTCAGAGCGATTGCTGAGACTACTGTCAGGACCGGCGGATGTCCAAAGAAGTTTACAACTGAAGAATTACTGCATGTGCTCGACGAGTGCAGGTAGGAGCCTGAAAGACTCTCCTGCCACCCGGTCAGAGCACCGGCTCAAACAGGAGGACAGAATGAAAAGAATACTGATTGTCATGATTCTCCTGGTAGCTGCGGCTGCTTTCATAAGCTGCGGCGCAAAAGCAGGGGATGAGGCAATGAACACAGAAAATAAAGACAAACAAAAGAATAATAAGGAAGGATAGGAAATGGAAAATAATAAGCAGCATGGGTTTGGCATTCTCCTGCCGATTACTCTTCTGGCATATTTTCTGATTTTGATGGATAACTCCATCGTATT
>CADBRA010000039.1 GCA_902796965.1 uncultured Eubacteriales bacterium | reverse complement strand
CTATTACACACATCACATGTGTATGGCGCCATGTCCCGGACATTCATGTTATTTTTTAATTAAACCTGCGTCCGCCGCCATTTCTGCCGCCGCGCTGGCCGCCGTTTCTGTTTCCGCCTTTAGGTGCGCCGCCGTGAGCCTTGATGCCCGGGCGCTCGAGGTTAATGCGGCCCTGGCTGTCGATCTCGTAGACAGTTACTTCGACCTTGTCGCCGATATTCATGACGTCTTCGACTCTGTCGACTCTGTGATCCGCCATCCTTGAAATGTGGAGCAGACCTTCCTTTCCAGGAAGAACTTCGATGAACGCGCCGAAGTCCATGATTCTCTTTACTTCGCCGGCATACGTCTTTCCTACTTCAACATCTGCTGTGATGAGCTCTATATAATCTTTGGCAGCTTCAGCTGACTCGAGGTCAGGAGCAGCGATGAATATCATGCCATCATCGTCGATATCGATCTTGGCTCCTGTTTCATCGATGATCTTGTTGATCGTCTTTCCGCCGGAACCGATGACTGTGCGGATCTTGTCCTTATCGATCTGCATTGAAATAATGCGCGGAGCATAAGGCGAAAGTTCCTTTCTCGGCTCAGGAATGGCCTCGAGAAGCTTGTCCATAATGAACTTTCTGCCTTCGTGAGCCTGCTGGAGCGCTCTGGAGAGGATTTCACGCGAAATTCCGTGAACCTTGATGTCCATCTGAATAGCTGTTACGCCTTTTTCCGTTCCTGCTACCTTGAAGTCCATGTCTCCGAGGAAGTCTTCCATTCCCTGGATATCGGACAGAATCGCTACTTCGTCTCCTTCTTTGATGAGACCCATCGCTATGCCCGATACAGGGCGCTTGATCGGAACGCCTGCGTCCATGAGCGCGAGCGTCGATCCGCAGACAGAAGCCTGCGATGAGCTTCCGTTTGACGAGAGCACTTCAGATACGAGTCTGATCGCGTAAGGGAACTCTTCCTTGGAAGGAATCACAGGGAGCAGAGCTCTCTCTGCAAGCGCGCCGTGTCCGATCTCACGTCTGCCTGGACTTCTCGATGTTCTCGCTTCACCTACGCAATAAGGAGGGAAGTTGTAGTGATGTATATATCTCTTCTCTGTCTCAGGCGAGATTCCGTCGAGTGTCTGTGCGTCGCTCAAAGGTCCGAGCGTTGCAACAGTGAGAACCTGTGTCTGTCCTCTTGTAAACAGGCCTGAACCATGCGTTCTTGGCAGGAACGATGTCTCGCACCAGATAGGCCTGATTTCTGTCGTTTTTCTTCCGTCAGGACGAATACCTTCATGGAGAATCAGGTCTCTCATCTGTTCTTTTCTTACTTTATAAAGAATATCCTCTATGTCTCTCGCATTGTCAGGATACTCTTCGCCGAATTTTTCCCTGACAGCGTTTTCTACATTGTCCATCGCTTCCTGGCGAGCAGCCTTTTCGTGGATCATTATAGCCTGACGCATATCAGCAGTCTCTAACTCACGTATCGCGTCCTCAAGTCCTGCCGGCACCTCGTGCTCAGGAAGAGGCTTCTTAGGTTTTCCTACTTCTGCAGTGATTTCTTCGATGAATTCCACAAGCTTTTTGATCTCTGTGTGAGCGAACAAGATTCCTTCAAGAACTTCATCCTCCGGAACCTCGTCGGCGCCGGCTTCTACCATCATGATGGCATCTTTTGTACCGGCGACAGTTATATTCATATCGCTCTTTTCGCTCTGATCCATATCAGGATTGATGATGTATTCGCCGTCAACTCTTCCTACGCGAACCGAGCCGGTAGGACCGCCCCACGGAATATCAGAAATAGAGAGAGCTACAGATGAGCCGATCATAGCGGCTATGTCCGACGGACAGTCGTTGTCTACGCAGAGAACAGTCGCGACAACCACGACATCGTTGTAATACCCCTTTGGGAAAAGCGGTCTTATAGGTCTGTCTATGAGCCTTGAGCAGAGAATCGCCTTTTCTGACGGTCTGCCTTCTCTCTTTATGAAGCCGCCCGGGATCTTTCCGGCAGCGTACATTCTCTCTTCATAGTCGCAGCTCAGCGGAAAAAAGTCAACATCCTGCCTCGGTTCAGCAGAAGCAGTCGCTGTGACGTTAACAACTGTATCTCCCAGACGCACTGTGCATGCTCCGTTTGCCTGCTCGGCAACTTTGCCGATTTCTATCTGAAGCAGCTTTCCGCCCAGTGCGGTTCTGAAAGTATGATAATCTTCAAACTTCATTCGTTTCCTCCGATCGTCTGAAATTTCATCTGATCTGACTTGACAATCCGGGACGTCCTCCCGCTGTTGAATGAATTATCATGCCGCATGCGGCTCAGCACCAAAACAGTCCGCTGTACAGACACAGCAGCTGAGCAGTTCGCTGCCCGTACCGCCCGCGTCAGCTCCGCTGACAGAATGCCTGCGGCAGAGACGATGTCTCCGATTCTCAAGTCATAGATCCGATGATAAAATAAAAATATTGTGTGAAAAATTATTTCATAATATACATAAAGCGGAGCACAGTGATCATGCTCCGCTTCGTCAGCATTATGCGACGGGCATCAGAAATACCCTGCCAATACGCGAATGGGCCTGAATTTACTTTCTGAGTCCGAGACGCGCGATGAGTGTTCTGTATCTTTCGAGGTCCTTTTCTCTGAGATAGCCGAGGAGGTTTCTTCTCTTACCTACCATCTTGAGCAGTCCTCTTCTAGAGTGGTGGTCCTGCTTGTGGACCTTGAGATGCTCGTTCAGTTCGTTGATTCTGTAAGTGAGGATAGCGATCTGAACCTCAGGAGATCCTGTATCTCCCTCATGTGTAGCATACTCCTGGATGATTTCAGCCTTTTTCTTCTGATCGATCATATTATTTTCTCCTTTTTGTCATTCACCCTAAGCTGAGCCGGAAGTCGGAGAAACTAACAGCTAAGCCTATGGTACAACCCTTTATGGGCCAAGTTTAAAGCATTCTTTAAAATTATACACACAGCATAATTCGATGTCAAGAGCCCATGACAGGCCCGTTCGCCATGTGATAATTCCTCGCTGCGGCCTTGTCACGGTCTATCTCACTCTGAAGCTCGTCAAGACCACTGAATTTACGTTCTGTACGACGTCTTTTCAGAAATTCTATAGTGACAGTATGGCCATAAATATCTCTGTCAAAATCGAGAATGTTTGTCTCGATATTTTTGTCATATGTGCCTATAGTCGGCTTGTTGCCCACGTTCGTGACGCTGCAGCAGCGTTCTCCGTCCACGTGGCAGTATGTGAAATACACACCGTTTGCAGGAGTTATCATAGAATCATCGACCGTGATATTGCAGGTCGGAAAGCCTATCGTTCTGCCGATGTGATTGCCATGCACGACGATTCCCTTTATGGAATAATTCCGGCCGAGCAGCTGTGAGGCTCTTTCAACATTTCCTTCGGAAATTTTCTTCCTTATGAGCGTGCTGCTTATCGTTTCGCCGCCGTCCGTTATCGCCGGTATAATCTGAGCTCTGAAGCCGAGCCGTTCTCCGGCCTCCTTCAGTGTATCCGCATTTCCGAGTGCCTTGTACCCGTAAGTAAAATTGAAACCGCAAACAGTTTCAACTGCGTGAAACTTTCCTGCCAGTATATCCTCGGTGAACTCATCAGGCGTCTGTTTCATCAGATATTCATCAAACGGCACGGAAAACAGAAAATCGACTCCGAGCTCTCTGATCAGCTCAATCTTGTCCTCAGGATAAACGATGTTTCTGACGACTTTATGCCCGGCGAGAATGTTCCGCGGATTCTCAGAAAACGTGAACACAGCGCTCGCTGCTCCCATGCTGCGGGCATCATTTACAGCCTGCTCTATGAGCGCTCTGTGCCCCCTGTGAATTCCGTCGAAGTTGCCCATCGCAACAACACAAGGTTCATTGATATTTATCTTGTCCAGGCTGTCGAAAATAATCATCTGAAAAACACCTTATCCACTGTGAGGACGCCGTCCTCTGTTTCTTTTTTTCCTGTACCGTAAAAAGAGCCGTCAGGCCCGTAAATTCTGTAAATATCCCTGTACGGTGATCCGGCCGGCACCGCGTTCTTTTCATCCGGAACAGAAGTGCGTCCCGAAACCTTCCCGCCGTTAACATATTTTCTTATGTTTTCCGCACTGAGAACTATTTTCCCGAACGAAGGGAGCATCTCGTCTATCGGCGTTATGAACCTGCTCATATCAGCCTTTAGCGGCTCGTCCCTGCGCTCTGACATTATCTGTTCGTGCGTCAGATTCTCAACTGCGCCGACTGCATCAAGCATCTCCTCGAACGTCACGGAATTTTCAAGCTTCATACTGCCTGATGAAGTCCTGACGAGCATCGTCATAGTGCCGCCGCATCCGAGCAGCGCTCCTATCTCCTCACAGAGAGTTCTGACATATGTACCCTTGGAACAATCGACATCGAATAAAACGACTCCGGGTTCATCGAAAATTCTCACTGGCGTTATACTGTAAATAGTTATCTCGCGCGGCTTAACATCAGTTGCCTCGCCGTTTCTGGCATATTCGTAAAGCTTTCTTCCGTTAACCTTTATGGCCGAATACATCGGAGGATACTGAAGCCTAGTGCCCGTAAGATCAGCCATGGCTTTCTCGACCGCTCCGCGGACGACAGAGGCTACCGCCTCCGGGCTGCCGCCTGTCGGCGCGCCCCAGATATCGCCCGTATCTGTCGTAATCCCGAGCTTCATCTCGCATCTGTATGTCTTGCGGCTACTCCCCAGATATTCGGCAGCCCGCGTGGCGCGCCCCGTACATATGCAAAGCACTCCGCACGCTCTCGGATCGAGCGTGCCGGTGTGTCCCGTCTTTTTGTTTCTGAGGATGCGTCTCACGGCACCTACGGCGTCGTGAGACGTCATCCCCGCCGGTTTAAGCAGATTAATGAATCCGTCCAATTCAGTCTACACTCCCGCCGTTTCAGCATTTCCGCCGTCCAACGGCAACGCCGCGTGTTCGGGATGCTCACGGTCATAATTTTCAAGTGCTTCCTCGACCGCCTTCATGATAACCGGAATTGTCTCGTCCATCGACATGAGCATCGTGCATCCGGCAGCGTGAACATGACCGCCGCCGCCGAATTTAATGCTTATTCCGGCTACATCGATATAATCTTTGCTTCTGAAGCCTACTTTAACTTCATGATCGCCCTTTTCCCGCAGAAATGCGGCAACTTCAACGCCTTTTATATCTCTGATAGCAGCATTTATGCCGTCGCTCTCACTCGTCTTAGCGTCGGCTTCCTTGTACATATCCAACGTTACGTAGGCTATGGACGCTCTGCCATGGCAGAATATCTGCATATTGCTCATGATCATAGCGTGAAGCCTCAGCTTCTGCGGTCTGTCGCTCTGATAAAGTATGATGTTTATCTTCTTTGTGTCAATGCCGTGTGCGTACAGGTCTGCTGTGATGAGATGTGTCTTTCGCGTGGTGTTCGTATACTCGAAATTTCCTGTGTCTGTCGCGATTCCTGTATATATTGCCTCACATGCCTCTGCGTTAATCTCGAGTCCCATGAAGAGGTACAGCTCATACATCAGCTCTGCTGTCGCCGACGCATACGGATCTATGAGATTTGCCTCAGCGAATTCGACGTGTGCCGCGTGATGGTCGACACATGCAGTGTGTCTTCCGCATTCGGTGAACAGTCTCTGTCTCTTCGGGAACCTGTCGAGATTGCTGCAGTCGAGCGCTATGCACAGGTCCCTCTTCGGCAGATCCTCGCTGTCATCAGTGTAGATGATGTAATTTTTGTCCATGAAACGGAGATTGTCAGGAATCTCGTCTTCCATAAGTATGTCTGCTTCCTTGCCGAGTCTCCTCATCATGCAGCAGAGAGATGCGCATGATCCGATCGCATCGCCGTCTGCCACGTAATGAGGGAATATGTACATCGATTCAGCTTCATTGAGCATGTCGGCGATTTTCTTCATATCGGCTGTTCTCTCGTCAGGCTCGAGAACATATGCAGGTCTGAAGTGCTGATAATCATCAGGTGTAAGATCATAGCCGTGCTGATCTGTAACCAGTTCGCCGTGATCTCCAGTCTCTGTGTAATCTATCTCTCCAGGCGCAGTTTCCTTTACACCGTAGGCTTCTTCATCTCCATACGCTCTCACTTTTTCGGCTTCGTGAATGTCTGTTTCACCTTCTGCTTTGCCGGCGTCTGCCGAGCTGACGTCAGCCGCCTGATTCCCGTCATCTTCAGAATCGTTCACTGATGGACTCTCAGCATCATTTTCCGGCTCTTCCGGTCTGATGTTAAGGCTGTCAAGCACTGCCGACATGTGGCGGCCATATTCGAGCGATTCGTCAATTTTAAATGTCAGATCAGGCACGTGCCTTATCTTTACGCGACGTCCGATGATTTTTCTTATATGACCCGTCGCTTTTGCAAGTCCGTCGAGCGCTTCTTTTTTCTCGTCGTCGGGAGTATTGCCTGAAACGGAGCTTCCGAGAACCGTTATATATACAGTGGCGTAGCTGCCGTCGGGCGAAACGTCGACGTCAGTGACGCTTATCATTTTGTCTGTCAGTCTTGGATCCTTGAGATCTCTGAGCAGCATATCGCTGATTATCTTCTTGATCTCTTCGCCCAGACGTCCTTTTCTGTAGCTCTGTGCCATTTATTTCACCCCGATGACGATCAGTCTCTTTCTACCTCGACCATCTTGTAGGCTTCAACCACGTCGCCTTCCTTGATGTCGTTGTAATTTTCTATGCCTATGCCGCATTCGAATCCTTTTGCAACTTCTCTCGCATCGTCCTTGAATCTCTTGAGCGATGATATTTTGCCGTCATGAATAACGATACCATCTCTGATGAGGCGGACATCCGCGTTACGTTCCATCCTGCCGTCTGTAACGTATGCTCCGCCTACAGTTCCGACATTAGGTACCTTGAACGTGCTCCTGATCTCTGCGCTGCCGATGACTTCCTCCTTTAGCGTAGGAGCGAGCATGCCCTTGAGAGCTGCCTCCACATCCTCTATGATCTCGTAGATTACCGAATATGTACGTATTTCGACATGATCTCTGTCAGCCATCGATGATACGGCTGCACTCGGACGAACATTAAATCCGATGATGACAGCATCTGTAGTGCTGGCGAGCATTACATCAGATTCATTTATGGCTCCGACGCCTGTGTGGAGGATCTTGACAGCTACTTCATCGTTCTTGAGTTTCTCAAGTGACGATACGAGCGCGCCGACAGAACCCTGAACATCAGCTTTTATGATAAGGTTCAGAGACTTGATGTCGCCCTGTTTGATCTGATTGAAGAGTTCTTCGAGCGATACGCCGGCCTTTTCATGAAGTACCTGTTCCCTCTGCTTCTCTTTTCTGTTTTCGGCAATCTCACGTGCCACCTTGTCTGATTTAACAGCATTGAATGTATCTCCTGCAAGAGGCACATCGTCGAGTCCGAGAATCTCGACTGCTGTCGCAGGGCCGGCCTTTTTAAGAGCGCTGCCTTTATAGTTCGTCATAGCCTTTATTCTGCCGTAGCAATTTCCTGCGACTATGGACATTCCCTGTTTGAGTGTGCCGTTCTGTATGAGCAGCGTCGCGATAGGTCCCTTCTGCTTGTCGAGTCTTGCTTCTATTACAGTACCAAGAGCGAGCCTGTTCGGATTCGCCTTGAGTTCGAGCATCTCAGCCTGAAGGAGTATCATCTCGAGCAGATTATCAAGACCTTCTCCTGTTTTTGCTGAAACAGGAACACTGATAACATCGCCGCCCCAGTCTTCGACAAGAATGCCGTTCTTCGAAAGGTCTTCCTTTACTCTATCTATATTTGCGCCTGGCTTGTCTATCTTGTTTATCGCTACGATGATAGGTACATTTGCCGCCTTTGCGTGGCTTATAGCCTCGACTGTCTGCGGTTTTACGCTGTCATCGGCAGCTACTACAAGAACAGCGATATCTGTGATGTATGCACCTCTCGCTCTCATAGCCGTAAATGCTTCATGGCCCGGCGTATCGAGAAATACTATTCTCTGCCCGTTGTATGTAATCTCTGATGCGCCGATATGCTGCGTGATTCCTCCCGACTCGCTCGCTGTGACATCTGTCTTTCTGATCTTGTCGAGCAGCGATGTCTTGCCGTGGTCTACGTGGCCCATTACAGTGATAACAGGAGGACGAGGTCTGAGATCTTCCTCTTTATCTTCGAAATCCTCGATTCCCTCCTCGACCTGCTCTTCCTCTACTCCGCCGATGACGATCTGTTTGCCTAATTCATCGCCGAGGATCTGAACTGTATCAGCGTCAAGATTTTCATTCATGTTCGCCATGATTCCCATCTTCATCAGCTTCATGATGATCTCTGACGGGCTAACGTCTATCTGTTCAGCAAATCCTTTTACCGTAATAGGTACGGTTATTGCAACAGCGCCTTCCGGTATTGCGTTTGCTCTCTCCTCTGCGAGGCGCTGAGCCTCTCTGCGCTGTTCTTTTCTGTAGTCTCTCTTATGAGAATGCGTCGGCTTTTCTGCTTTCATAGTGTTGAATCTGTGTCCGCCGCTGCGGCTGTTCTTTCCGTTTTTTCTGTCGTTGTTTCTGCTGTGATCCCTGTTGTCAGAAGATCCGCGGCCGTTTCTGCCGCCATTTGCGTTGTTTCTCGTGTGTGCTGACTGACCGCCGCTGTTTCTGCTGTTCGAATGCTGTCCCTGCTGGCCGCCTTGTGAATTTCTCTGTGAGCGTCCTGACTGACCGCGGTCATTTGTCTGTTTGCTTTCTTTTTTGCCGTTGGTCCTGTTATCTTTTTTCTGATTCCGATGATCGTTTTTTCTTCCATCGGCATTTCTGGCCTGGCGGTCTGAAGTTTCGTTTCTCTTTGAATCAGCGTCAGAATTTCCTGGTTTGTTCTGTCTTTTATCGTCCGTGGCTCTCCTGCTGTCTTTACCGCTTCGGCCGGCATTTTCACTTCCGCCGTTTTTTTCTTTTGCGCCGGCGGAGCCGCCCTCGGGCTTCTTTTTTGAGCCTGATACAGCCTCTCTCAGAATTTTTTCTGCTGCCTGTGAAACGGAGTTCATATTGCTTTTTATATTTTCAACCCCGTTCTTTCTGAGTTTTTCTATAGCTTCCTTACTGGTGATTCCCAGCTCCTTTGCCAGCTCGTATACTCTCATAATAAACCGCACCTCCTGCTATTCGGTAATTATCGTCTCATCGCTGATCTCCTTTATCATCACATCTGCAAAATTTCTGTCCGTTATGCCGAACACTCCGATACCGCTCAATCCGGCAGCTCTCGAGAGTGATTCCGTTGTGCCGTAAATCATGCACGGAACACCGTATTTTCCGCACAGAGCAGTAAACTTCTCTTTTGTGTTGGCCGACGAGTCGTCAGCTATAATCATAAGTTTTATACTGCCTTTGCCTATAATGTGAACGCACGTCCGATATCCGGACACGATCTTTCCCGCTCTTCTGGCAAGACCGAGATAATTCTCAGGCGTTTTCTTTTTCATATTTATCAAGCTCCGCAAAGACCCGGTCAAGATCCTCCTGACTCACGCGCATTCCGAGACTTCTCGAAACAGCGTTCTTTTTGCGGGCCTTCTCGAGACATTCCTTTTCAGGGCAGAGGTAAACTCCTCTGCCGTTCGCTTTTCCGGTCGTGTCAAGGAATATGTGTCCTTCCTTGTCTCCGACGATTCTGATGAGTTCTTTTTTTGGTTTTGACTTCATGCAGCCTGCGCAGCGCCGCATGGGCACTTTTCTCGTTTTCACTTATTTATCCTCATCTGATACGATGATTATATCGTCATCCTCAGCTTCTTCTGCATTTTCGAATGACTGCTGTTCTTCATCCGCAGCAGCTGCATTGCCGTCAGTTTCCTCTTCTGTCACGGCGTCTTCCGTCTCATCGAGTGAGCTTCTGTTCAGGAAAGCTTCTGCTCCGCCCTCTTCCTCGAACTGCGAGTGGCTTCTGATGTCTATTTTCCAGCCGCAGAGCCTTGCAGCGAGCCTTACATTCTGACCTTTCATACCTATCGCAAGCGAAAGCTGAAAATCAGGAACTATGACTGTCGCAAAATTCTCGTCGCTGTTGACAAAGACTTCTTCTGTAGATGCCGGGCTGAGAGCGCTTTTTATGAGCTCTGCCGGATCGTCCGACCACGCAATGATGTCTATCTTCTCGCCAAAAAGCTCGTCCACAACAGCCTGAACCCTGGCGCCTCTCGGTCCTATGCATGCTCCGACAGCATCGACGTCAGGATCATTTGCTGCAACAGCCATCTTTGTTCTCGAGCCGGCTTCTCTCGAAATGCTCTTGATTTCGACAGTGCCCTCTCTGATCTCAGGAACCTCAAGCTCAAAAAGACGCTTAACAAGGCCCGGATGAGATCTTGACACATAAATCTGTGTACCCTTGCTCGATCTGCGCACATCCATTATATACACTTTTATGCGGCTGTTAATACTGTAATCTTCGCCGGCTACCTGCTCGTTGGCAGAAAGCACACCCTCTGCCTTGTCCATCTCCACAAAGACAGTGCCGTTGCTCACTCTGGACACTACGGCAGTCATTATCTCACCCTGCCTGTTATAGAAGTCATCGTAGATAACTCCTCTCTCGGCCTCGCGTATTCGCTGAACAACAACCTGCTTGGCTGTCTGCGCCGCGATTCTTCCGAAGTTTCTCGGAGTGACCTCCTGCTCGATAATGTCACCGAGCTGGTACCGGGGATCGATTTCATGAGCCTCGTCGAGCGTAAGCTCGTCGTAATCGTTCATAACATCTTCATCAGGAACGACCTTCTTTATCATATAGACTCCAATGTCACCTGTTTCTCTGTTGATGTTCACTCTGACATTCTGCGAATTGGCATAATTCTTTTTGTAGGCAGATATCAGAGCCTGCTCTATGGCATCGAGCAGTGCCTCTTTTGAAATATCCCGCTCTCTTTCGAGTTCGTCTATGGCGGAGATAAATTCTTTATTCATCGATTTTTCCTCCTTAAAAGACTACAGCCAATCTGATCTTTGATATGCTGTCAACAGGAATCCTCAGCTCTTCGCCGCCGTCTCTGAGACAAACAACACCGTCTTCGAGACCTTCAAGTTCAGCTGAAAATTCCTTGCGTCCGTTTAAAGCTTTATACAGCTTTACGTCTACAAGTCTGCCGGCGTATCTCGTGTAATCTGATTCTCTGATGAGCGGTCTGTCGAGTCCTGGAGACGAAACCTCAAGTGTGTAGCTCTCTTCCGCAGGGTCGACTTCGTCCAGTCTGTCCGAAAGATACCGGCTTACTTTTTCACACTCCTCGATGTTTACATACCGATCTGACCCATCCTCTGCAGGCGGCTTGTCGATATATACCCGGAGGAATCTCTGTCTGCCTTCTTTTACATATTCGATATTGAAAAGCTCAAGATCATTTGCCGGCAGAAAATCACTGAGCATCTCTGCGGCAATATCTTTTATCCTCTGTTTTGCCATGTAATCCTCTGTTTTTCATTTTTTTGCCTGACAGCACACAGAGAGTGGAGATAAACCCCACTCTCTGTGATTAAGCCTGTATTGACTTATACATCAGGTATTATACCATAATAATTTATACACTGCAAGCTGCGAGATCAAACAGGCTGATCTGATCAGATTCCGGGATGCCGGCGAGCACTCCGTGCTTCTGTAAAACCTCTACATTGCTCGTGTTTACACCTGTACGCGAAACCAGATCCTCTACGGAACTGAATTCACGCTTTTCGTACTCCTCCTCGATGCTCCTGGCAGCCGTCTCTCCCATTCCTTCGAGCGCTCTGAACGGAAGTCTCACTTTTCCGTCTTCGACTGAAAATTTTGTTCCTTTTGAATGGCCGAATTCTACAGGCAGAAATTCATAACCTCTCGCGTACATCTCATAGGCTACCTCGTAGACGAGCACTTCATCCTGCTCTTTGTTAGATGCATCTCTGCCCATCTTCTTTATGGCATCCATCCTGTCAAGCACTGACTGCATGCCGGCAAGTATGACATCGGCATTGAAGAAATCTATCTTCGTAGTGAAGTGCGTCGCGTAAAACTCAGGCGGATAATAGACTTTGAAGTAAGCTATCCTGTACGACATCATAACGTATGCTGCAGCATGCGCCTTAGGAAACATGTACTTGATACGCTTGCACGATTCTATGTACCATTCCGGGACATTATGCTCACGCATCAGCGCTTCCCTCTCCTCTGTAAGACCCTTGCCTTTCCTGACTTTTTCCATAATCTGGAACGCTTCAGCCTTAGGGACGTCTTTTGCGATCAGATAGTTCATGATGTCGTCTCGTGTCGCTATAGCGTCATCCATCGTTGCGTCGCCGCTCTTTATGAACTCTTCAGCGTTGTTTCTCCACACGTCTGTGCCATGTGAAAATCCGGAGATTCGAACAAGCGCAGAGAATTTTTTCGGCTGAGTTTCATCGAGCATCTGGCGCGTAAAAGCCGTGCCGAACTCAGGGATTCCAAACGTACCGTGTCTCTGCCGGTAATCGTCGATTTTTATATCGAGCGGCTCTGTCCCCAGAAAAAGATCCATGACCTTCCTGTCATCCAGAGGAATGCTTTCGGGTGCCACACCTGTGAGATCCTGAAGCATCCTTATCATAGACGGCACATCGTGTCCCAGAATGTCGAGCTTAAGCAGGTTCTGATCTATCTTGTGATAGTCGAAATGAGTCGTCGTTATGTCCTTTACTGCTCCTTCCGACGGATGCATAACAGGGCAGAACTCATAGATCTCGTGGTCATCCGGGACGACTACTATTCCTCCCGGATGCTGGCCTGTCGTTTTCCTTACGCCGGTACAGCCGAGCGCGAGTCTTTCGAGTTCGCATTTGTTTATCGCCATGCCACGCTCCTCGAAATACTTCTTTACGTAAACCTGCGCGGTTTTTTCCTTTATAGTACTTATCGTGCCCGCCTTGAATACATTCTTTGCGCCAAATATCGTCTCCACGTATTTGTGAGCGACCGGCTGATATTCACCTGCAAAGTTGAGGTCTATATCAGGTTCTTTTGTGCCGTTGAATCCGAGGAATGTCTCAAACGGAATGTTAAATCCGTCTTTTTTCATCGGCGTGCCGCATTCCGGACATATTTTGTCAGGCATATCCACTCCGCAGTCGTATTCGCTGTCAGCCATGAATTCAGAATGCTTGCAGTGAGGGCAGACATAATGTGGCGGAAGCGGATTTACTTCTGTTATACCATCCATCGTCGCTGCAAATGACGATCCGACAGAACCTCGTGATCCTACGAGATATCCGTCAGAAAGTGACTTCTGAACGAGCATCTCCGCAGCAACATACATTACGGCATATCCGTTGTCTATGATAGAATGAAGCTCTTTGTCAAGCCTCTGCTCAACGATGTCAGGCAGCGGATCTCCGTAGATGCTGTGAGCTTTTTCGTAGCAGCGAGTCCTGAGTCTTTCCTCGGCACCGTCTATTTTGGGCGGAAACTTGCCCTTCGGCACAGGTCTCAGCGCATCCACCGAATCTGCTATCTTCTGCGGATTGTCTATTACAATTTCTTCTGCTTTTTCTTCTCCGAGATACGCGAATTCTTCCAGCATCTCATCTGTAGTACGCAGCCAGAGCCTCGGGCTCTCCGGAAGATTCTTGAATCCGTGAGCAGCCATGATGATGTTTCTATATATATAGTCTTCCGGATTCTGGTAGTGCGCATCAGACGTAGCGACTACAGGCTTGTTCATCTTCTCACCGAGCCTGACGATGCGTCTGTTAAAATCGAGAAGTTCCTCCTCGGTCTGCACATCTCCTTTTTCGAGCATGAAATAGTTATTCAGGCGCGGCTGAACCTCGAGATAATCGTAAAACGATGCCACCTCCTCGAGTTCCTCGTCTGTGGCGCCGTTCTTCATCGCCCTGAACACCTCACCTGCCTCGCATGCAGAACCTATGATAAGGCCTTCTCTGTATTTCGATATGATCTGTTTCGGCATTCTCGGACGTTTATAGTGATAATCCAGGAATGAAAACGAGACAAGCTTGTAAAGATTTTTAAGTCCTGTCTGATTCTTTGCGATGATAATGACGTGATAAGCCGGCGGTTTTCTGTAATCCAGCGATCCGTCAGGATGTTCTATGGCATTCACAAGATAGCCTTCGCATCCGTACAGGACCTTTATGTCGCTTCCCGCAGCTTCTGCAGCGTCAGGAAAAGCCTGAACGACTCCGTGATCAGTGACTGCCACTGCTGGATGTCCCCACTCGATCGCCTGTTTCACGAGATCCTTCACATCCATCATTCCATCGATCTGGCTCATCTTAGTGTGAGCGTGAAGCTCAACTCTCTTGCGCGGCGCCGTGTCTTTCCTGACAGTCTTTTCGGCCAGTTCTATGCTGTCGGCCATTACGACGATCATTCTCTCAAATGTATCATACTCTGTGTGACCGGCGATTCTGATATACGCCTTTTCAGAAATATACTCATCAAAATCGGCCTTTTTCTGCGATGATACAAAACATTTCACGCATATGGAATCTGTATGGTCAGTGACGTTGAATGTCTGTATGAACCTTCCGCCTTTAGTTTCTTTTGCGTCACGGCTGAATACATCGCCTTCGATTATTACCGGCTGATTTTCCCCCGGAATATTTTTTATATTAACTGGATCACCGCTGATAGGCCTGCCGAGTATCAGATTTCCCCTGACAGGCCCTTCGTAGACGCGTTTTCCGCGGCGCTGCGACTGGCCGTCCTGAGCGCTGCCGAACTGACTGCCTCCGCTGCCATATACGCTGCCGCTGTTTCCCATGCCGCCGTACTGCTGACTGACCGCGGCGGCCTCAGCATTGCGCCTTTCAGCTTCGCGGGCTGCCGCCTCTGTCTCCTGACGCAGTTCTTCAAGCTCCCTGGCGTTCTTGTCTTCCTTGTCCTTAGATCTTTCCTCGTAATGCTCTTCCCTGTTTTCAAATCTGATTTCTATGCTGCGTCCGAATTTTTCGTGCATGATCCTTGAAAACTCAGGTCCTGCGTGCCTGTTGAGCTGATGTTCTGCCCGCTCTCCGAGCACACCGAGCACTGCTTTTTTATCTGTCAGCTGCATGTCATGGCAGCTGACTGTGTGGATGTAGCTGCCTGCTCCTGAAACAGCGTCTATCATATACGGCAGATAGCCGCGAAAGACATCCGCAGTACCGGCATCTATATCTCTGTAATCGACTCTGCATCTTATATTTTTCACAAACGGCAGGCAGTTCTGTATCCTGTTGCGCATGTGCCTGTAAATACAGTAGTTCATCACGAAATTCATCTCAAGCGAAATGTCGAGTTCACCTGAGCCGTGATCAAATGAAGCACTCTTCAGGCTGGCGCTGCATTTTCCGCCGAAGGCGTCTCTGTCCGCGGATGCAGACAGAGAACATGCCTTATTCAATATATCTTCAAATCTCTTTGTTTCCTGCATGTTCCGATTATGTCCTGAAAATTATTTGTCTGTCACGATCTCTTTTATCGATCCCGCAAGACCGGCGACTCCAGCGATATCCGAAGGGATTATTATCTTGGTCGCCTGTCCGTCGGCCGCTTTCTGGAATGCTTCCAGGCTTCTCAGCGTTAGCACTTCCTTTGACGGATTCGATTCATTTACCATCCTGATTGCATCAGCTTCCGCTTCCTGAATCTTTCTTATCGCTTCGGCTTCGCCCTCGGCGCGTTTAATTGCCGATTCTCTCGCTGCTTCCGCGGCGAGTATAGCTGACTGTTTGTCAGCCTCCGCTGCAAGGATCTTTGATTGCTTTTCACCGTCTGCTATCAGAATCGCCGACTGCTTCTCACCCTCTGCTCTAAGGATTGCCTCGCGCTTTTCTCTTTCGGCTCTCATCTGTTTTTCCATAGCTTCCTGTATGTCTTGAGGAGGCATGATGTTCTTCACTTCGACTCTGTTTATCTTTATGCCCCATGGATCCGTCGCTTCATCGAGCACTATTCTGATCTTTGAGTTAATGATCTCGCGGCTTGTGAGAGATTCGTCGAGTTCGAGCTCTCCGATTATGTTTCTGAGCGTAGTCGCCGTAAGGTTCTCGATCGCCGCCATCGGATTTGCGACTCCATATGTATAGAGCATCGGATCAGTTATCTGATAGTAGATAACCGTATCTATCTTCATTGTTACATTATCCTTTGTTATGACGGGCTGCGGCGGAAAATCTATCACGGTTTCCTTTAGTGAAATTCTTTTTGACACTTTGTCTATCAGAGGGATTTTCACATGAAGTCCTACCTGCCACGTTCCTCTGTACGCTCCCAGGCGTTCTATGACAAAAGCGTTTGCCTGAGGCACAATGCGAATATTTGTGACTATCAGTGCGATGATTATTACCAGTAATACGATGACAAATACTACTAACATTGATGTCTCTCCTTTCTGACGATGAGCTTTACACCTTTTACCTGAAGTATCTTCACAATGTCGCCTTTTCTGATCTCAGGCGAATCGTCCGACGGCACAGCCGTCCAGACTGTTCCTTCGAGCTTTATCTGACCTCCTTTTTCCCATGTGATATCCGTCATGGCTGGTACTTCTCTTCCGATGAGCGAATCCACGTTTGTAGCAACTGTCCTGCTGTTGATCTTTTCCTTCGCGAGCGGCCTGGTGAATATTACGAGAACGAATGATACAACTGCAAAAACAGCTGCCTGGATTATTATATTGTCAGTCATCATAGCAGAGACGGCTGACGCAAACGATCCTACAGCAAACCACACAGATGTCAGGCCGAGTGTAATCCCCTCTATTATGAGAAACACAACACCTGCAGCGATCCACGCCCAGACGTTCAAAGGCAGGGCATCGAAAAAATCCGTCATAAAATATCCTCCTTGTCACTGTCCTCCGACCGTATATTAGATTCTCAGCCTTAGCAGCCGCAGCGCACTGCCTGTCTGCAGCTATGTCAAAGCTCAGCACTCATCTGATATGAGCTTGTCGAACTCTGCCGTCAGGGCACCGGCTATCTCAGATTCCGGCACAGTTCTCAAAATTTCACCGTCAGCGAAAATCACAGCTTTTCCGTCACCGCACGCCGCGCCGATGTCAGCGCCTTTAGCTTCTCCCGGTCCATTTACTGCGCATCCCATGACAGCGACCGTGATCATACTGCGGCCGCTCCTTATCAGCGCCGGTTCCCTGCTTTCGACAGCCTTCATGACCTCAGACGTAATTTCCGGCAGATCTGTCCTGCATCTCGAGCACGTCGGACAAGAAACAAGATTTATTCCTCTGTTCAGGTTTCCTGTACACTTGAGTATTTCACGTGCAACAGGTATCTCGTCAACCGGATCGCCAGTGAGTGAGACTCTCATAGTGTCACCGATACCCTCGAGAAGCAATGCACCCAGTCCGGCTGCGCTTTTTATCGTGCCGCGCGTCCTGTCTCCCGATTCCGTAACACCGATGTGAAGCGGGTAATCGGTCATATCTGACAGGATCCTGTACGTTTCGAAATTTTTCTGTACATCTGATGCTTTTGCTGAAATAACTATATCGCCAAAGTCAAGATCTTCGAGAAGTTTCACATTGCGCATCGCGCTCTCAGCGAGTCCTCTCGGAGTTACTCCGTATTCTTCAAGGATGTCCTTTTCCACTGAACCGGAGTTCACACCAACACGTATCGGGATTCCGCGCTTTTTGCACTCTTTCACTACGGCCAGTACGCGCTCCCGTGATCCTATGTTGCCGGGGTTTATCCTGACAGCGTCAGCTCCGTTTTCAGCAGCTGCAACAGCCATCCTGTAATCGAACTGAATATCAGCGACAAGCGGCATATCAGTCTGCTTTCTTATCTCGCCGAACGCTTCGGCGCCTTCGCGGTCCGAGACGGCTATCCTTGCGATCTCACAGCCAGCTTCTCCCAATCTCCTTATCTGTTCCAGAGTCGCGCGCACGTCACGCGTGTCTGTATTAGTCATCGACTGAATAGAAACAGGAGCTCCACCGCCGATCTTAACGCCTCTCACTTCGATCTGTCTTGTAATTTTTCTCAAATCCATCCCACCTGACGTCATTTTATTATGAATGTGTATACATCTTTAAGCGTAATCACGATCATCAGCATGAAGAGAATCATCAGTCCGGCATAATTTATCCTGTTTTCCATATCGTCGGATATCATGTTCCCAGTCACAGCTCTGATGACAATAAACAGAAGCCGGCCTCCGTCAAGTGCCGGAAACGGCAGTATGTTCACGAGCCCGAGGTTCAGACTCAGCAGCGCCAGAAGATAGACCATATTCAGAAATCCCGTCTGTGCCGTCTTTCCGACCACATCTACGATTCCGACAGGCCCCACGACATCTCCCGCTGATCCCTGTCCGGTAACCAGCTGTCCTAGAACGACGAGCATCTCCTTTTCCATCTTAAAAGAATCGATAAATCCGTATTTTATGCCTTCAAGAACATTGTGACGTGCAACAAACTGAACACCTATGATCTTGTTTCCGTTTTCATCTGTCGTAAAATTTATCTCGGAATCCCTCGATGTTCCATCCGCGTCCGTAAACGTGATATCTACGGAATTTCCATCCCGGGCGGCTTTTGTGATGGCCTCCCTGACATCGCTTCCGTCAGGGGTATCCTGTCCGTCCACGGCCGTAATCGTCGAGCCTGCCGTTATTCCGGCTTCGTATGCCGGCGATCCGTCCTCGACATGTGCAACCTTAGGCGTGACAGATGTTCCGACATATGTGATGAGCACTGCGAGCACGAGTACTGCGAGCACAAAATTCATTACCGGCCCTGCCGCAATGACAAGCGCCTTGGCCCACGCCGGTCTGTTGTTGAATGCATGTTCGTTGTCTGAATCCTCGTTTTCACCCTCGAGCGCTACATAACCTCCGATCGGAAGTGCCCTTACAGAATAATCCGTACCGTTTTTAGCTTTCTTATATATCAGCGGACCCATGCCAACCGAAAATTCGTTCACCTGAACGCCCACAGCCTTTGCGGCGAAAAAATGCCCGCCTTCGTGGACAATTACCAGTATCGCGAATATTACTATCGCGGCGATGATGCCGATAACTATATGCATTAAATATATATCCTCCTGATTCCTTGAAAGTCTCAGCTTTTCACGATCTCAGTACCCAAATTAATTAAACATCCACAGATAAATTATATCATCCGGTTATTAACAAATTAGTATTATTTAAGTAAAAAGCAGCGCGAAATAAAAATCGTGCTGCTCCCGGTGACTTTAGTCCGCTTCGCGGACGCAATCCGCCGGATGAATCCATGTTATTTCAGTTCAGACAAATACTTTTCTGCGGCCGCGCGTGCCTCTCTGTCTGCTTCGAGTATTTCACTTATGTCGAATTCGTCTCTGCTCCTGTGCGAATCCAGCACACGGGACAGAACATCAGGAATATCTGTGAATCCGGCCCTGCCGTCGAGAAAAGCCCTGACGGCCGTTTCATCGGCCGCGTTGAGTGCCGTGCAGTAAGTTCCGCCTGCTCTCAGCGCATCGCGGGCGAGTGCGAGACATCTGAATCTGTCTGTGTCAGGCGCTTCAAATGTGAGACGCCCGACACTCACGAGATCGAGAGATTCCATGGAATTCGGAACCCTCTCGGGATATCCGAGCGCATAGCTTATCGGAATCTTCATATCCGGAGTCCCGAGCTGCGCCATCACAGCTCTGTCCTCATACTCCACCATAGAGTGTATTATGCTCTCGGGATGCACTACGACGTCTATTCGGTCCTCAGGCATGTCAAACAGCCATCTCGCTTCAGCGACTTCAAAGCCTTTGTTCATTAACGTCGACGAATCTATCGTGACTTTCGCGCCCATATCCCAGTTCGGATTTTTCAGAGCCTGTGCAGCCTTCACATCCTTAAGATCCTCTTTTTTCCACATTCTGAAAGGACCGCCGCTCGCTGTCAGTATAAGGCGTCGCACCTGCTTACGGTCGAACCCCTGTAAAGACTGAAATACCGCACTGTGCTCGCTGTCGACCGGCAGGATATCCACGCTTTTTTTGCGGGCTTCGCGCATTATAAACGCACCGCCCGCGACCAGTGTCTCCTTGTTCGCGAGAGCGATCGTAACACCCGATTCTATCGCACGGTAAGCCGGGACGAGTCCGGCCATTCCTACAACTGCATTTACAAGTATATCTGCTCCACTGTCCGCTGCTGCCTCTTCCAAACCGTTGCTTCCGTAAAGTATCTTTGTCTCCGGAAACTCGTCGGCGAGTCTTGCAGCGCTTTCGCGCGATTCTATAACGGCGATTTCAGGCCTGAATTCTCTGATCTGCGCCGACAGAAGCTTTTCGTTTTTATAGCACGTAAGTGCGTGCACTCTGTATTTTTCTGGATTATCGCGTATTATTTCCAGCGTCTGTGTCCCTATAGAGCCGGTGGACCCGAGTATGGAAATAGATTTCATTTCTCAATTTTCTCCTGTTCATGAAACTCAACTGCATGATACACCCCTCAGACGTCTGCCCGTGCGGTACCGCGTAAGCTTACAGCTTGTCAGCAAAGAAGAACATCAGCACGTAGAATATCATCGGGGATGTGAAAATGACACTGTCGAATCTGTCCATGATGCCGCCGTGTCCCGGAATGAGATGTCCGTAATCCTTTATACCCATCTTGCGCTTGAATATAGAAGCCGTAAGGTCTCCAAACTGCGAGAATATTCCGCCGGCCAGCCCGACGAGTACGAACGCGAGCATATACTCTCTGTCCATGAACAAATATCCGAACCCTGTACAGAGCAGTGTGCTCGCCAGCGTTCCGCAGATCGATCCCTCTATCGTCTTTTTAGGGCTTATATTGGGACAAAGTTTGTGTTTCCCGAGGAAATAACCACCGAAATACGCGAAGATATCTGTTCCAAATGCCGTAATAAGAATAAGCCATACCGGACTCACGCCGCAAAGCACGGCAAATGTGTCTTCCGCCAGAACTGCATGGTAGGCGAAAAACCCGATATAAACGATACCAGTGATCGTCGCCATAGCGTCAGCGAGATCCCTTTCCTCTATTTTAAAGAGATAGAGCAGGCACATCAGCACCGAGACGAAAAACCACATCATATAGAGAAACAGCGTCACGCCTGGTGAAAACGGATGAAAGTAATACGTTATTATGTTTATGAAATACAGCAGGCATATCGAGACAACCGCAATCGGATACGAAGGGTGCACATCTATGCTGTGAAACCCTCTGTAGAATTCGTATAATCCCATTATCGTTATAACAAATACCGCGCCCTTGATCCATGGTCCTCCGAGTAACACCAGGATCAGCAGGGGCGCGATTATAAGCCCTGAGATAATTCTTGTTTTCATTCTTTGTCAAGACCTCCGAATCTTCTGTGGCGGCTGTTGAACTCTTTTATACACTTCATGAGTTCGTCCGGCCCGAAATCAGGCCACAGAACATCACTGTACACGAACTCACTGTACGCGCACTGCCACAGCATGAAATTGCTCAGCCTCTTTTCGCCGCCTGTTCTTATTATGAGGTCAGGGTCGGCAGCTTCAGGATTGTACATATGTTCAGATATGAGATTCTCATCAATATCCTCAGGTGCAAGTTCCTTTCCGCTTTCTTTATATTCCTTTACAATATCTCTGAATGCGTCTGTTATCTCGCGCCTTCCGCCGTAATTCAACGCAATGTTGAAAACAAGACCGTCGTTCCCGGCAGTCCTGTCAGCAGCATACTGCATGCTTTTCGCTGCGGCACCCGGAATATCGCTCCACTCGCCGACAGGACACATGCGCACGTTTTTTCTGTCAAGTTCATCTATTTCCTTCTTTATATAAAGGACCATAATCTTGAAAATACCGTTTATCTCCACACTCGATCTCTTCCAGTTCTCAGTTGAGAACGCGTAGACCGTCAGATATTTGACGCCGCTGTCCGAACAAAAGCGCACTATTTTTTCGAGCGATGTCATGCCCGCACTGTGACCTGCCGTCCTCGGCAGACCCTTGGCTGTCGCCCATCTGCCGTTGCCGTCCATTATTATTGCTATATGGCGCGGCATTGGCTCGCTTATTATATTGTCTGAAGACATTTACCGACTCTCCTGAAAAGCAATCGATTAAAAATTAATATATATATCATATAAAAGTAATATCACGCCGGGAATCTACACCTCGCAGACGTACAGAACGACGGCTCCGCCGACATCGTCATACAGCTGCCTGACGATTCTCGTCTCCGTTTTTTCCGGCAGCCTTGAGCCAGCAGGAGGGCTGAGCGTCTTAACAGTATATGTAACGCCCGCCCCTTTCAGCTCTTTTTCCGCGCGTTCGAGCTTCATCCCGAGCACATCCGGAATAAGGATCACATTATACCTCCATGATCTCCTTGTCTTTCTTAGCGATCATTTCATCTATAGTCTTGATGAATTTATCAGTTGACTTCTGAACATCATCGAGAGTGCCCTTGAGATCATCTTCTGTCATATCGCCGTTTTTTTCAGCTTTTTTAGCAGCTTCGTTTACATCTCTTCTGATGTTTCTTACAGCGACTTTCGCTTCTTCACCCATCTTCTTTGTTGTCTTGGTGAGTTCTTTTCTTCTCTCCTCTGTAAGCTGCGGAACCACAAGTCTGATCGCCTTGCCGTCATTTGAAGGATTGAGTCCGAGATTTGCTTCATTTATAGCCTTTTCAATGTCTGCGATGCTGCTCGGATCAAACGGCGTGATCATCAGTGTACGCGGATCAGGAACAGAGATATTGGCAACACTCTTGAGCGGAGTCTGCGTTCCATAGTAATTTACTGAAACCTTATCGAGAATCGCTGCATTTGCGCGGCCTGCCCTTACTGTGTTCAGATCTTCTTTCAGCACAGAGACTGTCTTCTCCATTTTTGTGCTGTAGTTATCGAGTAAATCGCTCATTTGTTTCTCCTTTTTCCAATTATATTCATAAAGCTACGAAATAAACGTCCCTATCTTTTCGCCGCATACGGCTCTCACGATATTTTCAGGATCCGAAATCGCAAATACATGAATCTTGATCCCGTTATCTCTGCAGATTGAAGCTGCCGTTGAATCCATTACCTTAAGATCTTTTTCGAGAACTTCCTGATGAGTGAGCACATCATACTTGACCGCATCAGGATTCTCCTTTGGATCACTGTCATATACTCCGTCTATGTTTTTCGCAAGAAGTATAATGTCGGCCTCTATCTCGGCCGCGCGGAGCGCCGCAGTTGTATCGGTCGAGAAAAACGGATTTCCGGTACCCGCTCCAAATATTACGACGAGATCTTTATTGAGCTGGCTTATCGCTCTGCGTCTGATATACGGCTCGGCGATCTCACGCATCTCTATTGCTGTCTGAACTCTGGCTGACAGTCCAGCTGCCTCGAACGCATCCTGAAGAGCGAGAGCGTTTATGACTGTCGCGAGCATGCCCATGTAATCGGCCGTCGCTCTGTCCATGCTCTTGCTGGTGCGTCCGCGCCAGAAATTCCCTCCTCCTACGACTACAGCCGTCTGTACGCCCATGTCGTGAATTTTCTTTACGTCGGACGCTACTGAAGCGAGCATGTCTTCATTAAGACCGAATCCCTGCTCACCTGCGAGAGCTTCACCGCTTATCTTCAATACTACTCGTTTATATGCTGGTTCCATATTACCTCTCAGCTTTCTGCATCTTGTCAAATGCCCTTTTAAAACTGATACACTTTTCCTGTGCGTTTCTTACGACTCAGCGTACGTACGCACACTCTATAAATTATATCATGTTTTTACACAGCCCACACGCTAAATAATATATACGCAGTCAGGCCACCCTCGTTCAGTAAAATATAATGGCATAATACAATTTTTGCTTGCTGTTAAAAAAATTAAGAGATTTTATCGCAGAATCATGCGTTTGAAAAACGACGATCCGGAACATCACACGGGCGATTTAATTGAGACAGCATATCTTCTCCGCGGCAGTCTTATATTGTATTGCTGCCAGCGCCATCTTCAGATGAAAAGTTCATCAGGATATACACAGTGAATACTGTACGTACAAAGCAGATATCTCGCTTATGTCAGCATTGACTTAAAACACTATCGAAAATTCGTTATTATCCGTCCGTTCGTCTGTATCGGCATGCGCTTATCTTTGCCGCTGTTTGACAATTATTGTTTGTTAATTTAACAAGCTATAGCTTTTTCACATTTGGTAATTTTACTGATACCATTTTTATATATTTTATTTATCTGTATCAATTCTGACATAAGCTTCATTCAGGGAATTTAGAGATGCTTGACACACTGAAAGAATTAAGAGCGGAAAGAGGAATAACTCAGCAGCAGCTTGGAGACGCCGTCGGCGTAACCCAGCAGGCTATAAATTCTTATGAAAACTCTGACACACAGCCTGAATTCTCTGTTCTGTTCAAGCTTGCCGACTATTTCAACGTCTCGCTCGATTATCTTCTTCGCCGCAGAGCTTCATCATTTCTGAACGACGAAGCCGTCAAGTACACTGCGGAAAAAGATGACGCGGAGCTCATAACAAAATACCTTTCTCTCAGCCGTCCGCAGAAAAAAGTCGTGTCGGAACTCATTGACATGATAATCGAACCAGGCAAATTTCAGTGAAACAGCTGTCTCGTCTGATAAAGTTTAATCATTTCTGAATTCTGTGAAAACTCTTCTGCCATATGATAAAATAAACAGGAAGTCAGTTTTTCCGATATATTGACAGGGGACATATCATGAACTTTTTGCAGTTTATTTCTTCGCTGACAGGTCAGGCATCTTCAGGGCTGTCTGATTTCTGGACACGGATTCACTCTTATATTCAGTATTTTTTTGGTCTCGCTTCGAGTGGAAGCCTGCCGGGCAGCACTATTTTCCTCGCCGCGGTACGGTGGGTCATGCCTGTGCTTGCGCTTATAATCCTTCTCTCGGTCATTTTTCGCATGATACGCGTAAAAAATCCTGAAGAAACCTGGGGCTACCTGTATTCCGACGAACTGGGAAGATTTCCTATAAATCACTGGGAATGCACCGTCGGCCGCGCGCGCCACTGCGATATTATCGTCAGATTCGCGACGATTTCAAGAACTCAATGTGCGCTCATGCGGAACGATTCCGGCAAATGGACGGTTCATGACCTGAGCACGAGAGGTACAACTCTCGTAAATGGAAATGAAATCTCATTATCTGCCCCGCTCAATCCGGGCGACAAGCTCACTATAGGCAGTGTCAACTTTACATTCCATCCGATTACGGCAAAAGAGCGCTCCGTCCAGGAGCAGAAACGATCGAGTGCAAGCCGCGCACGCACTCCATGGGTCTCTTTCATACTCCTCACCGTCTTTCAGCTGCTCACTGTGCTTGAATTCGCAGTGACAAGACCTGACGACATAAGGACAATCGCCGGTTGTTTCGCTGTTTTCACTGCAGTCATGTGGATCTACATTTTCCTGGTAAGAAAACTCGGTCAGAGAGGTTTCGAGCCTGAACTTCTTGCGTTTTTTGCATGCACGCTCAACATGGCTGTGACGGCCACGTCGACTCCGTCGACAATGATCAAACAGACAGCCACGATCTTCTTAGGCATTGCCGGCTATATGTTCCTCGGCTGGTTCATACGCGATCTCGACAGAGTTGTAAAGGCGCGTTACATCTTCGCCGGCCTTTGCGTCGCGCTCTTTGCTGTAAATATCGTATTCGGTGGCGTACACTACGGCGCAAGGAACTGGATAAGCATTGCCGGCCTTTCACTCCAGCCTTCAGAGCTTGCCAAGGTCTGCTTCATATTCGCAGGTGCTGCGACACTCGACAGACTGTTCGTCAGAAGAAACCTGTACGGCTTCATGGGGCTTTCAGCATTCTGCCTGCTTGCGCTTGCGGTCACAGGCGACTTCGGAACAGCTTCCATTTTCTTTGTCGTTTTCCTTGTAATCGCTTTCATGCGTTCCGGCGACTTCGCGACACTCGCACTCATCTGCGGCGCCGTAGCTGGAGCCGCAATCATGGTCATAAGGTTCAAACCTTATGTTGCAGCCAGATTCGCTGTATGGGGCCACGCATGGGAAAATGCGAACGGCTCCGGCTATCAGCAGGTACGCACCATGTCCGCCGCATCAAGCGGTGGCTTCATAGGTGTCGGCGCCGGAAACGGATGGCTTCATAATGTGGCCGCTTCAAACACGGATCTCGTTTTCGGCATTCTCTGTGAGGAATGGGGACTGATTATCGCGCTGCTCTCTGTGCTCAGCATTTTCGCACTGTCGCTTTTCGCATACAGAGTAGTTCACAGCGGCAGATCGTCATATTACGCTATAGCTGCATGTGCCGCTACTTCGCTCTTCGTATTCCAGACGATACTTAATGTATTCGGATCTGTGGATCTCCTGCCTCTCACCGGAGTCACATTTCCGTTCATCTCGTGCGGCGGATCCAGCATGATCTCATCGTGGTGCCTGCTGGCGTTTCTCAAAGCCGCAGATACTCGCCAGAACGCAAGTTTTGCAGTACAGCGCAAAGCTGTCGTCTCTCAGACTCCGGAAGAAGCAGGCTACAGACCTGTTCCAGCTCCGTCGCCTCAGCCCGGCATCAGAAACCGTGTTCCTGACAATTCGATAATATCAGACAGCAACGGAAACACAGCTCAGAATTCCCGGAAGACAAAATTCATAAGACGCGGTTCTGCGCCGCGCGATCTCGACGAATCGAAGATATTTTCTGAAACAGCAGATCACGGCGGACCTCATGGCAGCATCTATGACACGCGCAGCTTCGATGCTTCTGATGTTCCTGTTTCAGGTCTGACTGATCAGGACATAGAAACTCAGAATAAAAACCAGGACGAGATCGACTCGTTCTTCAGCCAGTTTGACGACGAGCGCATGGATGACACTTCAAGCTACTACTTCGATGACGACGATGCTCTTGACGCGAGCCAGGACGATTTCCTGCGCCAGTTCGACAGCAGCACTGCCTCTGTCAGCGGAGCTGACGCAGACCGGGAGAGTTTCCTGAACAGCGATGATTCCAGCAGGAGGAACAGATAATGAAGAAAATAACAGCACGCTCTTTCATATGCATTCTTCTCGCACTTGTCCTTCTCGCCGGAACTTGTATGTTCGTGGTCAGATTCATCAGGGACGGCGAACAGTGGGCTTCATACCCGGCAAACAGACATCTTTACACAAACGGACAGCTCAGCAGCGGCCGTGTGCTTGACGCAAACGGGGATGTTCTCGCAGCATACAGCGGCGGCTGGCAATACAGCGATGACGATTCTGTAAGACTGGGAACTATTCACGCCGTCGGTGACCCGGACGGCAAAATCGGGACAGGTGCGCTGACTGAATTTGCCAGCAAGCTCACTGGATACAATGTCTTCACAGGTTCCGGCAGCAGCATTTCAAACGGGCGCGATCTGCATCTGACTCTTGATTCGGAGCTTTGCGCCAAGGCGTACGATGCGCTCGACGGCCATGACGGTGTGGTCGGCATATACAATTACAAGACAGGAAAGATCATATGTATGGTCAGCGCTCCGGCATACGATCCTGAAAATCCTGATTCAAGCTCAAAAAAGAGCGGCGCTTACATAAACAAGTTCATATCGTCTAAATTTACCCCAGGCTCGACATTCAAGCTTATAACAACGACTGCCGCGCTCGAGAAAAAGAGCGATATTTCTTCTTTCCGTTTCAAATGCACCGGCGAGACAAAAATCGGAGGCTATAGGGTAACTTGTCCGGAAGCTCACGGCACTGTGGATCTCGAAGAGGCCCTCAACAAGTCGTGCAACTGTGCGTTCGGTACGCTCGCTGTCGATCTCGGCGCAGGCGTCATGAAGGGATATTCCGAGATGACTGGACTTACATCGAGCTACTCGATAAACGGTATAAACACTGAGAAATCGACATTCGACTTCTCGTCAGACGGCGAAGAAGGACTCGCGTGGTCAGGCATCGGACAAGGCAAGGACCTCGTAAACCCGTGTGCGATGCTGGTATTCTGCGGTGCAATAGCAAACGGCGGAAGAGCCGCAGAGCCGCAGATAATAGACCACACTTCATTTATCGACGGAATCAGCACAAGCATATATATTCAGCACAATACAGACGAGCTGATAAATCCGGACACTGCCTCTACTCTTACAAAATACATGAAAGCCGACGTCGAGGAAAACTACGGCCAGGACAACTTCCCCGGACTCAACATATGCGCTAAATCAGGAACCGCTCAGGTCAACACATCAAAAGCTTCTAACGGCTGGTTTGTCGGATTTTTGAACGATTCGGACCATCCGCTCGCGTTTGTCTGCCTCGTCGAGCAGGGCGGCGCCGGAGCAAAGAGCGCCGGACGTGTTGTAAATACTGTTCTTCAGAAAGCTATAGATCTGGGATACTGACCTGAGTGCTGCAAAGCATAAAATCATACGGATTATCATAATTATTACATAGTTTATGCGTTGTCTGCCATTCCCAGATCAGGGCGATTCAATAAACATAAAATCTGCTTATTTATTCAGTCACATGCCTGGTCATTAAATGACAGAGACCAGCGCTGATGCCAGAAAACGGTCGAACCGCCTTTAAAAGTGAAGAAAATCACTTTTAAAGGCGGTTCGACCGTTTTTAAGAATTACACATTTCAATACATACGCGTTTTCTATGGAAGGACAAATGCCTGTTCCGGCATATCAAACTGCCTATTTTTCCTTATCTTCGTCTTTTCTGCCCATGATGGCCTCGTCTATCGCATTTGCGGCTTTTCTGCCGGAGCCCATCGCAAGTATTACAGTTGCAGCTCCGGTAACAGCATCTCCTCCTGCATAAACGCCGTCTATAGAGGTCATCTCGTCCTCGTTGACCTCTATGCATCCTTTTCTGTTTGTCTTGAGCGCAGGAGTATCGTTTCTGATCAGCGGATTCGGACTTGTTCCAAGAGCCATGATCACACAGTCGGCTTCGAGCTCGAACTCTGACCCCGGAATCTCTGAAACGCTCTTTCTGCCTGACGCATCAACGTCTCCGTACTCCATCTTGATGCAGCGCACGCCTGTGACGTTATTTTTATCATCATGCAGAATCTCGACAGGATTAGACAACAGCGTGAAATTTATCTTTTCCTGCATCGCATGTTCCACTTCTTCTCTTCTGGCCGGAAGTTCCTCCATACCTCTTCTGTATACGATTACAGTTTCAGCTCCAAGTCTTTTGACGCTTCTTGCGGCATCCATTGCGACATTTCCGCCTCCTACTACTACTGCTTTCTTCGGATGCTGTATCGGCGTGTCTGAGTCTTCCTTATATGCCTTCATAAGATTTATCCTGGTCAGGAATTCGTTTGCCGAGTAAACCTCGTTACAGTTGACACCCGGAATATCCATGAACTTCGGCAGACCGGCTCCGGAGCCGATAAATACTGCCTCATATCCGTCATCGAAAAGATCATCCACCGTAAATGAACGGCCTAGCACTGCGTTTGTCTGAATCTTTACACCCATCGCTTCAAGGCCTGCGATCTCCTCTGCTACTATGCTCTTAGGCAGTCTGAACTCAGGTATGCCGTACACGAGCACTCCACCCGGTATGTGAAGCGCTTCGAAAATCGTGACGTCGTATCCTCTCTTAGCCAGTTCTCCGGCGCATGTCAGTCCGGACGGACCTGAGCCGATGACTGCAGCTCTGTGCCCGTTTGGTTTCGGCTTTTCAGGCGCAGGATGCTCATGGGAGCTGTGCCAGTCGGCGATAAAACGCTCCAGTCTTCCAATTCCTACTGACTCTCCCTTGATTCCTCTGACGCAGTACTTCTCGCACTGATTTTCCTGAGGACATACTCTGCCGCATACTGCCGGCAGTGCGTTCGTATCGGTAATGATACCATATGCCTCAAGATATTTTCCGTCACGCAGCGCTTTTATGAAGTCAGGAATGTGAACGTTAACAGGACATCCGTTCATGCACGGATGATTTTTGCACTGGAGGCAGCGTTCTGACTCTTTTACAGCCGTTTCCTCATCATATCCGAGCGCAACTTCTCCAAAATTAGTGATCCTTACATCCGGATCCTGGCTCGGCATAGGATATTTTGTCATCGACATATCAGGCATCTATCTCACCTCCGAATTCATAAGATTGCAGCTTTCCTCGCGCTTGTGCTTTTCGAAACCATCGTAGATTTTACTGCGGCTTATCGCGAGATCCCAGTCGACCTGGTGGCCGTCAAAATCAGGACCATCGACACATGCGAACTTCATTTTTCCGCCGACGCTTACTCTGCAGCAGCCGCACATTCCAGTTCCGTCAACCATCAGCGGACTGAGCGATGCAACTGTCTTTAATCCATACGGCTGCGTCGTTTTGCAGACGAATTTCATCATTGGCATAGGACCGATGGTTATCACCTCATCGTATTCGTTTCCTTCATCGATCAGCTTCTTCAGGATTTCGGTCACGAGACCTGACTCACCGTAAGATCCATCGTCTGTACATACAATATGCCTCGTGGAAGCGTCATCGAATTCACGCTCGAGTATCACGAGATCTTTATTCTTAAAGCCCGTCACAGCGTGAACCTCACAGCCGCAGTCATGAAGCTCCTTAGCCACAGGGTATGCAATAGCACATCCGACACCGCCTCCTACAACCGCAACCTTCTTAAGTCCGTCGATCGGCGTCGGATTGCCGAGCGGGCCGACGAAATCCTCGAGGAAGTCCCCCTCCTGCAGAGTGTTGAGTTTCATCGTCGTAGCCCCGGCAGCCTGGAATATAATATCGACTGTTCCATTTTCTCTGTCATATCCGTTGATCGTCAGAGGCACTCTCTCTCCATTTTTATCGATTCTGAATATGATGAACTGCCCCGGCATCGCGCGCCTCGCGACAAGCGGAGCCTCGACACTGATCCTCGTAAGTGTAGGACGAAGTTCCTCTCTTTTTACTATTTTATACATAATAATTACCTCACACCACACCTCGGCGCAACAGCGCAATGTCTCCGCCGCTGTGACATGGCACAGAAAAACACATCTGATTCACAGATTTTTCCTCAATACAGCATCAAGATCATCTGCTGCGCCGTGACGATTATTTTTAAAATATTATCACAGTATATTAGTGTTAACAACATATGCACACACAAAAATTATATTTGCACAAAGCCATATAAAACCCGTCATTTTCTTTACATATACTGGCTGAAATATTTTATTGAATAAAAAGACGTTACAGAAATCCTGAGAAATCAGATCCTGCGTCCGCTCCGCGGACATATATATCCCTTGGGCCTTACACTGATCAGCGTATGCTCATGCGCATCTCAACATCACCAAATAATAAATTTTAACAGGATATCGCTAAAGGTGTTGCCCCTGACACTGTTCGAAACTTCTATAAGCGCATTAATTACTGTATAACATAATTAGAAATTATTAACAGTCATATTGCAGGAGTATGTTATGAACAGAATAAGAACAGTTTTATAGTATTTTACGCATTTACTTCTGCTTAATCAGTACAATTTATGAAGGAGGTTTATATGAAAAAATTTATATCTGTCATCTTTATCTTACAGCAGTTATACAAAGGAACTTGACAATGACTGTCCTATACATATCGTTCTTCATACTAACAACGCCAGAACTTCTTCCGGCGTCCTGCAGACGGGAATCACGCTTGCCAGACAGCTGTACCATGTCTCAACGCCTGTGATCCGCTGTGTGCTGCAGAGCTTTCGACCCCACAAACCCTGTAT
>CADBRA010000038.1 GCA_902796965.1 uncultured Eubacteriales bacterium | reverse complement strand
CCAACATAGTAGAATGACGCACCGCCCAAAGGCATGGTTGATATGCCGCTTTGATAAGGTTGAGCACCCTGGCCTTCATCGCCTTTTTTCGTACCCCAGATTTTTGACGTGGATGATGGCCATTTATCGGCGATATTGGCACCATATTTAGCTTGTATGGTCAGATCGGTAAGTTCATCCCATGTGTACGTATCACGCCATCCCCACCATGATTGATGTTTTGTAGATTTGTAGAATGTTACATTATAAATATTTCTGTTAAAGTAAACATTAATGATAGTGGAACCATCTCCGGATATCGTAACGCCGGCATTGGCTTCATTCGTTTTTTTACTGTTGAGTGTAAAGCCTTCATACTTTTTATTAATTGAATCAATATCTACTTGGTCGCCTGATTTACCTTCTTTTGTATCAAAATCTTCGAACGAGTATTTTTCATCGTTGGCATTCTCACACCAGTAAATAATCGTATATTTTACGTCCTTTCTGGCTTTCCACTCTGCTTTAAGCGTAACATCTCCAGTTATCGTCTCTCCGAAACTGTAGTTTCCGCCTTCCTCAGTCGTCCAGCCCTCGAACGTATACCCGGCTCTTTCAGGATCATCAGGTTTGACTGTCTTCTTTCCCGCTGATACGAACTGCGGCTCTATATAAGAACCTCCGTCCGTATCAAAGTACAGATAATGCCCCTGCTTTATATCGGGATAAAGATAGATGTTTTTTTCTCCAAGTGTTACATAAGATCCTACAGGATCACCCTGCAGGGAACTGTTGTCATACCATCCCACAACGTTCTCTGTGGAAGCGAGCGGGAGCCTGACATCATCAGTATCTATCTTATCTCCTTTAACTCCTGATTTAGTCTCGTAAACTCTGGCGGTATCCGAGCTGGTACTGTCCATGAAAAAAACATAATGAGCTTCTTCAAATACAGGGTAGAGATCGATAGTCTTCTCCTCTGTCACGGTTACCGTTCCGAATCCGCTGAAGTCTGCCTTAACTGCTTCACTGGATTCCGACCATCCGGTAAATTTGTATCCGTCCTTTTCAGGAGATTCCGGCTTGTTAAGAGTATCTCCCGTCTTAACTTTCTGTGTATCTATGACGCTGCCGTCCGCGCCGTGGAAATTGTATGTAGCGACAGGCTTGTCAACAGCACCTTCTCCCGCAATTACATATATGGAGAATGAGCTGCTGCTGAATTTCGCCCCTCTCGCGCCTACATTAGCGCTCACCTCTGTTACATTGCCATTATCCGATCTGTGAGACAATGTAAAATTATCCCCGTCGAGCGCGCTGCTAAGAGACATCGACACACTTATCGCCCTGGCAGGCTCTGTCTCTTTGCCGTCTGCGTTTCTGAATGAAATGTCCACACCGACAGCATCCTTGACTTCGCCCGAAGCTGTCTGTTTCGCAATGCTCTTTGCTGTCTTTGACGAAACAGCTGTGACTCTCATCGAACTGTCCTCAGGCAGTGCTCCCTCAGGAGCGCTTACGCTGACTGTCACGCTGCCGGCCGAGCCGCTGAATGACTGTGCAGGCATTTTGACTTCTTCTGTCTGTTCTTCATCAGCATTGTCTGCATCCTGCTCATCGTCCTTTTCTTCTGCTTTCTCATTATCAGCCCGATCTTTATCTGCCTTTTCATCAGACTTTTTTTCAGTTTCTTGTTCCGAGCTTCCGGATTTATCATCAGATATTGTTTTATCTGAGCTGCCGGTCTGCGCCTTATCTTCCGATGCCTTCTCATCAGACTTCTGTGAGCTGCTGCTTTCCTTCTCATCGGAACCGGTCTTCTTATCCTGTGATGAGCTTTCATGCCGCGAAGCACCGCTCTCTGTCTGATCAGACACAGTCTGCTCTGTCTGAGTCTGCTGCGATGCTGCTCCCGCATCATTGTCTTCTGCAGCTCTGAGTCCCGGTGAGACGGCAATCACGCCGCTCGTCGCTACCATAGCCACACAGAGGAACAGCGCCAGCCATTTCCTGCTGTTCTTGTTTTTATTCTTCTTATTCATACAACTCGCCCCCTTCCGTCATATGTCACTTATTTCCGGCCGAATCCGGATTCTTGTTATCGAATTCGTCGATCTGATCCTGCAGATCGTCCTTTTTTCTTTTCATGTTTATTTTTCTTACTATAAATACTGCCACTGCGCAGATGAGAACCACCAGCGTAATGACCGCCCAGATATCAAACGATATCCTGGTATGTTCTATAAGGAACTGCATGCTAAACCTCCTTGTCTGCTACGCTGTGCCGCTGCCGGCGGAGCCGGCGCTGCCCGGTGAATGGTACTTCCCGTCCATCCTGTCATCGAAGTCGTCCTGTCTTTTTCTCTGCTTTCTCCAGTGGAGAAGCCCTAATACAACAGCCAGGACCGCCGCGACAATCAGTGGAATAGTGTACATGTGGATACCCAGTGTCTGATGACAGAATTCGTAATAAGCCTGAATCATGTCTCTCCGTCCTTTCCTTTTACTGCTTCGACGATTTGATTTCGTTTTGGCGTTCTCGAGTTATAACTGTATTTTCAACAATTATATGTATATAAGATTATTTAATAAAATTATATTATTACTGTCCTGCTATCTTTCCTTTGATCTGAACCGATGAAACAGGTCCGAAATTTCTCGAGTCCTCGGAGACCGTCCTGTTGTCGCCCATCACAAAATATTTTCCTTTCGGCAGCTTATACGGATAAACCATTATGCCGTCTTCTTTTCTGTATGTTTCTCCATCTGCGTACGGTTCATTCACAGCTCTGCCGTTCACGTACAGCTTTCCGCCGTCAACGTCGACCATATCTCCCGGAACCGCTGTGATACGTTTTATATAGCTCTCGCCGCCGGGCATTCTGAGCATGATCACGTCACCGCGGCTGTACTCCTGAAAGTTCCTGAAATACCAGACGATTTCTCCGTCTTTATACGTGGGATACATCGAATTTCCCTGTACCCTTGAAACGCCCAGGAAAAAGAACAGAACAGATGCGATAAGAGCGATCAGTACTGCCAGTACGCCGATTATCTCGAGCACTCTGCTTCTGGAAACCGCTCTGCCGACCCTTAAGCCCGGCTGCCGCGCTTCTGAATCATAAATATTTTTTGCTGTATCAGACATATGATATTTTTCCAATCTCATAAGTTATTAATATATATTGTGACTATTTTTCAAATGGGTGCTATAATCAAATAGATTTTCCTGTCTGTGTTATTCATGTTGTGTCAACTATTTATAATAATCATATATAAATTACGTCTCAAATGTATCTCACTCGCAGGTCATGATGTAAAATATTCGGAATTATTTGTAAATTTTATCATTGAAACGAAATATTCCACGTCTGCCGTTTTAATAAGCCATAATCCGCCGAAATCATCCGACTGCGCTGAATCAGGAGAAAAATCAATGAAGAAGATCGACAGGATGAAAACGCTTCAGCTCATAATATTTTTATTGATAACGATTTTTTCTATGTATATTGTCGTCTTCAGAGACGGCGGCAGCCGAAACGCAGTTCTCATGCTCTGGGTCACTCTGGCCGTTTCATTTTTCTTTATTTTCCTGGATTTTATATTCTTCGCCGATCAACAGAAATCATATGAAAAGATGATGAACGCGATCGGGTCTGATCCAGTCTCGAAAATCGCAAACAGACACAGCATAGATGCTCTGCTCGATAAATATGAAGGGCGGACGCTTCCGGCTGATTTCGCCTGCATAGCGTTCGAGGTTGTCAACATCAGGGATATAAACAGGGAGCTCGGCCGTTCAGCCGGCAACGAAGCTCTCAAGAGATTCGCTGTCATTCTGAATCTCGCTTCTGTCGATAATTTCTTCGCTGCGAGAAACGGCGGAAACCGCTTCGCCGCTATGTCAGACAATCTCTCGCGCGAGGACATATATTATTTCCTTCAGCGCATATCCGACAAAGTCGCTGAATACAACAGCCATCCGTACAATCCCAAGATAAAGTACACGATCGGAGCTGCATTCAACGACAGCAGCCGCAGCTTCGACATCGTCGATCTTATAGCTCTCGCCAACAGACGGATCGACCGCTCTTCCGAAGTTCACAATATTGCTGCAGTCGGCAGCGGCTCATCTGCCAGCTTGGCTCAGCGCGCCGGAGCAAAATCTGACGTTCCCGGACAGGACGGATTCATCCGCGGCGCGATGCCTGACGGTACTTTTGCCGGCGGTGCTTCTGCCGATCCGGAACAAGTAGAATCGTCTCCGGCGTTCCGCAGCAGAACAGGTGAAAGCCATGAAGAATAGATCGTTCATGAAGCTCAAATCGCGCCGAAACGCTTCGTATATTCAAAGCCTGATAGATGGCATCAGAGCAAATGACAGCAATGCATTAGCTGCTCTTTACTCACTCACTGTGACTCAGCTTTACCACGATCTGTACATGCAGATCAGGAATACATATGAAGTCCAGGACTGCATTGCCGAATTTTACATCCGCTTCTGTCATACAATCGGCGACAGCGAAACTCCCATTCAGGCAGCCATGCTGCTCTGCTCTCTCGAGGACGATATCCTGTCGCGATACACAGCCGTCAGCGGCGGCATCAGAGAAGATATCAAGCCCAGACCTGAGCTGTCTGATACGGAATCCGACATAATTCTATCCGACCTGCTCAACAGGCTCAGGATGCCTGAAAATTCTATTCCGCTCGAACTGATCAATGAGTACGACGTCTATATAAAGAGAAAGTCAAAGGCACTGCGATGGATTATCGCCGGAGCTGCCGCGCTGCTGATCATCATACCTCTGCTGTTTCTGAATCCTGCAGCTGATATTTCCGAAACCGGCCGCCTGAGTCCGTTTACCGGAAGACCGGCTTATGCGCTGGTTGTCGATAATATACTGCCTGTCGAATCCGTGACTGCTGAAATCAATGGCAATCCTGTAAGCATAATGCAGGAAAGCCGTAGCAGGTACACTCTGCTGCCACAGGAAAGGGGAATGATGACTGTTACTGTCAGGACAGTCGGTCTCGGGAGCGCCAGCAGACAAATCGATGTTGAGTAACGAAGCCTGCACCATAATGTTCCATTGTTTATGAAACGCTTCAGGTCCGCCTTGCTGAACCGCCGTCGGTTCCCGCTGCTTTAGCAGATCTGATTCATCATTGTTCTGTGTGCATCGCTGCAGACCCTGCTCGTATGTCGGCGGAGCTGTCGTATTTCTATTTTTCCTGATTTTATTGTATATTTTATTTTTATAAACTGCACTGTCTAAAATGACAGTTTTTATGGAATTTATCTGATTTTCCGGTCACGGGCGGACTGCCCGGATACCGAGCTGATTTTCATTTTCCGCCTGCATTTATCTGAAGACATCATGTATACTGCGAATCTGACGGAATGCTTTTTATGTAAGAATCTAAAGTTAATTTTATTTATTAAAACGGAAATTGTGAATATGTACTGCACCAATGGCTGTTGTTAATGAACGAAAAACACGATTTGATGATACCGCTGTTTGGTGATTTAAAGGTACTCAAGCAGACCACTGCGGCCTGCTGTACTGCTCAGGGCAGCCTGACTTTGCCGTGCAAATGTACCCTGACGCAGTTTTGTCTCTCCTGTCTGCTGACATCGCATGCGCAGCATTCCGGAGTTCATTGAACGCTGATTCCAACTGTGTTAAGGCTGTCTGTCAGTCGTCCTCAATGACGTTTGCTCCGTCCTCTGAATCATCAAACGTCGGGCGCTCGTCTCCGACCGCAGAGTCAATCAGTGTGAAAAGCTCAAGAGCGCTGCGGAAATTCTGTTTCTTATCTGTGTCCAGCCATGTAACTGTACCCTGCCACGTATGATTTTCCGTATTGGTAATATCAACTAAAAATGAACTCATTTTTATATTCCTTTCATAACATTTATGCAGGAATCGATTATTTAATTTTGATGTCTGCTGGTCTGAATTTTTCTGTCCCTCCAACGGCAGTGTACGTTTCAGGAGTCTCAAATATATCTCAAATGCCGTCAAATATTTTTTCTACTTTGTGAAGGAGGTCGAGTTCGCTGGTAAACTCAGCTTTCTCTCCATTTTCGGCAAATATTCTGCCCTGCCATGTGCTGTTGTTTCTGCCCGTGAAGCGTATGTCAAACGTCATGTATTTTCCCGTCAGTTTCTCTATTTCATCAGCCGGATGATATATTACCGGCGAGTATTGCCAGTTTGCACTTCTGCCGTCCGAGTCACCGCTGAACCTGCGCATCACTGTATTCTGCTGCGGCCGTCCGATTTTGTCAAGAAGATTGTTGATTTCTGAGACAAACTGACTTGCGCTCCGAAATCTGACAGGTTTATCAACGGCTACGCCTGCGATATATCCCTCTACAGCGCCGCCTCTGTCACAGCTGTTCACGACTACTCTGAAAGCATCAGGCCCGATGTTGGCTCCGTGATAATCTCCGAACGATTTGTCAGCCATGCCCGGCATCTCGCGCAGCGCAAAGCTTTTGTTGAAGCGGCCGCTGCTCTTTTTCTGATCAAAATTTTTAAAAATCCGCTTCACTACCAGCTCGCCCATCTCGTATTTGCAGGCAGGAAGAAGTATGATGAACTGGTTTCTGCTGCAGCGCGCCACAACATCGCCTGTCCTGAGCGATTCGATTATGCTTTCCTTCATAAGCGCCATTCCGCTTTCGAGTAAATCACCTTCAGGCGGATCCGTTCTTTTTCTGCTGCTTATCCTTATCGTTATAACTCCTACGTGTATTGATACTCCGAATCGCGCGAGGCGCCTCATAGACAATTCGTAAATCTTCTTGAAAATACCGGATTCACAATAGTATGCGCCTGACGCTTTATTTTCCTCCTGAAGCGTCTCCATGACAGAATCTATGTCGACTTCAGCAGTACGCAGCTGACTTATAGTCTCCTCATATGCCTTTTTCAGAGCGTCCGAAGGGCCTATGCCGAGAGTATGATACAGATTGTCTGATACTGAATGAAAAATCTGCTCCGCTTTCTTATACTTTCCTTCCTCGCCATATGTTCTTATGAGGATAGACCATAGTTCTTCGTCAAGAGGCTCAGCTTCTGTCGCCATATTTATGACTTTCTCTATCTCCCCATATTCTCCGAGCTCTCTGTATACATAAGAAAGCTCCTTGGACAGTGCGACGAAGCTGTTTTGATAATGCTCAGCAATGTTCATGATCCAGTATTCGCTGTCGTAGTCGGCCAGGAATCTGCCTTTATATATATCCAGAGAGCTGCTTAACAAGCGGGCTTTTTCCGCCGGATCGTCTGACGCATGTCCCTTTGCTGCAAGCCGGGACATTTCACTGTAATCAGCCTTTATGTTTAACTCCGGATTAAGCTGATAGCTGCCGCTGTATGTGACTATGAACTGCTCATCCGGCCACTTTGATTTCAACATTTTTCTGAGACGCCACATGAGGTTTTTAACAGCTCCAAAGATGTTGACTTCCTGCTCTTCACCCCAAACTGCCGATGCGATCTTGTCAATGCTGCAGCTCATGTTTCTGTTTATGATCAAATATGCAAACAATTTGACCAGGCGGGAGGAATGTATTTCCTCCTGTGTCATAGAAGTATGACCGTCTGTCAGAACGAATTTTGAGAAAAAACTTACTTTGTATTCTTTCATTTCACTGTTCTCCCCGAAACTACAGTGACAGATTTCACTTATGGTTAAGTGATCTTATCTTGCTGAATCAGTAAAAATATATAAATTAAATTTATTGTTATAATTAATATATTATTTTCATTAAAGTCAACAAATATATAAAACAGATATTTCAGTTTAAAATAGTATTTTTTGTAAGATAAGTGCATCCCGTATATACGGTCTGACAACAGCCCGACAGCGCCAAAGCCACCTGCGATTACTGTCTCAGATTATTTAACCGCACAGCGGCACTCCATGTCGTTCCCAGATTACAGCTGAAGCCGGCGTTTCATGATTTTGGGATCACTCGCATACTGCAGCGCTGTTTCCGATGTTATTCGCCCTGATTTAACGAGATTAAAAAGGCCGCCGTCATTTGTCAGGCTGCCGCTCTCGCAACCGCCCTGAATCGCAGCGTCGATCTGAGCGATTTTGTTTTCACGTATCATGTTCTTTATTGCCGGCGTAACTTTCATGAACTCAAACACAGGAGTCAGACCGCCATCGATTGTCGGCACGAGCTGCTGTGAGACGACCGCGTCAAGCACCATAGAAAGCTGCACAGCTACCTGGCGCTGCTGATTTGCGGGAAAAACGTCTATAATCCTGTTTATTGTGTTAGCCGCTCCAATCGTGTGAAGTGTGGACATCAGGAAATGCCCTGTCTCGGCAGCCGTCATGGCGACTGAAATCGTTTCAAAGTCCCTCATCTCGCCAAGCAGGATAACATCCGGGCTCTGGCGCAGCGTTGCTCTGAGAGCTGTGACGTAATTTTCTGAATCGACCGCCATCTCGCGCTGGCTCACAATTGATTTCTTATGAGAATGCAGAAATTCTATAGGATCCTCGAGAGTGATGATATTCACGCTCCTGGTGCTGTTTATGTGGTCGATGATGCAGGCCAGCGTCGTCGATTTGCCGCTGCCGGCCGGGCCCGTAACCAGCACCATGCCGTCTCTGAGTTCACCGAGCCTGATCACTTCTTCTGGAATTCCCAACTGTTCAGGATCGGGCAGTTCAAATGAAATCACTCTGATCGTAGCCGCACACGATCCGCGTTGCATGTAGGCGCTGACCCTGAACCTCGAAAGGCCCGCGATAGCAAATGAAAAATCGTCATCTCCTGACTTTTCATAATCTGCCATCGAGCGGCCGCCCGCCATTCTGTAAATTCCTGATACGAGATGCAGAGTATCGTCAGGCATAAGTCTTTCTTCTGTCAGCAGCCTGATCTCGCCGTTTATTCTGGCGCAGGCATTTGTGCCGGCGACTATGAACACATCGGCAGCTCCGCTGTCTACAGCTCTCTTCAATATGTCAACAATGTTCAATGCCATGTCAATATACCTTTCCGACACACACGCTTACATTCCGGCAAGTGTCTGTTCCTGAAACTCATCCGTACGGCTTCCATTCGGGATAACTTTTGTCCAGGCAATCCTGTGAATACCGCCTGTCTCGCTTACGCCAGCTTCAAGCGTTCCGCCACCGCTGATTTCTACAGTTATTACGCTGTCTGCAGCATTCCAGACAGCATCATTTGTCCCCGACGGCGATGCTGTCTCTCCGCCGGAATCTCCCGATGATACTGGTTCTGCTGCTTTCCGGTCGAGCTGACTGCACAGCTCTTCCGCTTTGTTTACGGCTGACACATATTCGGTCTGTCTGTCGGCGCCGGCACGCGCCTGATCAAAATCTTCCTTTGACATGACATATGCGCCCGAACTCAGTATTATCAGGCATACCGCGATAAATGCCACGAGCAGCAGCGCTATGCCGATCGTGTAAACCGGCCGTTCATCTGTCAAATATGCATTTTTCCCCGATTTTGCTTCGTAATGAAATCCGTTCACTGATGTCACTCTCCCTGTGCTGCGTAACAGCTTTTATATTTGATTCTGATGAGGCAGACCGGACCTGTCATGCGACATATCCTGTCAGATGATACGGCCAGTTCTGCCCGCATTACACGCTATCCTGTATAATGCGAGCATTCGACGCTATATATCTTTTTATCAGTGATTATGTTTCTCGCTGTTATGCGCGCCTTCATCATTCCGTCTTCATTGACTGACTTTATGCTGAACACAATGGCCGCCTTATCCCTTTCACTTTCGCTGATCTGTTCAAACGAAGAGCTGTAGAAGATCTCTATGCTGCTGTATTCCGTACCGTCTTTTATGGCAGCACCGGGAAATTCCTGAGCGATCAGGCCGCTGAATTCCTGGAGAGAATAAGAACTTCTGAAGAGCTCACATATGTCCTCGGCTCGAGACGACGACTGTGTGAGCTTTGACGCATCACTGCTGAGCGTGGCTGCTCTTACGAAAAAAGCCACAGCTGCCGAGCTCACGACTGCGAATATGAGCACCGCCATAATCAGCTCCATGAACAGAGGACCCCAGCTCCGTCTTTTAAGTTGTCCTCTTCTGGTTGTGCTCCGGCGGCTGCTCATTTTGGTCTTCTGCCTTTCTGCGCTCTCACAAGAGAACGCTTTGTTATTTTCATTATTTCATACGCCCTGACTTCCCGCGATTCATGTGCGGCACCGGAGGCACCCGACATCATGATGCTGCGGTATCTGACTCCCGCGATTCATGTAAATCCGATGCTTTGCCCGGCCGTCATAGGCCTCTGCGAACGCAGTTCGCGTTTTTATTATTTTCTGTCTATCCTGCGCTTAATTCCGGTGCGGCACGCAGCTGCCCCTCTGTGCGTTCACATTTTATACGCTGATGTACACAGTATCTGAGCTTCCTTCTCCCGCGGAACACGTAACTTTTATGATGCCGTCTCTTACAGTCTCAAACCGGAGCGATCCGGCTTCTGCTATCTCGGTCCCGCCCTCAGGGGCTGGCGCAGCTCCGCTCTGAACGTACTGTTCCATGAGTCTGCCGCCGTACTGATATATATATGTGCAGTATACTCCGTCCGGCTGCGCGATCACGATTGCCCGGCTTCCGCCGATGCTCCCTATCGAAACAGTGCCCGGATCGGCCTGCCTGACTTTTTCTCTTATATATGAAGTTATAATTCGAGACGAGTTGTTTGCACCTGCTGCCGCCTGATCCTGCCTGTAAATTCCTACTGACGCGGATACCGTCCACAGCGCAGTCAGCGCGAATATGCAGAACAGCAGGATCGTGAGCACAGTATTTATGCCTGATGATCTGTTTCTCATGAACCGCTCATCTCCCTGATCCCAGCTGCGTTTTTCCCATCGTTTCTGATTATCGTCACGTATGGTCTGATATTGGCTCCGCGAACCTGATATTTAACTGTGAACATATCACTATCATACGTCAGGCCATAATTGTCGACGATATATTCGAGACTCGCGGGATAGCGTCCCTCTTCAGCGTAGCATATGGTTATATCGCGGTTCACGGCTTCCTCGAGAGACTCTTCCTGTCTGTTTATGCTGCCGCTGTCGACGCGGTTCATCGCATACAGGAACAAGGCCGCTGCAGCTGCGATGCAGATCACTGTAATCAACACTGCAGTGCCCGATTTCCTTGTTCCCGCCGCTTTCCTGACAAAGCGCTTCATATTAGCCTCCCTACAAAGCCGACATTATATTCATCAGCGGCACGATGACTGACAACAATATTCCGCCGACTACTGCAGACATTATGATCACGAGAGCCGGCTCAAGTCGCGCCATACGTCTGTCAATGAGCGAATCGAGCTCGTCCTGACAGATATCAGCAACTTTTTCCATCGCGTCATCCATATTTCCTGTGCGGCTTCCAGTCTCGATCAGCTGCGCGCATATCCCCGAGAACATGCCGCTTTGCCGCAGTGCATCCGAAAACGTCGCACCATCGTCCATGAGTTTTCTGCAGTCTGAGAGCATCTCTTTGAAATACGGGCTTTCGTCTATACCTTCCGCCATGTCGAGTCCCTCATCGACCGTGAGTCCGCTCGAGAATATCAGCCCCATGTGGGATGCGAAACGCAGTGCCGACTCTGCGTGCCTTGTATTTCTTATGTACGGCAGCCTGTATTCCCATGACCGAAGTTTCTCGTATCCGTTTTCCGTTCTGCCCATGATGAGCATGATGACCGCGATTGCAAGCACGATAACCAGAATCACGAACCCAGAGCCGCTGATCGAATTTCCCATGCGCGAAAGCACGAGCGGCAGGCCGGTCAGCTCCGTTCCAAGTTCGCTGTATACGCGGTCAAATACAGGCATTACCTGAACAACGAGTATCAGTATGACAGCCACGACCATGACTGAAAGAATAACAGGGTACACGACGGCCTGGTATATGCTGCCCCGGAGTGCGCTCTCACGCTGATAGTGGCTTTCCATGCGCGCCATGACGCTGTCGAGATTTCCTGTCATCTCGCCCGTATGAACCATTCCGACCATGTATGCCGGGAAGGCTCCGGCGTCCTGCATAGCACTGCTCAGACTTCCCGTGCTGCGTATCGACTCCAGCATGATGTCCAGAATTTCTTTTTCACCCCTGTTTTCCGCATCGTTTCTCATTATTTCGAGACCTTCGATAGCTGGCAGTCCGGCACTGATGACAAGAGACATCTGGCCGGAAAAGGCTGCGAGTTCGTCCGTAGAAAGTTTCCTTATATTTTTCTTTCTTTCCTCTATTGTTTGATCCGCCATGAATGTTTCTCCTTAAAAACAAATGCAGATATTGAAAGTATTCGCATGCTGCCCGCGGGTTCCTGCGAGCGCTCCGCGCACAACCATGCAAGACAGCTGTACTAACAACGCCCGTGCTCCTCCGCTCTACTGTGCAGCGCCACGTCCTCAGATACTAGATACTGTGCCAACTGACTCAACAGGGATTTCCTCAGGGCGTCGAACGGCATCGGACATCCGGCATTCACTGCGGCCGGAGGCCGCGTATTTTTATGCTTTTCCTGCAGACGTCCGCGGCTTTCCTCTGGCTCAGTAATTGTACATAAGCGTGTAGTTACTTTCGTCTTTCATATATTTGCCGGCTGATTTTATGTCATTTGAAGCGGCAAGCGTCGGATCCATCAACTTCCAGTCTTTTCCATTGAACCTTATGATATCGTCGACCCAGCCGCGCTCGTCAAGATATACGCTGATCCACGCGTGATAAACATCACCTGAATATCCGACTTCGAGTTTTGCCGGAATGCTCTGTGACCTGAGCATCGCTGTCATCAGTGACGCATAATCGAGGCAGATTCCCTTTTTAGACTCCATGGTCCTGTCAGGATCAGGCAGATAATTTACCGGTATGTCAGCGGCCTTTTCTTTGTCGTATTTTATATTTCCAGTCACGTAATTGAACACATTTGTCACATAATCGAGATCGTCGGCCGATTTGTCAGAGAGTTCGCGCCCGTATTGTACGCATTGCGAGTCGTTTGTATATTCGACATACTGGTCCGGGTAAAGAAATGGTCCGAATTCGTTCTCGAGCTTAACCTGTATGTTCTGTGAAAGCACCACTGCGTAGCTGCTGCCGGATATGTGTGCGTACACGACGATCGTGTAGCTTCCGCTGCCTCCTGAAAGAGGAACCGCGTGATAATCGCCCTTTTCGAGCGGATAAGGCGTCCGAGTGCCATCGGGTTGCGTGACCTGGATCTGTACTTTGTCCGCGCTGCCCGTATATCGTATCATGACGTAGCCCTGCGCAGCGTTTGAAGCGTCAAGCACAGCGTCAGATCCGCTGTATTTGACAGAGCCCGGCGCTTCAGGCATCTCAGATTTTTCAATTGTCTGTCTGCCTCCGCCTGAACTGCCAGTGCCTGTTGATCTGCCGGTTACTTCCGCGGCGCAGCCTGTCGGCAGAAGCGCAAGAACGACCAAGAGCACTGACAGAACAGCTGGAAAGACTTTGCTGCGCATCGCATCACCCTCAGCTTCCGTTCGTCAATTTCTGTATATACTTTAGTGAAAAAGAGAAAATGTGTCAATGTGTCATTCGTGCTAAAAAGGTGTCATTTAGGACGTTGCGCCCGTTTCGTTCCATTAATATTCCTGCCTGCGCCGATTATCGATTATATTGTCTGATATTTCCCGTTGACAAGTCCTGAAATATAAGTACATAAAAATAAGAGAAACCCGAATGGCTTTAGATTCCTAACTGCTGCTTTGATTCTGAACATCTGCGCTTGGTATGCCTCTGTACACTACCGAAAGCTTGTGATGTCAGGATGTCAGTCTGAAAAAAGAACGGCCGGATTATCGTCCTGCATCTGTCTCGTCTATCGTTACGCAGCATCATGATCACAATTCCGTTTTAAACGCATTGCTACGATCCTGCATTGGATCTGACTTGATCAGCCATTTTTCTCAATCAGGCATACCCTTGCTGTCATATTACCTCTCGAGAAGCGAATCTGCTCTCCTGATATATAATCCGCTTTTACTTTATTTACCCTTTCGGTGGCAAAATTTCTTCCGGCGTCCTGCAGACGGAAATCACGCTTGCCAGACAGCTGTACCATGTCTCAACGCCTGTGATCCGCTGTGCGCTGCAGAGCTTTCGACCCCACAAACCCTGTAT
>CADBRA010000037.1 GCA_902796965.1 uncultured Eubacteriales bacterium | reverse complement strand
TTTTAATTCAAAAATAGACTGGAATAATACGCAGAGCATCATCGACTATATAAATTCCGGCAGCGGAGGCGGCGGAGTGCTGTCCAATGTCATGACAGCCGTGGCGTTTTTCATCGCCGGGCCGCTTGCCGTCTCGGCATGCGCACTGAGCCTTAGAATATTGAGAAATGAGAATTTTTCGGCGGGAATCGTCCTGACCGGATTTTATAAATTCTTTCAGTCGTTCTTTGTGTACGTCCTTGTATGGATATTTTCAATGCTCTGGTCGCTCATTACTGTATTTCCGGGCGCGGCAGTGTTCGCTGTCGCAGCATCGCGCGGCAATACTGCAGTCATGATGCTCGGACTTCTTGTCCTGATAGCCGCCGTCATAGGATACATATATCTGATACTGAGATATACACAGTCATATTTCATTGCAGCCGACAACAGAGATCTGCCGGCTACGCAGTCTGTCGCTTACAGCGTTACCCTCATGAAAGGCAGGGCCGGCAGGTATTTTCTGCTGCAGCTCTCGTTCATCGGCTGGGCGGTTCTAGCTTCGATTCCTTTTGCTGCAGGCGTTGTATTCTACGCTCTTGGCGCTGACAACTCATCGCTGGTCATGAAGATTTCTGGAATCGGTCTCATCATTATCGGAATTATCACGATCGCAATGCTGGAAGTATATATTTACACGGCCAATGCTGTATTTTATTCAGCCGTCAGCGGAAACTTCGGCATTTCGCGTCCGGTGCCTGCTGATTACAGCGGCGAATCTCCGGCGTATACAGGTGAACTTCCTGACTCCGGCACGGGCAGCGAAGATAAAGATTTTGCGGAAGAAAGCTTACTTCAGGATAAAGAAAATGAATCAGGCAGCTCAGACGCTCAGATCGGGAGCGAATTTGAATATAATGAAGAAGTCGGCGGAGCGGAAAATGAAACAGTGGCGCCGGAATCATCTGAAACTCATGCGGACGGTGACAGCTTCGCTGACGGAGATGCGGAAAGCGTGGACGAAAAACAGAACACCTGATTTAAATGATTTTAGCTATATTGTTCTGCGGCGGCGGAGCCGCCGTTTGTCAGCGGAGCTGACGTGAGATACAGTAAGGGAAAACGGGCTTTGTGCTGTGGGCTGTCCAGGAGCCGGATCATAAGTCTGACTGGAATGGGCATCCCACTTAATGCACACAAGGCCCGTTTTGCTTTTACGTTGCATATTAGTTTCTTTTGTTTGAAAACATGACGACAAAGTAAAAAGACACAATCTCATAAGAGACTGTGCCTTTAAATAAATGGTATCCCGTGGGGGAGTCGAACCCCCGTTGCTACCGTGAGAGGGTAGAGTCTTAGGCCACTTGACCAACGGGACATATCTGATATACCGCTTTTGCGGTACTTGTTTATTATACGAATTGAATAATGAAAATGCAAGTACTAATTTAAAAAGTTTTAACATATCTTTCGTGATATAATAATATATTCCTGTCTGCACACGCAGCAGCGTTTTTAATGGTTGTCAGGCCAATGGAAAATGTTTGTCGGCGCTGACAGCGCTTCTGCAGTACGGCATACATTTGCTTACGGCCGGAGGGATGAATTCCTGGGTGAAACAGCAGACAGACGGCGAGGAGGAATACTGAACAGATGAGTGAAATGAAACAGATCAGAACCAGAGAACAGATAGATGATAAATATAAATGGAATATTGAGGATATGTATCCTGATGAAGAACTCTGGGAAAAGGATTTCAGTGATGTTACGGCGGAGGCTGGTGAGTTTGCTGAAAAATACAGCGGAAAGCTCGGAGACGGCCCCAAGGTTTTTCTGAACGCACTTCAGGACAGAGATAGGATATGGCAGAAGGCGGAGCGCGTCTATGTCTACGCCAGGATGAAGAGCGATGAGGACAACCGTATCTCAAAATATCAGGAGATGTCTCAGCGCGTGCAGTCGCTGCTCGCTAACATGTCAGCGGCGATGTCTTTTTTTCTGCCTGAAGTCATGGAACTGCCTGAAGGCGAGCTTGTGAGATATCTTAGGGAGGAAGAGAAACTCAACCAGTACGATTATGTGATTGTCGAGTTCATCAGGCGAAGAAAGCATGTGCTCTCAAAGGAATCAGAGGAGCTCATGGCTCAGTTCAGCGAGATCACCGGTGCGCCTAAGCAGATCTTTGGTATGATCAACGATGCCGACATGAATTTCGGAATGGTAAAGGACGAGAACGGAAACGACGTAAGGCTGACTCACGGCAACTACATCAGCATGATGGAGTCGAATGACAGAAGTGTCAGAAAGGGCGCATACGAGGCGCTTTACAGGGCATTCAAGGCTCAGAAAAATACACTTGCTGCAACATACTACTACAACGTCAAGAAAGATGCTGTTGCTGCAGAAATAAGGCATTACGATTCCTCTCTTCTCGCGGAACTTGACGGAGACAACATTCCAGAATCGGTTTACAGAAACCTGATCAGGGTCATAAACGATCATCTCGGTGCGCTCCATAAGTATGTGGGTCTGCGCAAAAAGATCCTGGGCATCGATGAAGTCCACATGTATGACATCTATGCACCGCTCATCGCGATGCCTGACAGAAAGGTTCCTTACGAAGAGGCTCTCGATACGGTGCGCGCCGCGCTGAAACCGCTGGGACAGCAGTATATAGACGACCTCAACAAAGGTCTTGAGGCTGGCTGGGTCGACGTATACGAAAACGAAGGAAAAACGAGCGGAGCATATTCGTTCGGCAGCTATGACAGCATGCCTTATGTGCTCATGAACTATAATGATAAGTTTAAGGATGCGTTCACGATCATACACGAGCTCGGCCATTCAATGAATTCATATTATACGAGAAAAAAACAGCCGTACACGTACGGAGGTCACTCGATATTCACAGCAGAGGTTGCATCTACGGTAAACGAGTGCCTGCTGATGCAGTACCTGCTGAAGAACTGCAGGGACAAAACCGAAGAGATATATCTGCTGAACATCTATATTGAGGAGTTCAGATCGACTGTATTCCGTCAGACGATGTTTGCGGAATTCGAGCTTGCTGCTCATGAGGCAGTCGAGAGAGGCGAGGGGCTGACGTCCGACAGCCTCTGTAAAATTTACGGCGATCTCAATAAAAAGTATTTCGGTGAAGATGTGGTCTACGATGACGACATCTCGATCGAGTGGGCGAGAATACCTCATTTTTACAATGCTTTTTATGTATATAAATATGCAACTGGATATTCAGCCGCAGTCGCAATTTCAAACAAGATACTTACAGAGGGAGAGCCTGCGAGAGATGCGTATCTTGAATTCCTCGCAGCAGGAGACAGCGACTACCCTATCGAACTGCTCAAGGCCGCGGGGGCCGATATGAGCACGACAGAGGTTACAGAGAGTGCATGCCGCACTTTTGAATCTCTAATAGACCGTCTTGAGGAGCTTACAGATGAAAAATAAAAGCTATTTCGTTTTCTCGAACGGAGGCGGGTTGAATGACGATATAGAACGGCGCATAGACGAAAGAATGCTTAACGCCGGCTTCAGCAAGGCAGAAACAGGCAGTGATGATGGTATAGATCTGATTTACTGCATCGGGGGCGACGGAGCACTGCTCAGACTGCTGAGGAGCATGGGATTTCCGGATGCTCCGATCGTAGGCATCAATACAGGACACCTCGGATTTTTTCAGGAAATCCCGATTGAAGGTATCGATGATTTCTTCGCGAAACTGGAAAACGGTGATTACACCATTCAAAACTACATCGGCATCAGCGTCGATATTTACGGAAAGGACGGATTCATAAAGAGCTGTGAAGCCATAAATGAAGTCGTCATCAGAGGCGACGGCGAAAGGCTTATGCACATGGGCATGAAGATCGGTCATCGTGAGATAACGCGCTTCTCAGGCGACGGCGTTCTTATCTGCACTCCGGCAGGCAGTACAGCATACAATTATTCACTGGGCGGCGCTATAGTAGACCCAAGTGTGGACATGCTTCAGATAACTCCTATGGCGCCTGTTAATAATTCAGCGTACAGATCTCTTTCAACGAGCATAATAATGCCAACGAGAACATCAATAGAGCTTTATCCGGACGGCCCAAAGAAAGGCGAGACTCCCAAAAACGTTGTTATCATCGAGGACGGTGGAATCGTTGCCGACGGGTGCATAACAAAAATCGTAGTAAGAGTCTCGGATAAGCCGGCGCGCATAGTCCGTTTCAGCAGTTATAATTTCTGGGATAAGGTCAGGGACAAGATCATAGGATGAACAGCACCGAAATAGATGATATTCTGACAAAGAGCATACGTTCGGTTGTCGAGACGGAGGATTACGCCATACCGTCCGGAGGCAGGTATACATATATTGTCACAGACAGAGACCGCGGAGCGACTGTGAGACAGATAATGAAGCGCAGACTGGGATTTTCAAGCAGACTTACGTCAAAGTTCAAACGCGGGCTCGGCGATGTGCGCCGCAATGGAGTACAGGTCAGGACGTTTGCAGAGGTCATACCGGGAGACGTGATCGAGATCGTCATGCCTGACGAGATCTCGCATTTTGAACCTCAGGACATACCGCTCAGCACTATATTTGAGGACGACGACCTAATAGTCATAAACAAGCAGCCGGGAATAACTGTGCATCCGACAAGGACTCATCCGGATGGGACGCTGGCAAATGCTGTCATGAAACACATGCTCGACAGAGATGACAGATACAAGATAAGGTTCGTAAATCGTCTTGACATGGATACGAGCGGCGTGCTTGTCGTGGCAAAAAATGCTTTCTGTCAGGATGCGATAGTAAAGATGATGCGGCGCGGTGAGGTTAAAAAGTACTACTGCGCAATTGTAGACGGGATCATAGATGATGACGAGGGCACGATAAACGCCCCGATCGGAAGGAAGCAGGATGATACGGTGAGGCGTGCTGTCACAGATGATGGAAGTCCGTCGGTGACGCATTACCGCGTGCTCGAGCGTTTTAAAGCCGGATACACATTTGTTGCGCTCAGGCTCGAAACAGGCAGGACTCATCAGATCAGAGTTCACATGGCGCATATCGGGTATCCGGTGACGGGAGATCAGCTGTACGGCCGGGAAAAAGACTCACCGATCGCGCGTCAGGCACTTCACGCGAGACGCATTGTGTTTAAGCATCCTGTGAGCGGAGAGACAATCGACGCTGAAGCGCCAATTCCGGATGATATGGCTGAACTGCTGAAAAAGCTGCGCAGACGGGAGTATTGACAGTGTCACGCTCGGTTTTGCGAGGCATTATGCTCGGGCTGCGCATTATGCCGGCGGAGCCGGGGCAGGATTCTGATTTTCCTGTCTGATATTGTGATATAATTATTTGTTAACTGTTTTTTATGGTCTGCTGTGTCAGACTGATACTGACGAAACACATGATGATTTTCAAATATCTGCTCATCGCAGCGCTGGTGCTGCCGATAGTGATGCTGGGGTTATATCTTCTCGATAATCTGCTCAGTTATATCGTCAGCAGCAGAGAAAAAAGAAAAAAGAAAGCAAAGAAATGAATGGTCTGTTTATAACGTTTGAGGGGCCTGATGCTTCTGGAAAGACGACTCAGATCAGGCTTCTTGCTGAAAGACTCGTGTCGAGCGGCATAAAGCCGGTTATAACGCGCGAGCCGGGCGGTACTCCGGTCGGAGAAAAGATCAGGGAAATACTGCTTGATAAAGAAAATAAAGATATCACGCCTGTAACAGAGATGCTGCTGTACGCTGCCTCAAGGGCGCAGCACGTGGCGCGCGTAATAAAACCGGCTCTTGAAGCGGGTTTAATCGTGATAAGCGACAGGTTCTACGACTCGAGCGAGGCGTATCAGGGTTTCGGCAGAGGCCTCGGCGGCATGGTAAGAACTGTGAATGAACCGGCGGTTGACGGTATAAAGCCTGATGTGACATTTCTGCTCATGGCCGCTCCCGCCGATGTATCAGACAGGAGAAGCGCAGCGAATCTTGACAGGATGGACGCAGAGAATATTTCGTTCAGGGAGCGTGTGGCTGCGGGCTTTGAAACTATCGCGGCTCGTGATTCGGAACGCATTTTGATGATAGACGGCACGCGCAGCATCGAAAGCATAGCTTCAGAGATTGCGGAATATGTCGGCCGGCTGCTCGGGAGGACATTATGAAGATACAACCGCCTTCTGGAGGAGTGAACAACAGTGCTGTCAGACGTCTCAGCAGAGCTGTTGCTGACGGCGGTATATTTCATGCGTATCTGTTCGAGGGCAGCAGAGCTGATACATCTGCGCTGGCTGACTGGTTCACAGCAGCTGCTCTCTGCGAACGCCGTGACGGCAGTGTGTGCGGCAGATGCCTCCACTGTCGTCAGATAGAGGACGGCATGAGTCCGTTTATTATCCGTGTCGTCTCAGACAGCGAAGCTGCCCCGGAGGATGAACGGCTGACAAAACGTATCACAGACGTTCGGACCAGGAAAAAGCCTGCCTCAAAGAAGACGAAAAGTGCGAAGAGCGGCGGAAATATCAGAGACGCTCAGATAGAGGACGTGATATCGCGGTCGCTTAAGAGCAGGCTCGCCGACGGCAGGGTTTTTACTATAATAGACAGAGCTGAGACTGTGACTCAGAGGGGCCAGAACAGGCTGCTGAAGACACTCGAGGAACCGCCTGAGGGTATGACGATAATCCTTCTTACCGAGAATTCAGAAGCACTGCTGCAGACCATAAGGTCAAGGTGCATATATGTGCGGCTTGAATCAGCGGCGGACAAGGGCGTGACAGGTACGCCGGCGTTCAGAAAGAGGGCTGTCGAGACGGCTGCCGGCATGATAACGGGTGTGCCCGCTTATGAACTCTGGAAAGACACCGAATATTTCTCTGAATCGAGAGAGAAGGCGGCGGGCCTATGCGAGATTGCGCAGGTATTTTACAGGGATATTGTGCTGTATGCCGATCCGGCGTGCCGCAGCCTGATAACGCTGAAGGAATTCGAGGATGTGATCGCTGAAGTGTCACAGCGCGCCGGCAGACAGAAAGCGATGGACGCGTGCCGGACGTGTGCGGACGCGATTGCCGACATTTCAGCAAATGTAAGCATGAAGCATGCTGTCAGAAGCATGCTTTTCAAAATACAGCTTCTGAATAATACTTTCAGAGCAGAGGATGAACAAAAATGGTAACTATAGTTGGAGTAAGATTCAAGGACGCCGGAAAGGTCTATTACTTTGATCCAGGCGAATTCGATCTCAGTGCGGGTTCTCACGTGATCGTAGAGACTGCGCGAGGACTCGAGTTCGGCGAGGTGACGTCAGATCCATGCGAGATGAGCGAAAAATCGGTGGTAAAGCCTCTTAAAAAAGTCGTCAGGATAGCTGATGAAAAGGACGAGATCCGCCACAGAGAGAATATGGATCGCAAGCAGGAGGCTATGGAAAGCTGCCAGCGCAAGATAAACGAACATGGTCTCGAGATGAAGCTGATCGATGTCGAATATACGTTCGACAATTCGAAGATAATATTCTATTTTACGGCCGATGGAAGAGTTGATTTCAGGGAGCTCGTCAGAGATCTGGCAGGCATATTCAGGATGAGAATCGAGCTGCGCCAGGTCGGAGTCAGAGATGAAGCCAGAATGCTCGGCGGTATCGGCGAGTGTGGCAGATGCCTGTGCTGCCACCAGTGGCTGGGCAAGTTTAATCCTGTGTCAATCAAGATGGCCAAGACTCAGGGACTGTCGCTCAATCCCACAAAGATATCCGGCATATGCGGGAGACTCATGTGCTGCCTGAAGTATGAGAACGACACGTACTGTGAGCTCAGAAAAGGGATGCCGGACAGCGGCGAAAAGGTACGCACGCCTGACGGAAATGCTGTTGTCGTTGATACTGATATTCTGAAGCAGAAGGTCAGAGTAAAGCTGATTCTGAAGCCTGACAAGAACACAGCGCCAGGTACAGACAGGCTCAGCAATGATATAGACACTTATGACAAGGCAGATATCACGAGACTCGAGCGCAGAAAAAAGAAGGACAGTTTCAGGGAAGATCAGGAGCTCACCGAAGACCTTCGCGAGCTGATGAAAGACTGACATGGCTCGGCGTACAGACGAGATAGGTTTCGGCGGACTCAGGCTCATCCAGGACACAGATTATTTCTGCTACGGGACTGATGCGGTGTTGCTGGCTGATTTTGCATCGTCAGGAAAGTTCAGAACGGCTGCCGACCTCGGCACTAACAACGGAATAATACCGCTGCTGCTGTCGGAGCTGACGGCTGCAGAAAAGATCACAGGCATAGAGCTGCAGACTGAGGCAGCCGCGCTTGCTTCGGAGAATGTGACTGCAAACGGCCTGTCGGACAGGATAAATATCGTAAACGCCGATGTGCTCGACGTCAGTAAGATTCTGCCGAAAGGATCTTTTGAGGCAGTAACGGCTAATCCGCCGTATTTTCAAGCCGGAGGAGGTCTTCTGACCGGAGATCCGATTAAGAGAGCAGCGCGGCATGAGATCACGGCGGCACTCGCTGATTTCGTGGAATGCGCGTCTTATCTGCTCGCTCCCGGCGGTGCTTTCTATTTGATACACCGGCCGCAGAGGCTGGCTGATATATTTACGCTCTGTACAGGCGTCAATCTTGAGCCGAAGCGTATGAGAATGATCGTGCCTCACGCAGGCGATTCGCCTAATCTCGTGCTGCTCGAGTTCAGAAAGAACGGAGGCAGGGAGCTGAAAGTGATGCCGGAGCTCGCTGTTTACAGCAGAGACGGCGGATATACTGACGAAGTAAGGAAAATTTATCGGATTTCACCATAAAGCTCGTGATTTACTTGTATGGAATAATAAAATAATTATTTCCTTATTCTATTCTGCTCTGAAACAAAAATAAGTCGGAAAAGCAATCGGAACAGTTTAATATGCCGATCCTGCATATGCGCAGCCCGGCTGAGTATATTAGCAGCAGCAATATCGGTTATACTGCGCGGTGATATATTATTCGATTGGCGATGGCATATAAGTGCATATTGCGATGCAGCCTGCTGAAAACGGTTAACAGGAATCCCGTGTCATCGATGCGGGATTGCCAGAGAAAACAGATAATTATTGAGATGCATGACTGGTCTGTATGGCCGGCGCATGCAGACAGGAAAAACTGAATTTGGAGGATTAAATGGATTACGACAAGCTTGCTGATCTTCTCTTTCCGGATGTGACAGATGATCCGGATCAGTATGAGAGCATGTACCCTGAGAGAAACCTGCCGGAAGGCGCCTGCGTCACGAGACTAGGACCGAGTCCGACCGGTTTCATACATCTTGGAAATCTTTTCAGTGCTTTTGCTGACGAACGCATCGCTCACCAGAGCGGCGGTGTGTTTTTTCTGAGAATAGAAGACACAGATGACAAGCGTTTTGTTGAGGGTGCGGCCGAGACTGTAATTCGCTCGCTTGATTATTTTGGCATCAGTTTCGACGAGGGTGCCGGCGCAGATGGCGATACCGGAGCGTATGGACCTTATCATCAGAGCGAGAGAGGCGCCATCTATCAGGCGTACGTCAAGAGGCTCGTTCGCAGAGGCCAGGCTTATCCGTGCTTTATGACAGAGGATGAGCTCGCCGGGATCAGGAAAACTCAGGAAGAAAACAAGGAAAACCCCGGAATTTACGGGAAATGGGCCAGATGCAGAGATCTTTCATATGAAGAAGTCGAGGAGAGGATAAAAGCAGGAGAATCGTACGTCATCCGTCTGAGATCTGATGGTTCAAATGAAAGCCCGAAGTATATAAAAGTAAATGACGCCATAAGAGGTGAGATCAGTATGCCTGAGAACAGCATGGACATCGTCATTCTCAAGGCGACAGGCATTCCTACATATCATTTTGCTCATGTCGTCGATGATCATCTCATGCGCACGACTCACGTCGTCAGAGGCGAGGAATGGCTTTCATCGCTTCCCGTTCATATCGAGCTTTTCGATAAGATGGGCTGGAAACCGCCGGTTTACTGCCACACGGCGCATCTCATGAAGATAGGAGAAAACGGAACAAAGAGAAAGCTCTCAAAGAGAAAAGACCCTGAGCTTTCGCTCGATTATTACAGAAAAGACGGATACCATCCTGCTGCAGTCAGGGAATACCTGCTTATGCTGCTCAACTCGAACTTTGAGGAATGGAGAATCGCGAATCCTGACATTCCCGCCGACGAATTCGAATTCAGCGTTTCAAAGATGAGCAATTCGGGAGCTCTTTTCGACCTTGACAAATTAAATGACGTCTGCAAAGATGTTCTCGTAAAAATTCCGGCAACCGAACTCGCCGGTTTCATGACTAAATGGTCTGAGGAGTTCAAGCCTGAGGCTCTTCATCTTTTTAAAGGACAAGAAGATTACATCGCGCGAATCCTCGATCTCGGCAGAGATGGCAAAAAGCCGCGCAAGGATCTCGTGTGCGCATCGCAGATCTTTGAGTTCATCAGCTACTTTTTCGACGAATATTTCAGGATTGAAGAAGATCTGCCTGAGAGAGTTTCAAGGGAGGATGCTGCAGGGATTCTCAAAGCATATCTTGCGACTTACGATCACAGCGATGACCAGGGCACGTGGTTCGACAAGATAAGAGACATTGCCGATGAGTTCGGATATGCCAGAAAACCTAAGGATTTCAAAAAAAATCCTGATGACTATAAAGGTCACGTTGGTGATGTCAGCACGGTCATCAGACTCGCGATAGTAGGAAGAAGCCAGTCGCCTGACGTCTGGGAGATTCAGCAGATTCTCGGAAAAGATCGTACAGAAAATAGAATCCGTGAGTTTGAAACATCTCTGGAGAGGGCATAATAATCTTAAGCCGAGATAAGATGCGCTTTGGCGCAGGTTAAATAAAAAGGAGAAATATCAGAATGGAACAGAATAAAGAAATGCTCGAAAGCATCGAAACCAGCATCGGAGAGATAAAGCCTTTCCTTCAGAGAGACGGCGGCGATATCGAATTCGTAGAACTCACTCCGGAAAACGTAGTTAAAGTAAAACTTCAGGGCGCATGCAGCGGATGCCCGGGAGCAGCGATTACTCTCCAGGCTATCGTAGAGAGAATTATTAAGGAAGCAGTTCCTGAAGTAGCGGGTGTAGAGGCTGTTTAAAACCTGAATAAACATATATTAGAAAGCGCTGGTATATAGTATAATATATATCAGCGTTTTTTTATTTTTAGGAGAACTTATATGAAAAGAAAGATATTTCAGACGGTCTCAGTCATACTGGCATGCATTATATGCCTGTCAGCGTGCGGTGGCGGGGCAGGCACAGCGTCCGCATCCGCGGACAGAGAAAACAGAAGCAGCGGAACAAAGGACAAAGCTGTTAAGGTAAGTGTCATATGTACAGGTGACATAATGGCGCACTCTGTAAACATAAAGTCGGCGCTTCAGAGCGACGGAACATATGATTTCACAGATAATTACGAATATGTGAAAAAATATATAAGTCAGGCAGATCTCGCGCTCTGCAACGTTGAAACGACGTTCGGAGGCGGCACGCCGTCAGGCTATCCGATGTTCAATGCGCCGGATGAGCTTGCCGACGCGATAGATGATGCGGGATTTGACGTGGCAATCACGAGCAACAATCACATGATGGATTCAGGCAGCAGCGGCGTCTCGAGAACTCTCAAGGTTCTGCAGAGCGCAGGTCTCGACACCGTTGGCAGTAGAGCTTCGGAATCAGACAAGGGATACATCGTTGAGAATGTAAAAGGCGCCAGGATCGGAGTCGTAGCTTACACATATGAGACGACAGGCGCATCGGGAACTCCTGTCACGATAAACGGAAATACTGTTACGGATTCGACATCGAAGCTCATAAATTCATTTAATTATAATAAGCTTGACAGCGGGGATTATGATAAGATAAAAAAAGATATCGACGGGTGCCGCAAAGACGGAGCTGATGCAGTTATATGCTACATGCACTGGGGTACAGAGTACCAGAGGCAGGAAAACGAGTACCAGAAGGAAATGGCTCAGAAACTCGCCGACATGGGCGCTGACGTCATTTTCGCATCACATCCTCACGTTACACAGAATATAGAAATACTTACGTCGTCTGATGGAAAGAGCGTTCCTGTGTTCTATTCCATGGGAAATTTCATATCTAACCAGCGGCAGGAGACGCTCGGCAACAGATATACAGAGGAGGGTATGATCGCAGAGGCGAAGCTCACGATAATTCCTGGCCAGGGCGGTATTCGCGCTGAGAGCATCAATATAATCCCTGTGTGGGTAGACAGATATACAGAAAACGGCGGCACTAAATATAAAATTATTCCGCTCGACAGCCATCTCGGATCAAACGGCGCGCTCGCGATGTCGGGACATATGTCGAGAGCTCAGCAGGCCGAGAGCGATATGGAATCGGCATACGGAAAATACATAAAGGGTGTGACAGTATTCACTTCAGGAGGAAAAAGCGATGACAGCAGCGCAGCAGCCTGATTACATAAGGAAAATCGATGAATACGAAAAACAAATGATAGAAGATCTTAAGTCGCTTGCAGAGCTGGAAAGCTGTGCAGGTGCACCTGCTGACGGAGCTCCGTTCGGCGAAGGACCGTTGCAAGCGCTCAACGCCATGCTGGCGATCGGAGAGCGCGAAGGAATGAAGACGAAATCGCTCGACGGATATGCCGGATATATAGAGTATGGCGATCCCGACAGAGATATGTTCGGGATTCTGACGCATCTCGATGTCGTCCCGGGCGGCAGCGGCTGGACACACGGAGGTCCGTTCGAACCTGTGCTCGAGGACGGTAAACTTTATGGCAGAGGGACGAGCGACGATAAGGGTCCTTCGATTGCGGCGTTCTATGCGCTTAAGGCTCTCAAAGACTGTGGATATGAATTCGACAGGCGTGTGCGCATGATTTTCGGATTAAACGAAGAGACTGGCGAAGAAAGCCTCGATTACTACAAGAAAAATGAGGAAATTCCATCGTTTTCGATAGTTCCGGATTCTGATTTTCCCGTAGTGAGCGGAGAAAAAGGCATCATGGTTTTTGATCTGATCAAGTACTTCGGCATTCATAGAAACAGCGGTCTCGATATCATAAGCATTAAAGGCGGATCGGCGCCTAACATGGTTCCTGATCACGCTGAAGCTGTCGTCAGCGGCGTAGACAATAATGAAAAGTTCGCCGCACGCGTCGCAGAATTTGCCGAAAAGACACATTATCTGATCAGAGCCGAAGCCGACGGCGGCAACATGAAGATAACGGCAGAAGGCAAGTCAGCTCATGGTTCCACTCCGTGGAAAGGACTGAACGCGATATCGGTTCTAATGCAGTTCCTTTATACGATTGAAGTCGACAGCGAGGAGATCCGCGAAACGCTCGACTTCTACGAGTCACATATAGGATTTGACATGCTGGGCGAGCGCCTCGGAATAAATCTGAAAGATGAAAAATCGGGCAGCCTCGTGATGAATACAGGCATTATCGATATGAATGAATCGCGCATCAGAATGACGTTCAATGTCAGAATACCGGTGACGCTGAGCGATACAGACGTATATTCAGGCATAGCTGCACTTCTCATGGAGAGCAACATAGATCTCGTCGAAAGAATGTATCAGCCGCCGCTGTATTATGAACCTGATGATCCCAGGATCACGAAGCTCGCTGAAATTTACAGAAAATTCACGGGCGACAGCGAGACTAAGCCGCTCGTCATAGGAGGCGGCACATATGCGCGCCAGATAGATAACGCAGTCGCGTTCGGCGCCATGTATCCGGGAGACGAAGACAGGATGCACTGCGCTGATGAATATGTTTCGGTCAGCAGACTGATGCAGACCGCAAAGATATATGCAGAGACGATTTACGAATTCGCGGTGAAACACGATGAGAGTAAAGACTGAGAGCGTTGAGGATACAAAAAATCTCGGCGCTGCATTTGCAAAGAGACTTGAACCTGGCAGTATAGTATGTCTGCTTGGCGACCTGGGCACCGGTAAAACGACGTTTTCGAAGGCAGTTGCCGCCGGCCTCGGCGTGACTGAAGAGATCACGAGTCCGACGTTCAATATCGTTAACATATATATGTCAGGACGTGTTCCGCTATATCATTTCGACGTGTACCGTCTGTCAGGACCGGAGGAATTCATGGCCGCAGGCTGCGATGAGTATTTTGACGCCGGAGGCGTGTGCCTCATAGAGTGGGCCGATATCATAGAAGATATCATCCCTGACGGCAGCATACTTGTTGAGATAGAAAAAGGTGTATCGGAAACAGAGCGCATATACGATATTTCATATATTCAGTAATCATACCGTCTGCGTCAGCAGGCGGTTTTTTGAAGGAAAAGAAAAATGAGCATACTTGCTTTAGAAACTACTGGAAAAGCTGCGTCTGCTGCGTATGCCGAAGACGCGGGCTCGGAAATATTTGAAAAAAAAGACGAGAGCGGAGAGAGCGGCATGAATCACCTGCAGCATCTGATGCCTCTTGTGTCTGAGCTTCTCGAAGAACACGGTGCTGACAGAAGGGATATAGACTGTGTTGCTGTGTCTGCGGGACCTGGATCGTTCACGGGCATCAGGATCGGCATGGCGGCCGCAAAGACGATCGCTCAAGTGCTCGGAGCCGGCATATCGTCTGTAATGACTTTGGAATCGTTTATTTACGATGAATACGGAAAGGCCGGAGAATACCTGCTGTGCCCGTTGCTCGACGCGAGGAGACACACTGTTTATGCCGCTGCGTGGCTTATGCCGGAAAAACAGAAAATCATTAAAGAAGGCGCATACGACGTGTCGGAGTTTGCGTCCAGAGCAGTTGAGGAAGGCGGCCGGCCGGTCGTATTTACGGGCGGAGGGGCTGTTAAATACGCAGAGGATCTGGCGGCTTACGGCAAAATTATACCGAAAGAGCAGCACGCAGCTGCCGTTCTGAGGTGCGCTGCGGAATCAGGCATTATAACAGGATATGACGATGCAGAACCTGTATATCTGAAGAAAGCCGAAGCAGAAATCAAGAGGAAAGAGGGAAAGCTCGGCCTCAGAAAAAGGAAGAAGAAAGAAGATGGCCCTGCTCTCGCGATGCCGCCGGCAGACGGAAAGATAATATACAGAGATCTTTCTGCTGACAACGCGGACGCTTTGGCTTATCTTGACAGGATATGCTTCGGGAATTCATGGAGTGCTGATTCGTTCAGAGGCGATTTTGAAGGTGCGCGCGCGGCCGCTTACTGCGGTGCTTTCAACAGCAGAGATGAGCTCATCGGTTTTGCCGGCCTGGTTTATCTGGGTGAAGAGGCAGAGGTAAACAGAGTCGCCGCTCATCCACTATACAGGAACAGAGGTATTGCAGGCGAATGCCTTTCGCGGATACTTGATGCTGCCCGCGGAGCGGGCGTGAGAAGCATCCTGCTCGAGGTTCGAGAGGCTAACAGGAGCGCTATTTCGCTTTACAAGAGCAGGGGTTTCCGCGTTATTTCAAAGAGAAAAAATTATTATCAGGAGACAGGAGAAAATGCGCTTATTATGAAACTCGGAGAGGAGGACGGCGATGAAAGACGGTAAATTTCTCGTTCTTGGTATAGAAAGCAGCTGTGATGACACATCAGCATCTGTAGTTGCCGACGGCAGAGATATGTTGTCGCTTTCGATATCGTCCCAGATCGACATACATACTCTTTACGGCGGCGTCGTTCCGGAAATCGCATCGAGGAACCACATCAAGAACATAAATCATGTTATAGATCAGGCGATGGCCGAAGCCGGGGCTGAATTCGATGATCTCGACCTGATCGGCGTGACGTGCGGACCGGGACTCATAGGATCTCTCGTTGTCGGCGTATCTGCAGCCAAGGCTCTCGCGTATGCGGCAGACAAACCGCTGATAGGCGTTCATCATCTGCAGGGGCATATCTCGGCTGATTACATCGAATATCCGGAACTCGAGCCGCCGTTTGCGGCTGTCGTCGCGAGCGGTGGAAATACGGATATCATAGATGTGAGAGGATACAATGATCTTGAACTGCTTGGAAGGACAAGGGATGATGCAGCAGGAGAAGCTATGGACAAAGTTGCTCGCGTCATGGGGATCGGCTACCCGGGCGGTCCGGTAATCGACAGGCTGGCTAAGTCGGGCAATCCGCATGCCGTTGAGTTCGGCAGGGTGATGCTCGAGAAAGGCAGTTATGATTTCAGTTTCAGCGGTCTCAAGACTCAGGTCATAAATTATGTGAATCAGAGCCGTATGAAAGGCGAGAACATTAAAAAAGAGGATCTCGCTGCTTCATTTCAGCAGGCTGTCATGGACGTGATAACTGAAAAGGCGCTGGAGGCTGCCTGCGAATATGGCCGTGAAAAGATAGCGCTGGCCGGCGGAGTAGCGTCTAACAGCCTGCTGAGGAGCATGATGAAGGACATATGCACAGAAAACGGATTTGGTCTTTATGTGCCGCGTCCTGTACTCTGTACCGACAATGCGGCGATGATCGCGTGCGCCGCATATTACAGGTACCGCGAGTTCGGGCCTGATGGACTTGAACTTGACGCGTATCCGGTGCTCGATCTCGCTGAAGGTGCAAGAGGAGAGTGGCAGGCGCCGCATTAAAATAACGTGAATGCCGCACCCTATTGTGGAACGTCCCCTGCGCCTGGGATATGAAGGGATACGCGAACGGTGCCGGGCAGTCGGGAAAGCATGCATTCAGCCTGAGGCCGGTCTGTAAACGTATGCCTTTGTGCGCGTAGAATAGACAGGCAGATTCCGTGCTAAGCTAAATTGTGCCGTACGGCCAGTATTGCTTTTTATTGTATGCGGTCCGAACATTGCATACGCATTACATTATCTTATATAAAATATATTAATTTTATGCGAAAATACTCTATTCGGCTGGAAATTATAATATAATAAGAAAAGGTAATGCTTGAAAGCAGAAAGTTACTGCATTATGCAGTTTATATACATAGGTTATTTTGGATTTTCTTGCGCCCGCGAAGGGCAGAAAGAGGAAAACATCATGAAAAGCTTACAGTTAAAAGAAAGACTCTGGTGGAACGGCGTTCTTGATCCAGAGCTGAGGGTCTTTGACATTGTAATGATGACAAAGTACGGTACTACTTATAACTCCTATGTGCTGAAAGGCAGCGAAAAGACAGCTCTCTTTGAGACAAACAAGCTGAGATGCTGGGATGACTTCAAGGCAGCGCTTGACGAAGTGGTAGATGTTAAAGACATAGACTACATCATCATGGATCACACTGAACCTGACCACGCAGGCACTATAGAGAAGCTTCTCGAACTCAACCCTAAGATCACAGTGGTTGCGACAGCGACAGCTCATAATTTCCTGTCCGAGATTATCAACAAAGATTATACTGCTCTCAAGGTAGGAGAAAACGACACACTCTCGCTCGGAGACAAAACTCTTCATTTCATGGTTCTGCCTAATCTGCACTGGCCTGATACCATGTACACTTACTGCGAAGAAGACAAGGTTCTCTTCACATGCGACTCGTTCGGCTCACACTACAGCGAACCTGGAATCCTGAGAAGCGCTGTAAAGGATGAGGAAGGATACCTCGATGCGACTAAATATTATTTCGATAACATCATCGGACCTTTCGCTAATCCATATATGGTAAATGCGCTTAAGAGAATCAAGGATCTTCCGATCGACATGATCTGCACAGGACACGGTCCTGTACACGATTGCAAGCTCGATCAGATTTTCTCGAGATACCGCGAATGGTGCGGTGTAGACGAAAATCTCAATCCACTCAAGGCACCTGCGCCTAAAAAGCTCGTTGTAATACCTTACGTAAGCGCTTACGGATACACTGCCGAACTCGCTGACATCATCGGCGGAGCGGTTGAAGATGCAGGCGAGGGCAAGATTGAAGTCCGCAAATACGATATGGTAACTGCTGATCAGGCGACAGTTCTCGGAGACATCGGTGCGTGCGACGGAGTTATGTTCGGTACTCCGACTATCGTAGGCGAGGCTCTCGCTCCGATCTGGGGACTCGTGACTTCGATGTTCGCACCTGTCCACAAGGGCAAGCTCGCTACGGCGTTCGGAAGCTACGGCTGGAGCGGCGAAGGTGTTCCTCATATCATGGAAAGACTCCGTCAGCTCAAGCTCAGAGTAGAAGATGACGGCTTCAGAGTAAGATTCAAGCCGAGTGAAGTTCAGAAACTCGATGCATATGAATTCGGTTTCAGGTTTGGCTGCAAGCTGCTCGGCAAGAAGCCTAAGGGTGAAAAGAAAGGCAAGGGCGGTCTTGTCAAGTGCCTCGTATGCGGAGCTATATTTGATCCTGAAGCTGCAGGCGGATCATGCCCTGTATGCGGCGTAGGCCCTGAAAAATGGGTTGAGGCTCAGGACACTTCGACTACATTCAGAAAAGATACTGACGAGTCGTTCCTCATCGTTGGCGGCGGTCCTGCTGCTATTTATGCGGCTCAGGCTATCAGAGAAAGAAACACTACAGCCAACATCGGCATCATCTCAGAAGAGCACGAGCTCCCTTACAACAGACCGATGCTCACAAAGGCTCTTCTGTCGGAGATGGATGACGATCAGCTCGCCATAGAAGGAAAAGACTGGTTCACAGAGAACAACATTCTGATCAACTACGATACAGTTACATCAATAGACACAGAGACAAAGACTGTTTCATGCGGCTCAAAGACATACAGCTATGATAAGCTGATATATGCGACAGGGGCTCACTGTTTCGTTCCGCCTATTAAGGGCGCTGACCAGGATCATGTAATCTCGATCAGAAACATAGCTGACGCAAAGAAAGTGCAGTCAAAGCTCGACAGTGTAAAAGAAGCTGTTGTAATCGGCGGAGGTGTTATGGGCCTTGAAGCAGGCTGGGAACTCTGCAAGGCAGGAATCGATGTCACGATTCTCGAAGGCGCACCTGGACTCCTTCCGAAGCAGCTCGACGACACAGGCTCGACAATGCTCGAGGACATAGTAAACGGCGTAGGCATGCATGTTGTGACGAGCGCTCAGACAGCAGAGATCACGGCTGATTCCGTCAAACTCAGCGACGGCAGAGAATTCCCTGCACAGCTCGTCATCATGTCGACAGGCATGAGACCTAACACGAAGCTCGCTGAAGACGCAGGCATCTATGTAGACAAGTTCGTAGCTACTGATCTCCGCATGAGAACTAATGTTGACGACGTATACGCTGTCGGCGACTGCTGCATGGTAAACGGCGCTCCGCAGGCATTCTTCGCTCAGGCTCAGGAAAACGGCCGCATCGCAGGTGCAAACGCAGCAGGCGAAGAACTCGAATATGATCCGCTCGGCGCGTCACTTGCGATCAATGCTATGAACACGAGCATATTCGCTCTCGGCGCAAACGGCAAGGATCTGACAAAAGATTACAAGACTGTCGAGATAAAGGACGATAAGAGAAAGACATACGAGAAATATTACTTCAATAATGGTGCTCTCGTAGGTGTAATCCTCATCGGCGATACATCCAAGATGGCAGTCATGACTGACAATATAGCAAACGGAGCTTCATTCTCAGAGGTTTTCGATCTCTAAGATAAAGTTCTGATCTTTGCACGCTCCGCTCACGTGTGCGCGCGGAGCGCGCAGCAGCTGAAAACTAATCGTAATGCTCCCTTTCGGATTCGTTCGGCGGGGAGCATTTTTCGTCATTTGACATGAGAAATGATTTTGATCTGCATAGGGCGGAGCGCTTCAGCCGATCTGTCCGGTACACAGACATATTATCTGATTGGGTGCGCGCAGCAGGATCTGCATTCTGCCGTGACGTGGCGGCGTAAGGCGGAAGCCTGCCGTTCTTATATATTAAATATGTTTATTTATCGCGAACGATGATAATATATATAGATGACCGGATATTCGCATGAGTACTTATGCCGCTTTTTCATGGACAGTTTGCTCCGGCGTTCGGATTCAGGCGGCTGTACATCAATTTTCAGATGTTTTCATGCGGATTTTTACGGAACAGGAGGAATGAACATGACAGTTATCGGAATCATAGCAGGAGTTGCAATCATCGTCGGACTGCTCGCTGCGATGGGAAAGATGAGCGAACAGGGCGTCGATATAAACGATCATTTCTGCTGCGGAAACTGCAGCACATGTGACAGCAGTAAAAAAGGGGAATCGTGCGATCAATATGGTGATCTGAAAGATTTCCATATTGATAAGGCGCATCTCAAACATGCAGGGGAGGGAAAATAATGGCTTCAGGGCTTTCGTCGCTTTCGGACAAACAGGCCAGGATGTTTCAGACCTCGGGCGACAGAATGGTTTCAAGGCGCGCGTATAACTTCACGATCGGCGCAGTGATTTTATACGGCGTAATCATAAACGTTCTCACATGCTGGTATCTTGCGCCGGCGATTATGGCAATAAATCCGATAGCACTTCTCATCGGATATTTTGTGCTGGTATTTGCGGGTTCATATATAACATACAGGTCTAATTCGCCTGCGATAAGTTTCCTGGGATACAATCTCGTGTGTCTGCCGCTGGGTGCAGTTATCACGGTATGTGTCCAGGGATACAGCACGACGGTTGTCGCACAGGCATTCATGCTGACGGCGGTCATAACCGGCGTCATGATGCTCGCCGCTACCGCATTTCCTGGCACGTTTGCCGGTATGGGCAGGATGCTGTTTATCGGGCTCATCGGTATCATAATAGCGAATATAGTCTGCATGATTTTTGCGATAAAAACAACTATAATATCGTGGATTGCGGCTGTACTGTTTTCGCTATATATCGGCTACGACTGGGTGAGAGCGCAGCAGTACGTGCCGACGCTCGATCACGCGGTTGACAGCGCGCTTGATATATATATAGACATCGTCAATCTGTTTCTGCAGCTTCTCGCTATATTCGGCAGAAACGACGACTGACGTGACGTCATTGGGGAATTACAGATATCTGTTGAAAAAACACATGTTTTCATGTGAGTTGCAAATGCTTTTGCTGAATCTGACAGAGCTTCGGACAGCCGGGAAATCTGCCGGTGCGTGAAACTGAACGTGTTAGCAGAGTGAATGCATAGATCAATGGATTTGGTATAAATATATTCTGCAAATGTGCAGCACAGAAACATGAAATGCTGTGCTGAACGCCGCAGGATTATATCTGTATCATAAAAATGAGGGATTCCGCCGGCAGTCATCGACTGACGGCGGAATCCCTGTTCTGTTTCTGAATTATTTAATCGGCTTCAGCAGGTGATCTGCGGCCGGTTTTCTGAATACGGTCCGGTCCGGTGAAGTGTATGAACGCCGCGACACAACAGAGTGATTGATCCTACACTGCGTACGCTGCTGTCATATAGCCGAACATCTCCTGTTTTAGTCTCGGTGCTTTAAGCTGCGGACACGGCCAAGTATATCATGCTACGCCTGCCGCAGTGAGATGCGTTGGTGGTGGCCCGGAACTGAGACATTATCGCAGCGGCAACTTCGAGTCTACATATAACGGAACACGCCCTTTACAAGTCCGAGTATCTTGACGTCGCGGACTATGATAGGACTCATCGATGAATTCTCAGGCTGGAGTCTGACGTGGTCCTTTTCGCGGTAGAAAGTCTTTACGGTCGCTTCACTCTCGAAGCCGTCTATCATAGCGACGACGATGTCGCCGTTGTTCGCTTCGTTTTGTTGGCGTACAAGTATGTAGTCGCCGCTGTAAATCCCTGCCTCTATCATGCTGTCGCCTTTTACGACGAGCATGAAATAATTGTATGAGCCTGATGCGTAGCGCGACGGTACAGGAAAATATTCTGTTATGTTCTGCTCTGCGAGTATGGGGGTGCCGGCGGCTACCTGTCCAACAAGAGGAACATCGGTGATATCGGCACGTTCGAATTCTGAAACGTCTGTTCCGAGATCTGACATGGTTCCATTACGCTCAGGACGTCCTGATCTGAGGATTTCTATCGTCCTCGGTTTGTCCGGATCCTTTGATATAAAGCCCTTGCTCTCGAGACTGGCGAGATCCCTGTGTATCGTAGATGTGGATTTTATGTTAAAATGATTGCATATTTCACGTACGGTAGGCGGGTAGCCTTTTTTACTTATCGAGTCCTCCAGATAGTCGAGCACGCGGTGTTCGCGTTCGGTAAGGTTCATGTCATCTGTCGGCAGAGCTTTCCGTCCCATTTTCAGACCTCCTTTTCTTCTGCGTTTATTTTAACACACGTTCTATAAAAAGACAAAAAAGAAAAAGTGTTTTATAAATAAAATTCATTGACATTAGGCTTATATAGTTGTAGAATAACACTCAGCATGAAGAAGAAGTTATCCGCTTCTCACCCTGCGGCGTTCAGTCGTACGGGTTAATAGAGTTTTTTACGAACAGTCGGCGGATACATTTGTGTGTCTGCTTTTTTTATGTGCCCGCGGGGGCGCGTGAGGCTGCTTTGCTTTTCCTGTCTGGTTTAACAGGCGGGGAACCGATATTTGCTCGTCTTCATGTATTACAGGAAATCAATGTTCGTGTTTCACTTTTTGTGTATGGAGGTGTTTTAGAATTAGCAAGGGAAATCAGAACCAGATAAACGAAGATATCCGTGCGAAGGAAGTCAGAGTTATCGATACAGACGGCTCGCAGCTTGGCGTGATGACGCCGTCTCAGGCGCTTCAGATCGCTTCAGAAAAAAAGCTCGATCTCGTCAATGTCGCTCCGAACGCGAATCCGCCTGTCTGCAGGATCATGGATTACGGCAAGTACAGATATGAAATGCAGAAAAAGGCCAAGGATGCGAAAAAGAGGCAGAAGGTCACTCAGGTGAAAGAGGTACGCCTCAGCACATTTATAGAGAAACACGATCTAATGGTCAAAGCAAACAATGCGTCGAAGTTCCTCAAGGGCGGAGACAAAGTAAAGGTAAGCATCAGGTTCAGAGGCAGAGAGAGGGGCCATACCGCTGCCGGCGAACAGGTTATGCGCGATTTTGCTGAGACAGTTTCCGAATACGGTCAGATCGAGAAGAAACCGCTGCTCGAGGGAAGAAACATGACCATGGTGCTCGCACCTAAAAACAACAGTCAGAAAGAGAAGTAACAGGAGGTCAGGAAAATGGCTAAGATGAAGTCCCACAGAGGTGCAATGAAGAGATTCAAGGTTACCGGCTCAGGCAAGGTAGCAAGACATAAAGCTTATAAGAGTCACATCCTCACAAAGAAGAGCCCGGCGAGAAAAAGAGGTCTGAGAAAAGGAACTACGCTTACGAGCGCAGACCAGAAGAGAATCAAGTCAGTTCTTAACGTTTAATTTGTGTGGAGGTAAATCGAGATGGCAAGAGTTAAAAAGGCAGTAAACGCCAAGAAAAAGCATAAGAAGGTACTGAAGCTTACCAAGGGCTTCTACGGACAGAAGAGCAAGGTATTCAGAGCAGCAAATCCGGCTATGATGCGTTCGCTCGCAGCTGCATACACAGGCCGCAAGAGAAAGAAGAGAGATTTCAGAAGACTCTGGATTGCGAGAATCAACGCTGCAGCACGTCAGAACGGCATCAGCTACAGCCAGCTCATGAATGGTCTCAATAAGGCAGGCATCCAGATCAACAGAAAGATGCTCTCAGAGATGGCAATCAACGATGCAGAGGCTTTCACTGCTGTTGTAAACAAGGCAAAGGAAGCGCTCGCTTAGCTTAGTCAGTAAATATTGATGAATAATAAAAACGATTACCCTCGTTCCGGTTCCGGAGCGGGGGTAAAATTATATGCATCAAAAGCAAAGATTATTTTCAGCGTTGTTAAACATAAGAGTAACATATGTTTCTGCTGCTTTGACCGTGAACAGATGAATCCATTAACGATGCTGCAGCCTGGTCCTTCTGGTCAGGCGAAAATGTAAAATCCATATTATCAAAGGAAAAGCTGCATGACATGTGTGTTAATGCGATATTGAACTGCCGCCACCGGCCGGTGAGGAATCAGCTGTGATCTTGCAGCGGAAAACGTACTGCTGCGTGGCTAAGATCTGTCAGCGGTTAAGCCTGTTTTTTGATTGTTTCAAACGATCCTGAATCTACGGAAAATCTGTCAGCAATGTCTTCGCTTACATATTTTTTTCCATCAGTATCTATCAGAATGATTCCGAAATCCATATCGCTCGTGCGCCAGAAATCCTCTGCTTTTTTGAGACCCATGACATAGAGTGCTGTCGAGAGCGCATCGGCCTCTGTGCCTGATTTTGAGATTATCGTGACTGAGCTGAGATCGTTATCGACAGGATGTCCTGTTGACGGATCCATGATGTGAATATAACGCTTTCCGTTTTGATCGAAATACCGCTGATATCCGCCTGATGTCACAGCAAACTCATCATTTAGCGTTATGTAGCCGGCGTAGTCGTCTGTGTTCTTCGGATCCTCAACAGCGACAGTCCAGCTGCTGCCGTCCTGCTTGGAGCCGACAGTCATGACATTGCCGCCCAGCGTTGCTATTGCAGAATCTATACCCTCGTCTCTGAACAAGTCGTGAATGACCTGCGATGCGTATCCTTTTCCTATAGCGCCTGTGTCAAGTTCAGTTTTATCATCGCTGAACGTCACCTTAGCCACTCCGTCAGCTCCCGTATCGATCGAAACCTTGTCGTAGCCGACATGTGTAAGCAGCTCTGCGATTTCGGAATCAGACGGTACCTTATATTTTCCTGTCGTAAATCCCCATGCTCTTACGATCGGGTATATGGTCGGATCGAAGGCACCGCCGGTCGCACCGGCCAGTCTGAGCGATTCGCTGAGAACATCGGCAGTGCTGCCGTCAACTGTATCTGTCTCGCGGTTATTGAGTTTGTAAACGGAACTCGTTTTCCTCACAACGGAAAGCTCGCTGTCAAGCTCATATATCTTCTGAGCTGCGTCTGCGACAGCTTGTTTTGCTTTGCTTCCGCCGTACGCCTTTATGTTCATCGTCGTATCCATCGCGAAGACGTCGCACGAATACCCTCCGTCATCCGTCCTTGCAACTGTCGACGGCTCCGCCGACGAAGAGTCTGCGGAATGCATGACAGAGCTGCCGCAGGCTGAAAATGCAGCCATAGAAAACGCGGTCAGAGCCGCAAGCATTATAATCGAGATTTTTTTCATTTTCTTCATATCTAAAACTCCAGTTTTGTATGTACCGCAAGCCTGTATGGTATGATTCACGGCTTGAGTCAGCGCACATAATTGCACTGCGGATACATACTTAGTGATATATATTCATCCAGGGTGTTTTTAAGGATGCTTTTTGCCTGCAGAATTATTGATATCAAGCCGTTTTCTGCGTTATAATTATAGCAATGCATTAATAATTTATGGAGGAAAAGTCGAAAAATATGGAAGAAAAGCTGAAGAACTTATGCATAAAAACAGACGAAGAAAATGTCAATCTCGCAGACTGCCTGGGAAAGTACACTAAACCTAAGCTGGGCAGCATTGCTGAGGTATATGGGAAAAAGATTCCTTCTTCAGCAAGAAAACAAGAGATGGTCGAGACTGTACGCGATACTGTCAAGAGCGATATCATCAGGTATTTTGATAACGAAGGAAAGGATCTGTCTGCTGAAGTCAATAAGATCATAGTCGAAGGCGGTGAAAAGATTAAAACTGACGATTACGAGAGACTGAAAGCTCTCATCGACAGAGGATTCATGTTCGTCAGAGCTGACGGAGAAGACGCTGTCGCGTTCGTTCCTTCAGACTGCGGCGCTATATTCGATACAGGCAGATTAAACAGAGACAAGTCGGAGAGGGAACAGAGGATTTTTGCGGGTGATCCTGTTCACAAAGAGGCTGATCCGGACAGAACAGATCTGGAAAACGCGGTTATCATTTATGCTGCGGCGCTGGCGCACATGTACGGCATTTACAATCTCAGAATAATCAAGGATGTTTGGGATGTTAATCATAAAAAGAAGATAACTCCGGATGAATGCCGCACGCTCATAGAAAAAGCGGGCGACAGCGACGGATTTTACAGAAGAGATAATTATATCATCGACGCGAGCCTCGAAAGCGCGGACGATTACTGCAATATCCTCGAAAGGATAATGCCTTCTGATTCATATTTCTATCCGGATGTAAACGAAGTGAACAGATACAGAGACGGTGCGGTCATAGAAAAGACGCCGCATTACTGGTATCTCAGAAACTTTATCGCAAGGATGCTCGGCATGGCTGTTCCTGTTACGGATGACGATGAGAAACTCGATGGAATCATGGAAAAGCTTGCTTTTTCAGCACGCTGCGATAACAATATAAATGAAGTGATGTCGATCCTCACGGGAGAGGGCGTGAGCATTTCCGATCCTGTGGAACAGGACAGGTTCGCTCAGCTTTATACGGGATTCCTTTACGGTCAGAGGCTCTGGGCATGCAAGGGCTTTAAGCCGGAGGACATGCCGCCGTCGAAGATGGCTGTCAGAAACTTCAAGCTGCCGCCTCATATAAATCCGAAATCGGAGATCACACCGGGCAGAAATGAAGAATGCCCGTGCGGCAGTGGAAAGAAATACAAGAAGTGCTGCGGCAGGAGCATAGGATAAGAATTACTGAGAAAAACGGATGCCGGCACGCTGCTTATCGCAGGTGCCGGCACTTTTTGTCCGCGGAGCGGACGCGGGATTCTGATTTTTTTATTGTGTTGATTAATAATTTCCGCCGTTCATATATAGGAGATCGTCCTCAGGAGCGTCGGCTGGCTCAAATTTCAGAACTTTGAGCACAGGCATGTTGCCGTGAAATTCCTTGACATACTCGTTTTTGATCTTTGCGGTCATGTTGGCGTATGAGCGCTCTTCGACGATATTCTGTCCGTTGTCCATGTCGCAGAAAAACGCCAGGAATGAGATGTCGTTTGCGCAGCATACCATTGAGAAACGGCCGGCCGCGAAGCGCTCTGGCGGATCGGCGTCGCCTCTCTTGTGTAGCTGGGCATAGATCTTGACCGTCTTGCCGTCATATTTGTCCGGATCGTTCATCGCGTCGACGTAGAATCTGCCAAAGTCGTCCGGCTTGATGTCGACGACAGGTGCGTCGAGATCGTAAGGCAGAGGCTCGTTGTCAGCAAAGTCCTCGGCGTTTCCGTCGTTGTCCTCGAGGTAGATGTAAGCCTGAGGATTCATCGCGCGAATGCTCGTGGAGTGAATGTAATCCTTGAGCTCGTCTGTGCATCTGTTGAACACGATCAGTTCTGAATTGCTTACGTGCTGGTAGATCTGTGAGCCCATATTTGCGAGATAGAGTTTATATGTCTCGGCGTTTATCGTGGTTATGACCTGATATAGCTCCCAGTTTTTCGGGAATGCATCGTTTATAAGGCGCATGTCCCACATGCCGTTGTATTCTATGACTACTCTGTCAGGTTTGACTTTTGCGGCTGCCTTGCTGAGAATATCGGTCGTGAATTCGTCTTTATCCTCGAGCTGGAGCAGCTTGCTGTGAGATTTTTTCAGAAAATCCTTGTCATATTCCTCTTCGCCCTCTTCACAGGAGATGAGGAGGGTGACCTCGTTGTTCGTGAATCCAGGGTCGAGCAGTGTGTCTTTTATGAATTTTGTCTTGCCGCTTTCAAGAAATCCTGTAAATACATAAACAGGTAAACTCATGTGTATCCTCCTTTTCCGGGGCATATGCAAATCAGCGGATTCCGCCCGTCTGTGAACGAAATCCGCAGCATGAAATTCAGTTATTCGCGATTATTCGAGATTGAAGAGCTTCGAGATCTCGTCATCCTTGAGCTCGGCGCCTATTACGACAAGCTGTCCTGTGTAGCTTGCAGGGCCTTTTCTGATCTGGTGCTCGCCCGGAACGTAGTCGAAGTGGAGCCATTCGCCGTCAGGCGTCTCCACGATGCCCTTTGCTCTGAGAATAGCGCCGCACATTCCGAGATCGAGTTCCTCGAACGCATCGTTGAGCTCCTGCTCGGTGTATTTTCTCGGTGTCTCTCTGCCCCATGTTGAGAATATCTCGTCAGCATCGTGGTCGTCGTGGCAGTGATCATGGTCGTGTTCGTCATGATCGTGATGATGCTCGTGCTCGTGATCGTGAT
>CADBRA010000036.1 GCA_902796965.1 uncultured Eubacteriales bacterium | reverse complement strand
CTGGACTTATGCCTGCTGCTGCGGGACTCGCAGCCTCGGCGGCAGCGCTGACAGTGCTTGTACGCGCCAGAAAACGCAGATAAGCGGATAAATTAAGTAAAGACAGACGGTTCTCTGATCCGGAAACGGGCCTCAGAGAATCGTCTTTTTTATTCCGATATGTATCTGGTCAGTCCGGGCGTAGCTCACTGCGCTCGCCGGTAAGCTTGTTAAAAAATTGTTTCAAAACGGCGGCAAAATGGAATATTATATATATAGTCTGCAGTGTGGCAGGGATTTTGCTTAATATATGCAGATTTGAACGAAAATTACACTTGGGTGTAATAAACAGAGCGTACGGCACAAAATTATCAATACTTTTCCGGAGGGATAAAGATGGAAAATATCTATTCAAAAGTCAGAGATTCTGTAAAAGATGGAATCGGAGTTACAATCGATACTGTTATCGACGGCGAAGAGGGAAATATCGCGGACGGCATGACGAGAACGCTCGGCGAACCGTCCGCCACAAAGGATGCTAAGGGCAACAGCCGCGTGGCACCGGAGGAAGAGGAAAAAGACGGTAAGATTCATGTAGTTGAGCCGGTTCTTCCTAAGGAAAGACTGATCGTGCTCGGCGGCGGACACATCGCGAGACCTGTGTGCGAATTTTCGGCAAAGTGCGGATTTGAAGTCTACGTATGCGATGACAGACCTGCGTTCGCCAACAAAGAGAGATTTCCGCTCGCTCAGGATGTACTGTGCGATACATTCGAAAACTGCATAGAAAAACTTCATATCACGCCTTACGATTATGTTGTTATAATTACAAGAGGACACGTTCACGACGCGGACTGCCTGAGAGTGATCCTGCCGGGTACGCAGCCGGCCTACCTCGGACTCATCGGCTCGAGGCGCCGCGTTAAAGGACTGCTCGAGATGCTTGAAAAAGAGGGCTTCAGCAAGGCTAACATGGACAGGATCTGCACGCCTATCGGACTCTCCATCGGAGCTGTCACGCCGGAGGAAATCGCGATTTCGATTCTTTCAGAGCTCATTTCATACAAGAGACTTCCGGAAAAGAATCCTGACAACACAAGACACGTCAACTTCTCTGATCTCGACCTGTATATGATGGACTATCTCGCGGACAATCACGATCCTAAGGCGATCGTGACGGTTATAAAGACAAAGGGATCAACTCCGAGAAACGCGGGCGCGAAGATGGCTGTAAGCCCGTCTGGCGAGGTTACCGGAAGCATCGGCGGAGGATGCAGCGAAGGCGCGGTTATAAGAGACGCGATAGACATCATCGGCACAGGAAAGTACAAGACGATGTTTATCGACATGACAGGCGAGGTCGCGGAGTCGGACGGAATGGTCTGCGGCGGCGTCATGAAGGTTCTGGTAGAGGACGGAAGCGAGCCGCAGGCATAGTTTGCGGCGGGCGCGGCTGATGCTGATTTTCCTTGTTTTTTATTAATCGACAGAGACATACGGGAGACAAAGATGATAAATAAACCGGTATATGCTGACAACGCGGCGACGACGAGGATGTCGGACGACGTTCTTCAGGAAATGCTGCCGTATTTTACAGAAACGTGGGGCAATCCGTCGGCGGTCTACAGGACCGGCAGAAACGCGCACCAGGCGATTGAGGATGCGCGCAGGAGGATTGCAGCGATAATAGGCGCGGGCCCGATGGATATATATTTCACTTCGTGCGGCACCGAGGCCGACAACTGGGCGCTCAAGGGCACTGCTAGGAAGCTGCGCGCTAAAGAAGGAAAGAAACATATTGTGACTACAGCGATCGAGCACCACGCGATTCTTCACTCGTGCGAGGCGCTGGAGCGCGAGGGCTTCGAGGTCACATATCTGCCAGTTGACGAAAAGGGCAGAGTGACGGCTCAGCAGGTAAAAGATGCGATCAGAGATGATACTGCGATTGTAAGCGTCATGTACGCTAACAACGAGCTGGGAACTATTGAGCCGATTGCCGAGATAGGAAAGCTCTGCAGAGAAGCGGGCGTACTGTTTCATACGGACGCGGTGCAGGCTGCGGGAATCCTTCCCGTCGATGTGGAACGCGACAGCATAGACATGATGTCTGTGTCTGCGCATAAATTCAACGGCCCTAAGGGCGTAGGATTCCTGTACTGCAGACGCAATGTACATCCTGAGACGTTCATGGACGGCGGCGCTCAGGAAAGAGGCCACAGAGCGGGAACAGAGAATGTAGCCGGCATCGTGGGCATGGCTAAGGCGTTCGAGGATGCGGCCGCATATAAAGCGGATCTCGCTCAGAAGCTCGCGGCCATGAGAGATCACATACAGGCCGGGCTGCTCGAAATTCCTGACTGCCGTGTGAACGGAGATCAGGAAAACAGACTGCCGGGCACGCTCAATGTTTCATTCCCGGGAATAGACGGGCAGTCGCTGCTTTTCTCGCTCGACCTCAAGGGTGTGGAAGCTTCGTCGGGGTCGGCGTGCGCTTCCGGCTCGCTTGATCCGAGCCACGTGCTCATGGCGATCGGGCTGCCGTACACTATGGCGCACGGCTCTCTGAGGATTACGGTCGGCAGATACAACACGATGGAAGAAGCAGATTATATAATCCGGGCGGTGAAGGAAACAGTTGCTGAACTGAGAAACAAGCAGTAAATTTTGAGCGCTCCGCGCACCGGACCGCCGCGAACGGAATCAGATCTGATACATAAGGCGCATTGAAACAGCGCCGTCCGCGGCTGCGTGCGGCGCTATATTGGGACAGGAGATAATAATGCTATGAAAAAATCAGAATCGACGGATCTGGCGCTCGCAGAGAGCCTGAGGACTCTCATGATGCGCATGCCGTTTGAAAAGATAACGATAAAGGACATCACCGATGAAGCAAAAGTCATCAGGACGACGTTCTACAATCATTTTCAGGACAAGTATGATCTCCTCGACTGGATCTATTATGATTACTATATAAAGCCGTCGTACCAGCTCATCGAGAACAACATGCTGCTCGAGGCCTTCAAGCTCATGATAAAGAACATGGAGAAGGACAAAGAGTTCCTTCTCAAGGCTACCCATGGGAATCAGGAGTCGATGCACGATGTGATGTTCAGATCATACAAAGAAGCGGTGCTCACGGCGGTAAACGCGATAGGAGTCGATCTGCCGTCGATAAACCCGCTGTTTACAGACGAGCTCGTAGCCGAGTACTACGCTAACAACGTGACATTTGTTGTGCTCAAATGGATAGACATGGACATGAAAATCCCGTCTGACAAAGTAGTCGAGCTGTTTCAGATGATGTTTGTAACTTCGATAGAGGGGTTTTTGTGAGAGACCTAACACCGCGATTGCCGAGCGAAGCGAAGGCAGAGCGGATGTAGGTCCTCGGCCAGGTCCGCCAGCGAAAACGAACGG
>CADBRA010000035.1 GCA_902796965.1 uncultured Eubacteriales bacterium | reverse complement strand
TTTCTGTGACCTCATGCGGTGTAAAGGAAGAGCCTGAGCCGGATCTGATTCCGGCGGAATCTGTTTCAGAGAATATTCAGAATACGTTCGGGAAACTGGCAAGTGGCAAATATCCGAATCTGCGCGGAACACTTGAGAATACATATACGCATTCGGGTCAGATTTATCCGATTTTGGTGTACCGCACGGAGTGGTATGAGACTTCTGAACAGTTTCAGGAAGCTGTTCTGCAGGAATTCAGATCCGTTCAGCCGGATCTGGATCCGCAGTATGTGAGCTTTGTACCCAGAACGGAAGCAAACAGTCCGAAACCAGGCTATGAAGATAATCTGTATATGTTTGGCATGTATGAACCGGCCGATATGCGCTATACCATGCAGATGGTCGCGACAAGGCAGAGCACTTGGATCAATCATGGCAAAATAGCAGAATTATCTGATTCTGTGTCGTTCTTTCCATGTGTGGAAGCCTATGAGGGAAATTTCTATGAATTGAGAAATCGCAAGGAGTATGGTGATATTCCGGCCCTCTCAAACGGACTGACCTTTCAGGAGGCACAAGAAGCACTGGGAAAGGAGATTAATCAGAATTACTATTTTGATAACGCCAATCCGGATCTTACATATCAGGATTACTCTGTTCAGGTATGCCAGCTGAACAAATCGGACACCGCATATCGATTCTACCTGAGAAGAGTATATGATGGCATTCCGTTTGATGTCCTGTCCGAAGGGAAAAGTCAGTGGGGCCCCATTCAGGATGTGCCATATTATGATACGCTGCGAATCGATCTTGCCAATGCGATGGTGATTGACAGCGAAGGTGTCGACTGCTCTGTTGATATTTCAAGATGTGCATCGGTTCAAAAGGGAGAGGCTGTCACGGAAGTGGTGCCGCTTTCCAAAGTGATGAGACAATTGTCAGATACGCTGACAGGCGGAACTACATTTCAGGTGCAGTCGGCAGAGATGATCTATGGTCTTCCGTTTGAAGAGACAGCAGATAATACAGTTTATGAAAATGAAATTGAAGGACGCCCTGTAGCAGGGGTGCAGCATTATATACCATTATGGAAGATCACTCTTGTCAATGATCTGGATCAGGAAGGATACTGTTATTATTTTGATGCAGCGTCGGGAGAAATGCGCGGCGTGAGAGAACAGTAAAGCATTTCAAGGTTCCTTAAAGCCGGGCAGGTCAGATTCAGCAGAATTTGATCTGCCTTTCTTTTTCCAGTCAAATGCCTATGAAAGCATGGAGAGCATTTAAGAAAAACAGTATATGTATTTTGTCTGGCTCTGGCTTTTACCTTTCTGCTGCATTGTCTGTCATTCTGTATCTGACGGCAGGAATTGCGGATGGCCGGGAGGGAGAAAGCTTTTCTGCCATTCAGTTGATGATGGACTATCAGAATTGTGTGAAAGAGATGACGGACCCTTCTATGGCGGGCGGGGTCTGGCTGATATCCAGGATGCGCATGGCGGAATATCTGTCGATGTTTCTGCCGATCATTGCATCCTTTCCGGCGGTTCCGTTGTATATCGATGAACGCAGATCAGGATTTCAGCGTTTTGGGATTGTCCGCTGCAGCCGGGTATCCTATACACTGGCTCAGATTCTGGCAGCCGGGTTATATGGAGGTCTTGCGGTAATGCTGGGATTCTGTGTCAGCACAGCTTTGGTACTTGCCGGATGCCCGGCGCCGGAGAGTGCCGCAGATTTTAATGCGTATTCTATGGCTTTATCTGCAGGTTCCGGCATGCAGTTTTTGGCTGCCTGCATGGGGGAGAGCGGCATCTGTATTGGATTTGCCATGGATGTCTTTCTGTATGCCTGCTTTTTTGCACTTCCCGGGGCTGTGATGACCTGCTTTCTTGACAATGCATATCTGGATATATGCATGCCGATGGTCCTTGTCTATCTCTATGACGTATTTCTGAAAAAAGCAGCTGCCGGCGCGATGGTGAGTGGAAATGTTCAGATTTCCCGGCGCCTGTCTCTAATGCTCAGCACATCTCTGGGACAGTCATTCAGCATGTGGACTGCGCCGAAGATGATATTTATGATTTCAGGACTTGCGGCGGCATGCGGTCTGGGCGTATGGAAACAGAGGAGGAAAACAGATGCAGGTACATAGCAGAAAAATAATCCTCCGGGCAGCCAAAATCGAATTTGAAAGATGGATTACGGATTCAAGAATGATATTGCTGGTGGTTCTTATTCTGTTTTCCTATCAGTCTGTGACAGAACCGCTGCTTTCCATGGCGGACAAGATGAACGAGCCGCTGAATATGCTGGAACCTTTCATTGCGCTGCTGAATTCACCACTGCTGCTTCTGCTGATACCGATGACGTTTCTGACAATAAACAGTGATTTTCCGCGGACAGAGGGAAACGAAATATTTTCCGTCAGCCGGATTGGCAGAAAAGAATGGCTTAAAGCGCAGATTCTCTTTGTGGTACTTGCGGAAGGACTGTTTCTGCTCATCCTTTTTTTCAGCACACTTCTGCCTCAGATTGCCGCTTCAAAGTGGAGCTTTTCCTGGAGCCTTCCGGTTCGTCAGTATGCGTACTATTTTCCACAGGAGGCGAAAAGCTATGCTGTGACGCTGATAACCGGAAGAATGTACAACCAGACTGATGTTGTGGAAGCGGCGCTTATGGGGGCAGTTCTGCAGTGGATGAATCTGACGATGCTTTCTCTTCTGATGCTGCTTTTCTGGAATCTGAAGCGTAAGAAAACTGGGATGTTTACGGCAGCAGGGATTATGGGAGGCGGGACGGCAGCGGCGATGCTGGAGGGAAAACTGGAGTGGCTTTTCCCGTCAGCGCATACGACGATTTATCTTCACTATACGAAGCTGCTTCGCAAACCGATATTTCCCATATATCTGTCAGTTGTCTATTTTGCTTTGCTGATCAGTGTACTGCTGATTCTGAACATGGTGCTGATTCATAAATATGATTATCTCAGCAATGCGCAGCTGAACTGAGACGATGGATATGGAGGTGATCGAATGGGAACATCAGCCGGTCATGAAATACTGGCGGATCATCTGTCACTGAGACTGAAGAAGGAAGATATTCTGAAAAACATTCAGATGCGTTTTACCAGCGGACATATCTATGGTCTGGTCGGGAGAAACGGCTCCGGGAAATCGATGCTGATGAAGTGTATCAGCGGATTTATTCACCCGACATCCGGCCGTGTACTGTATGACGGGCAGATCGTGGGAAAAGATGTGGATTTTATCCCGGATTTGGGAGTGATTATTGAAACACCAGGCTTTATTTCACATTATAATGGTTTCAAGAATCTGAAGCTGCTGGCAGACTTACGAAATCGCATTGGAAAAGCGGAAATTGAAAGCGCGATGGAGGCTGTCGGGCTTGATCCGCACATGAAGAAGCCTGTCGGGACGTACAGCCTGGGAATGCAGCAGAGGCTGGGAATCGCGCAGGCGGTCATGGAAAAACCAGATGTACTGATACTGGATGAGCCTTTAAACGGACTTGATACAGAAGGAGCTTTGCAGATACGAGAGCTTATTCTGAATTACAAATCAGAGAATCATATCATTATTCTTGCTTCGCACATCGAAGAGGACATAAGGACGCTGTGTGATACGGTTCTGGTTATGGAAAAAGGCGTACTGAAGAGTGCATCCGGAAGCATGATGAACTGAAAGGGGAGTGCGGTGAGCAGCTACAATAATTTGAAAGAGAAAGCGCTTCAGGATCCGGCAGTTAAAGCAGAGTATGATGCTCTTCAGCCAGAATATGATATTATTCAGGCGATGATTGACGCACAAAACAAAGAAGACTTAACGCCGAGAAAACTGTCTGAGCGGATAGAAAACACACAGACGGATTCTGAAGGGTGATTATTAAGAATACGAGGAGTTAAGAGGAGTTAATATGATTCGACTTATTCCCACCGCGCATCTTGCCGCCGCGAAACTGCAGGGCGACTATCAGGATCTTAACGCATTATATGATGTGCTCTGAGCCGTTATCTCGGTTTCTCCGAGGAACATTCAAATTGCCTTGATGAGAATGCATATGAGTATCTGCTTTCGCTGAATTATGATATTCGTCATGCTTACATGGGAGACCGGGATATTGTCCGTGTCGATAATAACCATGGTTCAAAGAATGTGTATTACAGCGTTGACATAGCTGTCCTGCTGATTCTTCACTATCTGTCTGCGTTTCAGAACATCCTGGATGAGTGGCATTCTGAATACTGTTTCGAAGAAACATCATTTCCTTACGACAGGATGACGGCAGAACACGATATTGCCTGGATGCGATTGTTTGACAGCGCCGTCTGGGAATATCTGGACCAGCTGCTGGGCAATGAGGAAACGTCAGTTCTCTATCATTATTTTGTCAGCCGGATGCATCGTGAAGCGAACCCGCCGATGTATGTTGATGCGCTGCTTCAATTCTTTCTGCATCATGCCGGATCTCTGGACAAGGAGTCGGTGAAAGAGCTGATCATCTATACCGCTTATCAGATGATGAATCCAGGCGATACTGCCTCGAATAGCCGGGAAATGAAACCGTGTCATGATCAGTTCCAGCGTGTGAAAAAAAGTCTGCGGGAAAAGCTGTCTGTTGTGCTTCCCACACTTTCCCGTTTCTATCAGCAGCTAGACAGGTATTTCGCTGGCGAAACAGCAAAATCCCCCGGCAGGCATGTAAAAATGTCTGTCGGGGGAGATCTTTTATCGCATATTAGCGCATAAGCCAGCACCGGAACAG
>CADBRA010000034.1 GCA_902796965.1 uncultured Eubacteriales bacterium | reverse complement strand
TCCAAAAGTCCGTCGGTTCTGATTTTCCAACTGTGATAAGCGTCATGTTTTGCGCAGAATATTTGCGTAAGATGTGGCGCTTTTTGGCGATCGTGATAAAGTATGGGGTATCAGACACAGAAGATAAGGAAGAAAGGACGATGAAAATGAAACTCAGACAGGCAAAGGGAAATACCTGGTATCTGGAAGACTGGCAGCTGATTCCACTGTATAGGACAGACCCGCGCCATTGTATCCTGATAGATTCCGGGGATCTGACGCAGCGGGACAGCATCTGGCGCACACTGGAAGCAAATGGAATCCGTCCGGTCGGAATACTGGGAACCCATGTGCATACGGATCATTCGGTGAACCACGGATTTCTGAAGGAGAAGTATCAGATTCCGCTGGCACTTCCGGCCGGGGAAGCAGCCATCTGCGCAAGCAGTACAATGCTGAAAGCCTATTATTACATGGTTACGGAAGGCCAGATTCATGCCTTTGAAGACTATTCCAATATGCTTGTAAACACGGAGTACAGCATCCCTGCAGGAAAAGAAACGGTTACATTCTGCGGAGCGGATTTTCGGATTCTGCGGACACCGGGACATTCGCCGGATCATATTTCCGTCATCACGCCGGATAACGTGCTGTGTACGGGAGACGCGCTGTTTTCCTCCGACTATCTGGAAAAATCAAAATTACCGTATTTTTTTTCGCTGCAGACAGCGATCGATTCCATGCGGGCATTAAAAAGGCAGAAGCCTGCGTGCTGTATCATGGCGCACTGCGGTGTAACCGAGGCGCTGCTGCCGGTAATCGAGGATAATATCCGCAGCATCGACACATGGGCACAGCGAATTCTGACGCTGGCAGAGCAGCCGCTTACCGTCAGCGAATATATTGCGGCAGTCTGTAAAGAATATTCCCTGCTTTCCTCCAGACTGTTTAAGACCACTCTTTATGAGCGGAATATCCGTGTGTACATCGAATATCTGACGGACAGCGGAAAACTGACAGAGTACGCGGAGGAGGGAATGACGTATTATGTAAAATCTCATTAAATGTCATAAAATAATTGACAACATATCCTGACGTGCTAAGATAGAAATATAAATATTACATCAAAAAACAAATACATGAAAACAGCAGTGAACGAAATGAAACGCTGCTGACAGAGAATTTAACGGAGGGATACGATGAGAAGAAATGGGATCAAACGAAACCAGCCGGATGGCTATCGTGAAACTATTCAACGGGGAATTCAGGCGGTGCGGCACAGTTCCATGCGGCTGACAGAAGGAGTCGGGACAGAAGAAGAAAAGACTGAGAGACTGCGCAGGGAACTGGAAACTGCGGACGCTGTTGTCATAGGTGCGGGAGCCGGTCTTTCCACAGCGGCAGGGCTGACCTACAGCGGAGAACGGTTTAACCGGTATTTTTTCGATTTTGCGGAAACTTACGGAATACAGGATATGTATTCCGGCGGTTTTTATCCATTTCCGGATGAGGAAACCCGCTGGGCCTGGTGGGCACGTCATATTTACTTCAACCGGTATATTGACCCGCCGAAATCGGTATATCATCAGCTGCTGTCGCTGGTGAATGAGAAAGATTATTTTGTGATTACGACGAATGTGGACCACCAGTTTCAGAGAGCCGGCTTTGGGAAGGAAAGACTGTTCTATACCCAGGGAGATTACGGCTTGTTTCAGCAGGAAGACGTCTCGCTGCAGAAAACTTATGATAATCGGGACTGGGTGATGGAAGCAATGGCGGCGCAGCGATTTGCGCGGGATGAAAACGATCTCTTCCATGTGCCGGAAGACAGAAAACTGCGGATGCGGATTCCGACAGAATTGATTCCGGCCTGCCCGGATGACGGAAGCGCGGTTACGATGAATCTGCGGGCAGATGATACCTTTGTGGAAGATACAGGGTGGCACAGAGCATCTGCCGCTTACGCGGAGTTTCTCCGCAGACAGGAAAGCCGCCATGTGCTGTTTCTGGAACTGGGAGTGGGTGCGAATACCCCGGTGATCATCAAGTATCCATTCTGGGCGTATACGGCGGAAAATCCGAGGGCCTTCTATGCCTGCGTCAACAGGGGTGAGGCATACTGCCCGCGGGAGATTGCAGAGAGATCCGTATGCATCGACGGGAATATTGAAGAAGTATTGCAGAAGCTGTTTAAGAAAAAGAACCAAAGAACCTAAAACAATCCTTGACGCAGGGGCATCATATGTGCAATTATTTTAGAAAAAAGGGAAATGAACCCGAAATATAAAATGGAGAATATCACAATGATAGAACGTAAGCGTTATCTTGATAAACTAATTTCCAGAATTGACAACAAGATGATCAAAGTGATTACCGGTGTCAGGAGATCGGGAAAAAGCACACTTTTATTCAATTTGTTTTATCATTACCTGATAAATTCCGGTGTTCCGGAAGATCATATCATTATGCTTTCGCTTGATGATATTGACAACAGTGAATACCGGGATCCGGAAAAATTGTATGCATTTCTGAAAGAAAAAATCCGCAATTCTTCGGAACAATACTTTATCTTTCTGGATGAAATCCAGCTTGCGATTTCTAAAGAAGAACTGAAACAGAAAGATACAAATGTCAGACTGTACGGCGTCCTGAACGGATTGCTGAGAAAAGGAAATGCAGATGTTTTTGTCACAGGCAGCAACTCGAAACTGCTTGCGACAGATGTGCTGACAGAGTTTCGCGGAAGAGGTGATGAAGTTCATATATTGCCGCTTGTATTTTCGGAATATTACCCTGCAGTTCATCAGCCAAAGGAAGAGGCCTGGCGGGATTATCTGCTCTATGGTGGGATGCCGCATATTCTCTCGTTACATAATGATGAGCAGAAGACGCAGTATTTGAATTCCCTGAACAAAGAGATTTATCTGCGTGACATTCAGGAGAGATATGAAGTGACCAATCTGACGGGTATGGAAGAACTGATGAAGGTCATTGCATCATCAGTCGGTTCATTGACAAACCCTCAGAGAATTTCTGATACCTTTAAAAGTTCAGGAATGAAGGGGATCTCGTCCCCGACGATCAAAGAATATCTTACATATCTTCAGGATGCGGGTTTAATTTCAAAAGCGGAACGATATGACGTAAAAGGAAGAAAATACATTTCAACACCAGTGAAATACTATTACGCAGATACCGGGCTGAGAAACGCACTGCTCGGATTCCGTCAGTTTGAAGAAACGCATCTGATGGAGAATGTTATTTACAATGAGCTGCTTTATCGCGGGTATTCTGTCGATGTTGGTGTGGTACCTGTTCAAACGGCAGAAAATGGGTCAAGAATGAAAAGAAAGCTGGAGATTGATTTTATTGCCAATCAAGGCAGCAGGCGATATTATCTGCAGTCAGCCTTT
>CADBRA010000033.1 GCA_902796965.1 uncultured Eubacteriales bacterium | reverse complement strand
ATCCGCGGTACAGCATGGAGATTGAATATTCTTCACCATAACTCTGCCGCCTCACAAGTCAAAAAAATACAGGAGCGTCTCAGCAGAGAGACGCTCCTAAAATCTTTCTATTCTGTCATAGCAGAAAAATGACTGGTTTCTGACAGCAGACCGGTCATTGCCTGCTGAAAGTCACTTCCGAATCAATTATACAACTTATAATACTATTTGAGTATATTTTTTAACGAATCGCTTATCGATTCAGTTCTGAAACCTTTATTATCCAGCGTTACACACGTCTGACAAGCTTTGCCGACACATCACTGAGCTTTGCTCCGGAGAATACATCTGCTCTGCTGCTCCAGTCAGCCGGAAGCGCATTTATACCTGAAAACGCACCGCACACTGCGCCGCATAGTGCCGCGTTTGTATCCGAAGCCCCGCCGGCGTTTACAACTTCTTCTATACCCTTCTTTGCATTCCCGCCGACAGCGTAAAATATTCCGAGCACGAGCGGCACTGATTCATATATTCTGTCCTCTGCGCCGAATACATCCGTAAGTTCGCCTGCAACATAGCTCAGTTCAGCGCCTTCAGCATCATTGACGAGTTTCTTTGCAAGCTTGATCCTCCTGGAAACAGACGGCCCGCATCCGGACGTTCCTCTGCGTTCTCCGTAAACAGCTGAATCAAATGCCAGCTGTATTACATCATCTATACTGCAGTTTCCTTCTACACCGGCTGCCACTGCTGCAGCAATCGCACATGCCCCCGCACACGCAGGACTGCTGCAGTCTTTCAGCTCCGCCATAGATGCTGCTGCGTCTATGCAGGTTGGTATATCATACGTGTATTTCATTCCGAGCGGAACAGCCTTGAATAGTTCTGAACTTATATGTCCGGCAGCTTCAGCAGCATACTGCTCAGAATCTGATGCTTCCAGTTCCTGTTTATATATCGGCGCATCAAACCTCCCATCCCTCACAAGCACTTTCGCGAGAACAACTGCCTCGTCCATCAGCTTTACGGCATGTGAATTTTCTGACGCTCCGACATCAGCCTGAATCTCTGTTATGCGGTCATATTTTTTCTTTATCTCATAACGTGTAAGTCCATATGCGGGTCTTCCCATCATAAATCCCGCCAGTCCTCCGGCAAGCGTGCCATATGCTCTGTCATTAAATGTCATAAAAACACCTCCAAGTTCCCATTCTGACTGCCGCCACGGACAAATCCGCGTTTCTTTGCCGTGTAATTACAACATAAAGCGGAGACGCTGAATGCGGCTCCGCTCTATGCTGTGAATTCGTTTAAGTTTTTGAGTTTTGGAGAGATCTATGAAAAACTGCGCATATTAAAAGCTATTTAAATGCTCACTTTTAAATGCAATTTCATAGTAGCATCAGTTTGTGAAGATTCTGTGTTGATTTTTTATCGATGGTGTGTAAAAAATATCCTGCGTCCGCTCCGCGGACGTGTGAGCGGAGCTCACAAATATGAATCACCTTTTTTCGTTTTTACTGTCTGTAAAAGCGTTCCAGAACCCCTTTGCAGCGCTACTTTCATAGTCTCTGAATTCCTCATCTGTTATCTCCGATGGATCGCAGCATTCCTCCGGATATCCTGTATCTTTCGGATTGGCGACGATATTCTTCAACTGATCTGCCGAGACAATCGATACGTTTTCAGTCTTTTTTAACATATCAGAATTTCAGCAGATAGTCTGCATAATACCCTTCCGGATCAGGAGCCTTATGCCACGTATATGATACTACAAGTCTGCATTTGCCGTTGTTAAGAGTCATTTTCTCCCAGTAGTCATCGTCATCCGGCATATTTCCATTTGACCGTTCCACCTCTTCAACTTGCCACATGCCGAAAGTCTCCATTCTCACTGGTTTTCCCTGTTCTTTAAGCTGATCATATAAAGCCTGGGCTTCCTCTTTCTTTTCAAAGACTGTCAGATTCATATCCAGACTTTCCAGAAATACAGCATATAACTCATCCATCTAATGTCCCTCCTCGCCTTTTCTGAAAACCGTCATTTTGTTTGTTGCACATATTATATATCAGTGCATCTGACTGTTCAAGGCTGACAGGGTATGTTTAAATTTTCAAATCTTGAGGCCGGATCAGCTTACGCATCCGTCTTCGCAGCCTTTCTCTGTATCTTCGCTGTCAGGGCTGTCAGGCGGCACTATTTTAAATTTCAGCGTCGTAGTGTAGTTGTCCTGAACCTGCTTTATATCACATTCAGCACCCATCTGCCTCATCATCTTCCTGATGTTTTTAACGCCGAATCCTGTGCTTGAAGAGTAGTCCGCAAGCTCGTTTATGATATTCGAGAATTGCAGCACAACCATGTCATAGTCCACGAACATCCTGAGCTGAATAACCTCGCCGTGATCAGCGTACTTGACTATATTTGAAGCTATGTTGTTGAAAATCCTCGATACAAAATCAGTGTTGATCATTACGAAGACATCCTCTGCCTGTATCTTCGCATCGATATGCATGCCTGACGTCGTCAGATAGTCCGCAAGCGCTGACATTTGATCATAAAACGCCATATTCATACTGTATTTTACGGTTTTAGCGCTGTCATCGTGAGCCATCGTAAAGTACGAGAACATGCCGTCGCTCATCTGCTTCAGCTGTATCGCCTTTTCATTCGCCTTGCGCACGTATTCATCGTGCTCTGACATATCCGTGTAACGCTTGTCTCGAAGCATTCCGAGATATACGAGCAGTGGTGTCATAGGAGTTCTGACATCGTGGGACATCTCTGTCAGTATTTCTTTGTTTTCGGCATACATGTTGTTAATATAGTCGATCTTGTCGTTATATGCTGCGTTCAGCTCATTGATGCTCCGCGCGAGCAGCGCGAGTTCATCGTTCCCTTCGATTCGGACACGTTTATCCCTTTTTCCTGCGCCGAGTTCCTTTACATCAGCCGCCATCCTGTTTATGTATTTTATCTTGCTCTTTACAGAATACAGTACGATAATTATGAAAATTATGAAAGGAACGGAAATCTCTATGACCTTGGCGAGACTGTAATAAAACGTCGAGTATTTTCCGTATATTATCACATCGCATGCTCCGTCCTTGAAATCGACGGAATATGCGATTGTCTTCTCATAGCTGCTCTCCCTGCTCAGTCCGGAAAGTTCCTGACGCGAGTTTTCGCCTGAAATAAATTTAAGTTTTCCGTCCTTATATACAGTCACATATATAACCGGGCTCCTGTCAGCCCATTTAGTAAGCATATACCAATCATCTGACGACACGCCATACTGATCTATATAGTCCTCCAGGCTCTGTATTACTTTTTTATCCTCTGCCCTGTAATAATTCTCCGATCCATATGTACTGTCGAGGTAACTCGACAGTGCCGACGAAAGAGCCACGTACAGAAAAGCGGCTATAACAGCTGCTGCCAAAACTACGATAAGCAGTTCAAGGCCGAGCGTCCTCTGTTTTTTTTCTTTCACAGTATCTGCTCCTATCCGACGAATTTATATCCGCGTCCCCATTCTGTTCGGATATACGAAGGATTCTGTGGATCGTCCTCTATCTTTTTCCTGAGTTTCCTTATATGAACCATAACCGTGTTATTTGAGCTGTAAAAATATGGTTCATCCCATATGTTTTCATATATTGTCTTTATCGGGAAAATTCTGTTCTTGTTCTGCATAAGCAGCTTAAGCATCCTGTATTCGATATCCGTCAGATCTATCTCTATTCCATTCTTCCAGACAGCGTTGAACTGCTCGCTCACTTTCAGGCCTCTCGCGACGAGATATGTCTCTCCGCTAATCTCCGGCTTACCTCTGTAAACCTGATACCTCCTCATGATAGCCTTTACTCTTGCGAGAAGTTCTATCTCTGAAAATGGTTTAATGAGATAATCATCACCGCCTGCGAGAAGACCCTCTGCCTTATCCGAATCGCTCGACTTCGCAGTCAGAAAAAGTATAGGTGTATTGTACTCCCTTCTTATTTCTTTGCAGACATCGAGTCCGGACATACCCGGAAGCATGACGTCGAGGAGCACAAGATCTATGCTGTCGTCCATCTTCATAAGCGCACCTGGCCCGTCATAAACACTCACCACCTCGTATCCGCTGTGGCTGAGCAGCAGCTGGACGACTGCGCTGATATCCTTGTCATCTTCAACTATCAGGATCTTCGCATCTTCTGTTTCTTTTATTTCTTCCGCCATATTTCTGCAGACACCGCGCGCTGTGCACGGATGCTCTCCTTCCTGAAAATCAATACTACACTTTCCGATTTTTACTAATATATCACAAACATCGCACAGCCGCCGGCTGCAGTAAGAATTTTTCAGAATCACACAGCGTCAAAATTATTATATGCATTAATGCCTCGGAAGATCTCCGGATTACAGGCAAACATCTGGCCGGAAAATGACGCTGAATCGCGTGAGCTCCGCTCACAGCCATAAACCCCTTCTTCAGCCGGCAAACAAACAGGAAACCGTCATCACGTACTTAATCGCGAACCTGACCCTGAATATGTGGCATTTGTGGTTCCCTTTATGTTTACCTCTGTCTGTTGTTATGCACAGCCCACACCTGTCGGGCATGAGTCTTAGACGTCTCTGCCGTATCTGTTCTGCAGTTTCCTGCGCTCAGACCTCCCGGCTGTCATTAATCAGCGGGCGCTGCATTATATTATCCGCCAGACGTGCTCAGACAGCTTTCAATTATCTGATATCTGTTCAGACAATATATTTTCAATATGCGCCAGAGCTTTTACACATTCCTTTTTTTCATCCATGCTCATATTCTTGATATATTCATCTATGAGACCCAGATAGAAGTCCTCGTGTTCATCTATAGCTCTTTTCCCCTTTGCTGTAAGCGTTATTCTCACAACGCGTCTGTCTGACTCATTTTTAACTCTTCTCACATATCCTCTGCTCTCCAGCTTGCTGACAGCAGTTGAAAGCGTGCTTACATTTATCAGAAGATAGGACGCAATCTCACTCATCGTCCTCGGATCATGACGGCCGATTGCGACAAGAGTATGCATTTCAGAAGGTGACAGATCCGATCCTGTAGAGAGCTGCTTGATAGAAGCCTCCTCGGATTTCTGAATCATCAGGAATATTTTCAGAAACTGGATCTTCATTTTCTTAAGAAAATACGTTTCTTTGTCCATTACCATTTATTTCCCTCCCCGGGATTGATTCTGCCGGCTGCATAAATACGCCTGCTTACCCTATGATAAACATGATCTCACATTCACAAGCCGTTTTGCCGGATTCTTTAATCACGGCTCTGCACTTCGCAGTTCCGCCGCGCGAGCCCATCTTGTCCAGCTCAGCCGTAAGGACGAGATCATCTCCCGGTACTACGATGTGCGGAAATCTCGCCTTTTTAATTCCGCCGAGATATGCGATCTTTCCTTTGAATTTTTCCATACTGAGCACTGCGACAGCGCCAGTCTGCGCCAGTGTCTCGACTATGAGCACGCCCGGCATTACTTTTTTCTCAGGAAAGTGACCCTTAAAATAATATTCGTCCTCACTTACGTGTTTGATTCCAGTTATCTTGTT
>CADBRA010000032.1 GCA_902796965.1 uncultured Eubacteriales bacterium | reverse complement strand
TTTTTATGCCGTCCATGATTCTGCCGGGCATAGCTCCGATATATGTTCTTCTGTGCCCTCTGATATCGGCTTCATCGCGCACACCGCCAAGACTTACTCTGACGTACTTTCTGTGGAGCGCATCGGCGATGCTTTTGCCGATGCTCGTCTTGCCTGTGCCCGGAGCTCCTACAAACAGAAGTATGGAACCGGACTGCTGCTTTTTAAGATTCATGACAGCGATCTGCTGAATGATTCTCTTCTTGATCTTTTCGAGACCGAAGTGGCCGCTGTCAAGCACAGATTCAGCTTCTGCAAGATCGATTTTCTCCGGTTCTTCCTTTCTCCACGAAAGTCCTGTGACGAAATCAAGGTAATCGTAGAGCATTCCGTACTCCGGGCTGTTGCTTCCGTCCTGTTTCAGGCGGTTGAGAACCTTGTCAGCCTCGCGCCTCGCATCCTCATTCATGCCGGACTCTTCAATTCGCATTTCCATTCGCTGAATGTCGGTCACATTTTCAGGATGCATTTCATCAAGCTCTTTCTGCAGATAATCGAGCTGCTTTTTTATTGCCTGCTCTTTATACAGCTTTTTGTAATCTTCCTGCTGCGCTCTCGCGGCATCGTTCTGTACCTGAGCTGTCTCGCTGAATTCATACAGCATCTTCTCAAGCTCATCAGTGCGCTCAGATCTGCTGTCAATCTCGAGAAGGTGATAACGTTCTTCATTTGAGACAGCGAGCCAAGGAGACGCTGCGACTGCCATCTGTTCAATGGAACTAATCGAATTAATGAAATCCTTTGCATTTTCTCCCCATGGCGTGTTCGAACTGAATTCTATCATCGATTCCTTTATGCCGGCCAGCTTTGCAGCCTCATCAGCAGGCGCAAGATCGTCGTTGTCGTTCAAACGCGTCAGAGAAAACTCAAAATCTCGGTCAGATACCTTGTAAATCTCATCGATCAGCACTCTGTTTTCTGTCTGGACGGTTACATATCCCTGAGAGTCTACAGAAGTGATCTCAGCTCTGACACCGATAGGGTAGAAGCTTGTTTCTGTGATCTGATCGGGAGTCAGTCTTTCTTTTTCCATCAGGAATATGACCTTTCGTCCCTGAACAGGCTCGTGATTCGTGAGTCCTTTGAAGTCATCAGCTTTGAAATACACAGATGTCTTTGGGAGTATTATCGTGTTATATACTGGTATGAAAATCATTTGAATTCCTCCTGTGTTCTTAATAATATGACAGACCGAAGCGTCTGTTATCAGCACTCATATATGAAGAGTGCTGATTATGAAAATATATACCCTCACTGTAAAAGCGATAAACTAAAAAATTATTAACTTGTGTCAGCTCCGCTGACCTGGCCGGCCGATCCGAATTGTTTATACGCCTTTACATGTCTGTCTGATCCGCATGCCGCAAGCTTGCATATTCACAATCTGAGGGAACGTTTTGAAGGCGTATAATTTTCAGCAGACAGCCGGCATGAATTACATGTTTGTTTATAGAAACAAACGAATAGACTTTTATTATGATATCTTGACTCAGGTCAACGGGAAGGCCTAAAAGAAACTTAGTACAGCCCTGTTTACCAGTCAGCCTTATTCAGTCCCGCGGGCCATTTACCAGCTTTGAAACAACTGAATCTCAAGACAGATTTTTCATGTACGCAGGATGGTACGGTTTCAAAAAGTCTGAGAACGCTACAGAAAAACTAAAGGAAAAAACATTTTTCCTCCGCAAACCGGAACTGTCTTTTTATTACGACTTTTGTCTATGGAAATAAAATTATGATTTTTATATAATCTGGGCAGACAGGAAAGCTGTGGACAGCAGATCAGCGGGCTGCTGAGCCGTCAGGATTTTTTCGTACTGGATGAGATGCAGCATTTCACGATCATCCGTAAGCCTGTCTGCATTGTGAATTCTTTTTATATTTCCTGCGGCACGCAGCCGGAGTTATTCAACGCCAGTCTGCACAGATCGTAATGCTGCATCGTTTTTTGTAATTGTGAGGTTTGAGTTATGAGCAGAGAAGAAAGAAGAAGCATATGTCCGGGCTGTGGTCAGGAAGTCCCGGAGGGAATGAAAACATGTCCGAACTGCGGCAGAAAGATTAAAAAACCGTTATTCAGGAGATTCGGATTCTGGTTTATGATTATAATCCTGATCATCATAATAGCAGCTGTTTCATGCAGCTCCGGCAATTCAGGCAGCGGCGCTCCTGCTGAAAGCAGCTCCAGTGTTGAAACGACAGAGACAGACTCATCGCAGCAGACCAGCGCAGAGAACAGCAATACAGATCAGGCAAAGGATGAATCTGTTCCTGCTGAATACAAAAATGCGCTGAAAATGGCTGAGCAATATTCAAAAAAGATGCATATGTCAAAACAGGGGATATATGACCAGCTTACGTCAGATTACGGCAATCAGTTTTCGGAAGATGCCGCGCAGTATGCGATAGATAATGCAGATAACGATTACAATGCTAATGCGCTCGCAAAGGCAAAAGATTACGGAGATTCCATGCATATGTCAAAGCAGGGAATATATGACCAGCTTACGTCAGATTACGGTGAGAAATTCACAGCTGATGAAGCGCAGTACGCTGTCGACAATGCAAAAATAGATTACAACGCCAATGCATTGGCGAAAGCAAAAGAATATCAGTCCAGTATGCACATGTCGGTATCTGAAATATATGACCAGCTCACTTCTGATTATGGTGAAAAATTCACGGCTGATGAAGCGCAGTACGCCGTTGACAATCTTAAATGATGATGCTCAGCGCACGTCAGCTCCGCTGACAATGATGAAGACAGATTATTCATAAAACAGGCAGAGAATCATAGCGGACAATTAAACCATCAAGTCCGCTGAGCCATTTCTTCAGGTGCTTGTCAATGCCATACGCATAGAGTGCGCCGCCTACAAACAGAATATCTGTCTTTTCAGTCAGTTCCGCGCCCGAAGCGTCAACAGAAACAGCATCAGTTCCCGCGCCTTTCGCTATAGCTTCAGCGAGCGCTTTTGTGTTTCCCGAACGTGAATAATATCTTACAGCACAATTCATTTTTTATTTTCTCCTTTTTGTGATAATGCCGGATTTCTGGCTAATTCAGCAGAAGTCCGAATCTCGTTTAAAACGATTATAATCTGAAATATCCACCATTAAGAGCACCGCAGCGGTTCTTCAGGCAAATGCATATAAAACACGATCCCGCTTTATTGCAAAATATTCAGTGAAGGTCACGCACATGCAGGCAAATCCGCACAGCTTTGATATCTGTTTGATCTGTCAGAATGATCGTTCTCCTGATGTATATTGTCCGCGGAGCGGACGCCAGGTTTCAAAGCTTTTTCTGCTCTGCAGGGCAAATGCTTTATCAAAAGATTCGCATCAGTCCGATATGTCAAAGTCGAGCTGAATGTGTACATCGTATTCAGGAAAAGCCTCTTTGACTCTTTTCATTATTTCCTCATAAAGCTCATTTCTGTTCGGAGCATCATAGCTGATTATTACGTCGAACGTCATGCGTTTGTTTTCTTTGTCGAGGAAAAAACCGTGTGTCTGCAGGACTTCCGGATATGAATCCGTAATTTTTCTGACTTTAAGCTCAGTATTTGCTGCCGTCTCATCTGAAGTGTTGACAGAGTAAACCGAAATGCCCGTTAAAAGTATCTTGTGCTCTTTATAGACATCAACAGTAATCTTACGTTCAAGGGCATCGAGTTCTTTCGCAGTCATCGTCTCTGAAACTTCGATGTGTACGGAACCGATCTGGCGGTCAGGTCCATAATTATGGAGAATAAGATCATATGCTCCCATTACTCCGTCAGACTGGCAGATTGTCGTTTTTACCGAATGGGCAGTCTCAGCATCGATTCTCTCGCCGAGTATCCTGCTAAGAGTTTCGCGGAGCATGTCGATTCCCGATTTTATTATTATGACTGATATAACCGCGCCGAGCCACGCTTCAAGACGTATGCCGAAAATGAGATACACAGCTGCTGCCACGAGAGTTGACGCAGAGATAATTGAATCGTTAAGTGCGTCAGCTCCTGAAGCTACGAGCGAATCGGAATTTACAGAGCGGCCTTTTCCTCTGACATAAAGACCGAGCAGTATTTTTACTGCAACTGCAACCGCAATGATTATGAGCGCAACTGCAGAGTAGTCAGGTTCAGCCGGGTTTATTATCTTCTTGACCGACTCGATAAATGACGTAACACCGGCATATAAAACGATTACTGATATTATCATCGCGCTCAGATATTCTATGCGTCCGTAGCCGAGCGGATGTTTTTTATCTGGAGTTTTTCCAGCAAGTTTAGTTCCGATGATTGTAATTACAGATGATAGCGCATCGCTGAGGTTGTTCACAGCATCCATCGTAATCGCTATGGAATTGGTGATTGTGCCGATAACAGCCTTGAATGCCGCCAGCAGCACATTCGCCATTATTCCGACTACACTTGTCCTGATTATTATTTTTTCGCGGTTTTCGTTCATTGTTTTACCTTCCGCATTTATTTCTTTTTATCAGCGTCAATGATTTCATAAAGAATGTTATAAAGCGTTTTTGCATCTTTTGGGCTGATATTAACGCATTTTCCTGCTTCTAAAGGAATATTTCTGGCTTTTTCTTTCATTTCACGACCGCTGTCAGTCAGGAATACATCAACCTTCCTTTCATCCTCTAAGCTGCGCCGCCGCTCTATAAATCCTTCTTTTTCCATCTTCTTCAGCATCGGCGTTAGCGTTCCATTGTCAAGATGCAGCCTTGAGCCGATTTCGCCGACAGTGATTCCGTCATTTTCCCATAGGATCATGAAAGTTATATACTGTGTGTAAGTTATTCCGAGCGGCTTGAGCAGCGGAGTATAGGCTCCTATCACTTTTCTGGCGGCAGCATAGAGCGGAAAACATATCTGATTCTCAAGTTTCAGTGCTTCATCAGGATCGTAAGCAATTGGTTCAAAATTCATTAAATCAGCTCCTCAACTGCTTCGCGGACACTCTTCATAGATGCAGTAGGCTCGAAGCGTTTTACGACATTTCCATCTCTGTCGACTAAGAACTTTGTGAAATTCCATTTGATTTCAGGATTATTCTTATAATCGGAATCGATTTTACTGAGCATAGCCGCCATCATCATTGCCTTAGGCCCATTGCCGAAACCATCAAACGCCTTTTTACTCTTCAGAAACTTATAAAGGTCGATAGCGTTTTCACCGTTCACGTCGCTCTTTTTCATCTGGTCGAAATGGGTATCGTACTTAAGTTGGCAGAATTCGTGGACCTCTTCGTCAGTTCCGGGAGTCTGTCCCGCAAACTGGTTGCATGGAATGTCCAGAATCTCAAGCCCCTGGTCGTGGAATTCCCCGTATATGTTCTCGAGGTCCTTGTACTGCGGTGTGAACCCGCAACCGGTCGCCGTATTCACAATGAGAACGACCTTGCCTTTGAATTCCTTCATAGATAATTCCGAACCATCTCTCTTTGTAACTGAATAATTGTAAAATGTGCTCATTATATTTCTCCCTGTATTTAGTTCTGTTAATGTATTGGCTTAGTGTTGTGAGCGGAGCTCACGCGGATGCACACGTTGTTTATATTTTGCACAAATACATTTTATCAAATATAATATATGTGTCAAGCAATCCGCTGATTTTTTCCAACACATTTTCTAAAATCAATGTGCGAAATTATGTCAGCTAAGCGACATGATTGCACAGATGAAAGTGCTCTGCTTTACTGCCGTGAAATAATATAATGTTTATGGTACATTTCTCTTATCCTATCTGCGCTGTGATAAAATACAGATAGAAAAGACAGTCATTTAGCATCTTTATGAAATCGGACAGATTGCTGTGATGATATGCTGCGGTGCGCTGCGGTTTTGCTGTATCAGTTCAAAGGAAATCAATGTAAGAGGAAGATTATGCCGATCATAGAATTTTCACATGTGAGTAAAATATATGGAAGAGGGCAGAGCGCTGTGCGTGCTATGGACGACGTTTCTTTTTCGATCTGTGAAGGAGAGTTCTGCGTGCTGCTTGGTGCGTCCGGTGCTGGCAAGACCACACTGCTCAATTTACTCGGAGGCATGGACGCGGTCACTTCGGGGACGATTGAATTCGACGGGAAATATGTTTCATCCATGACGGAGAGACAACTGACGGAATACAGACGACACGACGTCGGATTCGTGTTTCAGTTCTACAATCTCATTCCTAATCTGACAGCTCTCGAGAATGTCGAGATCGCCGCGATGCTATGCGATGATCCAATTCCGGCTGAAGATGCGCTTAAATGGGTCGGAATGACGGAGCGTGCCGGCAATTTCCCGGCGCAGCTTTCCGGAGGAGAACAGCAGCGTGTTGCTATTGCGAGGGCTCTCGCCAAGAACCCCCGTATGCTTCTTTGCGACGAACCGACAGGAGCACTCGACTACATAACAGGCAAAGCAGTGCTGAAGATGCTGCATGAACTTGGACGCAGCAGAAAAACCACTGTGCTGATGATAACTCATAACTCTGCCATCGCACCAATGGCGGACAGGATTCTCAGGATTCAGTCCGGAAAGATCATCAGTGACGAAGTGAATGATAATCCGGAAAAGGCGGATGAGATCGAATGGTAAATCAGCAGAAGACGGCAGTAAAGCTCGCAGCGAGGAACATAAATGCGCAGAAAAGCAGATATCTGGCCATACTTCTTATCGTGTTTCTGTCAGTCGGATTTCTCTCCGGCCTCAAGGTCACAAGAGAGCAGATGTGGAACGCCGCGGGCCGTTATTTCGACAGTCAGAACCTGTACGATTACAGGCTCTATTCAACAGCGGGCTTTACACAGGACGAAATAGACGAACTTGCCGACGAGGATTATTCATATGACGCTGAAGGCGCTTACAGTCAGGATCTCCTCATGACGTTCAGCGGAGACACAGAAGACTATCTATGCATTTCTATGCCATCAAAAATAAATATGCCGAGCCTGACAGCAGGGCGTATGCCTGACAAGGCAGATGAATGCGCCGTCGACCACAGAGCGTTTTCAGAAGGTGATATAGGTAAGACAATAGCGGTTTCAGATCAGAATGACAGAAATGCAGCCGGTGCTGTTTCAGAGCGGAAATTCACAATCACCGGTCTTGTAAATTCGCCGTTATATATCTCATCTGACCGCGGAGCGGCTGAATCGGGATCAGGGCAGCGGACAGGTTTTATATATATTCCCTCTGGTGATTTCGTTTCAGACTATTATACAGAGGCTGATGTGACGCTCGATCAGGATCTTAAGAAAGGAAAAGCCGGTGAACCGTTCTCAAAAAGTTACGGCGATGTCGTTTCAGATTATGAGGACAATGTCCGTAAACGGGCAGAAAAACTGGCAGATGATCGATACAGCGACATTCAGACAGCTATGATGTATTCGGCTGCGGAGAATCTGACGCCGGTTTCCGAGATCAGTGCCGGTGCACCTGAAATATATGTTCTCACGAGAAATGACAATCAGGGATATATGAGTTTCAAAAGCGACACATCAATAATTCATTCGATTGCCGACATTTTCCCTCTGTTTTTCATACTTATCGCACTTCTGGTGTGCATTACGACGATGATGAGAATGGTAGAAGAGGAGCGGGGACAGATCGGAACACTCAAGGCTCTGGGTTATTCGAACAGAGCTGTCGCCGGCAAATATCTCTGGTACTCGGGCAGCGCATCGCTTTTCGGATGGGCAGGCGGATTTTTCTTCGGTACATATTTTCTGCCTCGCGGTTTCTGGGCAGCATACGGGACGCTCTATGATTTTACAGATCTCAAGTATTTGTTTGATCCGCTGACAGCAGTTATAACGCTCGCAGTGGCATTCGCTTCTATACTGGCCGGTACAGGTGCGGCAGTTTTAAGAGAACTCCGCGGTATGCCGGCATCGCTCATAAGGCCTAAGAGTGCAAAACCGGGTAAAAGGATCATTTTTGAATATATAACGCCTCTGTGGAAAAGACTATCATTTTTACAAAAGGCCGTTATGCGCAATATGTTCCGCTACAAGATAAGAATGATAATGATGATAGTCGGAGTGGGCTGCTCCGCTGCGCTGATCGTGGTTGCATTCGGCATACGTGACTCAATGATAGGCATTGGCTCGCAGCAATATTGCGGAGTTCAGAATTATCAGCTTGAAGTCACTCTGGATGCCGGCGATGATGATATTTACGGCATTTTATCCGAAGCCTTAAAACTCGCAGGTGTAGAAGGCGTGCTCCCTGCAAGAAGCTCAATTGTCAATGTGAGCGCTGACAATTCTTCAATTGATTCAGTATATATTTATGGGTTTGATAATGGAACTGATCTGTCTGGATTCTGGAATCTCAAATCCGTTGAAGACGGCTCTGACGAAAATATACCCGGCAATGATTCTGCTCTTGTCTCTAAGAGACTTGCCGAAAAGCTGAACCTCACAGGCGGAGCTGAATTCACTGTCGGGGAAAGTTCAAATAGAGAGGCTACACTCAAAACAGCCGGCTCGTTTATTAATTACATCGGGAACTATATCTTCGTGAACACAGAAACATATGAAAATATCTTTGACAACCAGTCAGAAAACACACTGCTAATAAAAACCGGAAATCTGTCAGACAACGAAGAAAAAGAGCTCTGTGAAAAGCTGGGCGGCATAGCCGGAGTGACGAGTATTATCCGCCTGTCTGAGCAGAAATCGTCTGTCGACAATTCTGTCTCGTGCCTGAATTACATCATATGGCTCCTTGTATTATTTGCGGGAGCACTGTCGTTCATTGTCATATTCAATTTGACAAATATCAATATCGCAGAAAGAAGCCGTGAAATAGCAACGGTTGAAGTGCTCGGATTTCGTCCTGAAGAGACGCGGTTTTACGTACTTCGCGAAAACCTTGTGCTCTCGTTCATAGCCGGCATCGCCGGCATGCCGCTCGGATATATCGGCGTTCACGCAGTCATGAACAGAATTCTGATCGACAATATGACATTCACAATCATCGTAAAACCTGTCGATTACCTGCTTTCGCTCGTCATCACGACCGTGTTCGCCATTATGGTGAATATATTCATGCACCGCCGCATCAGAAATATCAACATGGCTGAGTCGCTTAAAGCCGTCGAGTAAAAAAGCGCTCTGCCTTTATCAGAAGTCAACTACCCACCCACTAAAGTGAGTGGGCTTGTAACTCCCCAGTAGTGCTATCGTCTTACGACTCCTACCTTTGGCTTATCCGAT
>CADBRA010000031.1 GCA_902796965.1 uncultured Eubacteriales bacterium | reverse complement strand
CTCGGGTGATTGGTTCTTTTCACTTGACTAAGATTGGCGATTTTCGCCTGACTCTAAGTGGTTAATTTCACCTGACGCTAACAATATCAATAGTGTCATCCATGAACGATGAGATTATATGCTCAATATTTATCAACTGATGTAGGTGGCGAAATTCTGCTGAAAATTATTTACCAGTCTTTAACTTTTACTAAGAAGTAAAATTCCCCGATTCTCACCGTAATTTTAATCACGGTAGGAATCGGGGGCTTATTAGAAACTGCCACTGAAAACGGCACGGCTTCAACCAGGTTAATCATCTGCTAATTGAAGCACATAATATCCGTACACGGCAGAAAATTTCATATATTTTCGTTATCAGCATCTGTAAGCTCGCGGACGTTGATATCACTTACGACTACTCTGCCTTTGAATTTCTTTGACAGATACATGTATTTGTCAGCGCGTTCTATGATACTCTTATCATCATCATCTTCTCTGACGACAGTAATTCCGATGGATACATGTATTGAGATCTTTCTGTTTCCTGACGTGACACTGATATTTTCGGCTACTTTTTCAAATCTTTTCGCCGCACGTTCTAAATCGTCATCTCTTTTCATATGAAGCAAACCGACAAATTCGTCACCGCCCCATCTGCAAAAATGATCTATCTTTCTGCCGTATTTCATGAGCGCTGCTCCAAATCCCTTGAGCATATCGTCACCGACCGCATGGCCGTATTGATTATTGATATCGTGGAAATTGTCAGCATCAGCGAAAAGTACTGCAAACAGATCTCCTGTACGTCTGAAAACCTCGAGATCGTCTTTAATCTGGTTTTCCATGAATTTTCTGCCAGGCAGACATGTGACAGGATCGCGCGTAGCTATTTCGTAGATGTCTTTCAATATGCTGCCGTCAATAGTTTCGTCAGCGACAGGAGTGAAAAGGGAGATGATCTTGCTGATTTCACCACGGTCATTGCTTATAGGAACGGCCATGTTTTGTATGAGTATGTTCCTGCCGTCGTTACTGCGCATAAACATATTTACAGTCTGCGGACTGCCTGTGGCAAAAGCTGCGATTGCGGGACATTTAAGCTCTGAAATGCCGACTCCGTTTATATTTGAGCATCCTAATGGAATATTAAAGCAGTTCAGGCCTACGGTCTGTTCTGTATTAAATCCAAGTATCTGTTCGGCTGCGTCATTCCAGTATATAATCTTGTCATCCGATGAAATTATATAGCATCCTAATGGCACAGCATCGAGGAACTGTTTGAGCGCAGAGTCATGCTCTGTTTCCATAAATTCTGATTCCCTGTCTTCCGGTTCGGTGACGATTTCCCTGATTTTTTTATTGAAATTCATCATCCTGTCTTTTTTTGCAACCCAGACTTTCGGAAAAACTGTGATCTTTATTCCGTCAACTTCTCTTATGGATTCTATGCTGCGGCGGATATGTTCCGCATATTCGTCCATCTCGTCAGAGTCTTTGTATTCACACAATATTGTGAATTGATTCAGGCTTATCCGTGAGACAATACCGATATTCCCAATGATCTTTCTGATCTTTCCTGCGCATATCTTCATGACGGAAAATACAATATTTATACCGAAACTGTCTATTATCCTCTGTATCTGAGGTATCTCCACGAATATAGCGCCGAACGGTCTGCCGCTGATCTGATATCCAACATTATAATTCGACAGATTTTCCAGAAAACAAGTAATGTTTCCTACCCTCGTCACCGGATCAAGATTCTTGTTACCGGATCTTACATTAGTCATATGTTCCATCATCTCATCATCGATGAAATACCCCATGATTCCGCAGATGCTGCTGTTATGATACAGCGGCCAGACAGTAGATGTGATATTGCGTGCGATTCCGTCGATTATGAATTTGCCTCCGTTATTTGCGTTCACTTCGCCGGATCTGATCACTTTCATCTCATTTTGTCTGAAAATTTCATTATCCGGATTCCAACGAAGATCTTCGTCACTTTTACCTATAATATTATCGCAGGAATCAAAGCCGCAGTAATCCAGGAAATATTTGTTCGCTCCGAGATATCTGAGTTTTCTGTCTTTCCAGAAAACCGGCAGCGGAATGTTGAGCATCATGTCATCCCAGAGCCGATTCTTGTCATCAGTACCAAATCCGCTGTCCGAATCAACAGTCTGCGGCTCTATAAGAGCAGCATAAGGATCGTGCTGAATGAAATGTATTTCTTCCATGACTTTTTCAACGTTCATGGGACGCACAGCATAAAACAGCATTAAATCATCAGTATTTGGAATGCTTAATATCAGATGTACCATCCATCTGTATTTTTCGTCTGTGTCTTCAGTTCGGAACACATCACCTATAACGCTTTTCATCTGCTTCTGAAATCTCTGTCTGATAGTACTTGCATCCATAAAACCATCATACCGCTGCTGATCCCCCTTGAATATAGACGGCAGAAGTGCAGACATTTTACCAGTCTCATCTATTATAGGAACGCCGCTGCTGATCGTTTTGTCGGTTCCGATTCCGAGACTCCTAAGCGTAAACGTTTTAAGATCGATTATATAAAGTTTTTTGTATAAATATCTCAAGTTAAGCGTCAGCCTGGAATATTCCGAAAGTACTTCACCAATGCGTACATAGAATACTTTGACTTCAAACATGTGTTTCGCGCCTGAGTTCTTCAGAAGCTTGTAATGGCAGAGGATCTCACGATCATGCAGCGGATACTGTATTTCTCCCTCCGCTCCGTCGCCTGAGACCACAGCGTATTCAGCTGCCTCGATAATTCCTCCGTTAACAGCACTATGACTTTCATTGATTTTTTTCTCAACCTGGCCTGAGTCTTCATTTCCGTATTGTTTTATAAGATCCAAGGCCTGATAATTCATAAAGACTATGCGGAAAGACTTGTTCTGATATTCCATAAGCATCATTGGCTGACTGGACATAAAATTCACACTGCTTACAGCATTAAGATACTCTTTCTGGCTGCTTTTCTCTATTGCGATGCCTTTTTCCGCGCAGCATTTCATGGTCTCTTCGTATGGCTGCGGCATTCCGAAATAATAACCCTGAAGACAATCGCACCCGCACTGCCTGAGGAATTCACACTGTTCCTCTGTTTCAACGCCTTCCGCAAGCGTCAGATTGCCGATTTTCTTATCCATCTCAATAACTGAAGATATGATATCGCGTGCGCGTTCAGAATCATTTCTGAGAAAAGCCATGTCTATCTTCAGCAGATCAAATGAATAATCCTTCAACAGATTGAGCGTTGAATATCCGCTGCCGAAGTCGTCCATCCATATCTCGTAACCTGCATCGCGGAATTTATCAAGCGTTTCCATAATAGCTGTCTCACTCGATGTTATTGTGCTTTCGGTTACTTCCAGGTGAATAACCCGTCTCGGGACGTCATAGCGGCGTATTAGACTTTCGATCTCGCTGAACATATCACAGCAGAGAAAATCTATTCTGCTGAGATTAATGGAAAAGTGCACCTCAGGTTCCCTGTTTTTTCGCGCATGGCTATCGTCTGTACTACCTGACGTATAACATACAGATCAAGCAGCCAGATCTTGTGTGCGTTTTCAAGAGGCTCTATGAAACTGTCAGGAGATAGAAACCCGACAACGGGATCATTCCATCTCGCCAAAGCCTCGAGACCGCATAGTTCATTCGTGAGAGCGCGGATTTCCGGCTGATAGTAGACTTTTATCCAGCCGTTTTCGACAGCTTCCTCGATATTAGAAACGACATATTCAGAAATCATCCGCTCGTCACCCATATTTTCATCATAATATGAAAAGTACAGGCTGCCATTTTTTCTGCTGTTGTCACAGGCGATTTTGGCTCTATCACAGATAACCTCTGGGCTCATATCACTGCTGCTCCAGACACATGCACCTACACTGCAGTCTACAGCAGTCCCGCTGATAATATTCTTTATTCTTTTTCTGGAAAGCGATACCCTGCTGTCAAGATTTCGCATGTCGGTGAGTACGACGAAACGGTCGCTGTCGAAATGCGAGACAATGTATTCGGGATATATTTCACGCAGTAAAATTCCTGTTTTATTAAGGAAATCATCGCCGGCATCTATGCCGTAATGTATATTTATCGAGCTAAAATTGACGAGATCATAAAAAAGAACTGTAAGCTGAATACCGGAATCCTCATCATTTCCCAGCTTTTCTCTGTACTGTTCCATAGCTTTAAAGAACGTACGCATTGTCACAAGTCCTGTCAGAGGATCGATTCCCGTATCTAGATTCAGAATGTTCTTAAGACCCACGTCTATCATAAAAATCACAATTGTTTCTATACCTTGAGAATCTATATTGCACTGTGCCAGAGCGCGGACCAGACGCACAGATCCCGTTTTCGTGATAACTCTGCATTCAAACTTCTCTTTTGCGCCTGCATTTTTCCTGACATTTTTTAAAAGATTTCTTACTTTTTCGAGATCTCCGGCGTAGAATATTTTCCAGAAATCTCCGCCAGTATAACTGCCTATTTCTTCTACAGTCCCGACTTCAAGTATTTCAAGAAACATGCTGTTCGTAAATACCGGAGCGTCATTTTCATATCCCGGCCTGAATACACAGATCCCGCCAGGCATGAAATCCATAATCAGTCTGAATTGTTCTTCCATTTTTTCCTGTGAAATTTCATTCATTCAATTACACCCCAATACCAATCCAGTTCCTATTTCATATACCGATTAAATGCTGTAATGAATTTTTCATATATAGAAATAGTATATGTAGAAAATTATATCACAAGGCTTACGTAAAAGATGCCATATTAATATTTGTAAAGTTCCTGAAAAGATGATATGTCCTCCGACATGGCAGTTTTTTCCTGCATTTTAAGACGGCCCTTCAACAAATCAATATTTGAGACTGTCTGGCTTAGTGCCCTGCACAGATTCTCACCGTCGGTGAAGATATTTTCTGGAGCTGTGTAACGCTGCCGGTGAAGTGTTTTCCTGAGGGCCAGTATGAGCTGGCTGCTCAGAAACGCACGCTTTACTGATGAAAGTATCTCGATTCCTCTGTTAATATCGAGATAGTAATCGCATTTTTCAAAAAGCTCTTCTATGACAGATTTCTTTACCGTAGGATAGAGACAAACATTTGCGTATCTTCCAAACGCAAGCAACTTTCCTGACATCTCTGTAACAGCGGCTATATGAAATGTCATATCAGGAAGATTCCGCACTAGCAGATCAAGATACTCTATCCGATCAGAGTTCGTGCAGATGAGAGCGTCCCTGCCTCCGCTGTTTGCGCTTGTAAAATTATATACAAATCCGAACGGCTTTATTATTTCCGGTGATGCACCGAGTGCTGCAAGATTATTAAAGCTTGTCCTGTTCTGTACAAAAATCTGAGAAGTATTTGAACCGCCATTTAAAATCATCTGCATGTTCCCCGGTATATCGCCGCGCGGCTCCTCCTGCCAGAACAGAACATCACCATTACACGGCTTTTTCAGCCTCTCGGATATAAACAGCGGTACAGACAGTGAATTATAGAAAATTCGTTTTCCATCAGCGCCAAGCTCTCTGAGCATCGAAACGCCGAGCTCTGTCCTGTTTTTGAAAAGTTGTGTTTTTCCGTTTCGCGTGACTGTAATATCATTTGTGACGAAGTTTTCCACAATGCGTTCTCTGCCATATTCATCGAACCACGAACGGCAGAACCGCTCGCCTTTTCTGTTAAACACAGTTCTCGAGTAAAGCCTTCCGCAGCCGTCATAGTGATCTGTAAATCGCACGATTCCATTTTCATTCATCCAGTCGACATCGCTCACGAATCGGTTTTCAGACCTCGGTGAATAAAATATCCTTCCGCGCAGGTTCTGCATATCGTGTATCTCAGCTGATGAAGAGTTTCCACTGATCTCCCAGTAGTCAGGGAGCTCGATCTGATTGAAGTACCTGGCTTTTCCGAGTCTGAATCCGGCATGCCTCAGACGGTATTCTCTTATTTCAGTTTCATCAGCCGCTTCCGGCTTCTTTACGGTACCCGGCATCACAGCGTCTTCAGTATCTCTGCAGAACCAGCGGAAGAGCGAGATCACGTCATCCGGCAGGAAACCACCTTCGGTGATCACTACAGCCGGCCCTGTAAATCCCGAGCTGCGGAACGACTGTCTGAGCATGTCGGCTGATTCGTCGTAGTGATCCAGCAGCAATACCCCCTCTCTGACATCATAATTAGATAATTTCCCTGTCTGATCCTTACACTCAGCGCTGATATAGTCTTTTCCCGTTTTTACTTTTTGATAAGTTGCTCCCATCTTTTCATAACCTTTTCTGTTAAAAACGACGAAGCTGTTTCATATGAATGCGCGCTGAACCTGCCTCTATCAGCTTCTGTGAAAAACATGACGGTACATCTGGCAAGCGCGTCTATGCGCTCTGTGACAGTCATGCGATCCCCCACTGGTATCAGATATCCATTCTTTCCGTCATCTATGAATGTCGGATTGCCGTACGGCACATCGAATCCGATTATCGGCAGACCACCTCCGGCAGCTTCCATCAGGCTCAATCCAAAGCCTTCGCTCGTCGAGCCTGACAGATAGAGCTCATAATTCTGATATATATCCGTCATATCATGCTGTCCCATAAGACGAATGTATGATCCGGCTTTTCTTTCCTCGACGAGGCTTTTCAGCTGATTGTATTCACCGCCGGCGCCGTATATGTCGAGTGTAAGTCCGGGAATGCTTTTCTTTGCCTTGGCGCATGCCTCGATGACCCAGTCGATGTGCTTTTCCGAAGCGAGCCTCGAAGCTGTCATAACTGAATACGGCCTTCTGCCGCCGCTGCCAGGATAACGAAGTTTATCGAGACTGCCGACAGGTATCGTAACAATGTCCGGTTCTTCACCGACATATTTCAGAAACTGTTCTCTCATCTTTTTATTCTGCGCATCAGTCGCTGTCACAAAAAAGCTGATATGGCGAAACATGGCGAACGGATATTCATAATAATTGTTCCAGAGTATGTAATCGTCATTTGTGTTTCCGGCACTGTAATGATCGGCATGAACTATTATTCCGATGCGCGCGTCATTGCAGTTTTCCAGAATCGCCTGTCCTGTTCCTGTCGTCCTGTCTATTATCACGACATCGCTGGCGGTTAACTTAAGGCAGCGCACAAAATATCCGACGAATTCCTCTTTTGAGAACAGTATCTGATCGCTGAATCTGTACACAACATCACCGCCGTCATTTATCTCTTCATACGCAGTGGATCCGTCAGTATTAAAGAAACGCCTCAGATACATGTGGGCTTTTCCGTCAAGAGGAGCGTAATATTCCGAATAGATCCTGCCATATGTGAAGTAGTCTTTTCTGATCAGGAAGCCGTTTGAGACGTACTCAACGCGGTGCATTAAATCATGCTTTTCGTCGGTAAAATAAACAGTGCAGAAGTCGTTTGAGTTTGAAAAATATATCCTTCCGATTTTTCCTGTCCTGCTCACGGTGTAATCCTGATCCGCGAGAGTCTCCTCGAAATCACGGAACGTGTATGTTACCGGCGATGTTTTGAAATCAGTGAAATATGTATAAAGCCATATCACCTCTTCGTCTTTAAATCCTATATTCCTCGTATAATGTTCGATATTCTCCTGCGGGAACATGTCTGTGAAGATGAATTTTGCCGGCTCACCTATGCCGCGAAACATCCTGGCGCGGTAAAACTGAGCGTACTCAACTCCGCTCGAGGCCCATCCTATTCCGAGATTAAAATTATATATCATCGTGAAGCTCCTGTTTTATGGGAAAATTATTTTCATGTTGCCATCCGGATCGGTCTGAATATCCCCGAGGAAAAAATTTCTGGCTATATTTTTCTTCATATCGGCTTTCATGTCGGAAAACGATTTGTATGCCTCGCGGCTGTACTCGAATATAGGGTTTCTCTGTGCCGAACCACGCGTAGTAATTGCATACTGCAGCTGCTGCAGATAATCGACTTCTTCGACCCACCCTTCATCCAGTGCATGAAGGATACACTGGCGCATATATTCCTGCAGCTCGTCATAGCTGCAAAACGACGCTTTCTTTTTCTCATAAAGTTCTGACGCATATTGGCTCATCTGCTGATACAGTCTGATACGGTCTTCTCTGCTGTTTCCGCTATAAGTTATCTGTTCAGAATCAAGCTCATACGTCAGATTGTCAAGCACATACCTGTTGAGGCTGCTCTTGCTGAGATCAGCATTGCCCTTTATGAATGAACGCAGATTGTCGCGGACTATGAACTTTATCGTATCATCTCCGATTTCAGATTTATCTAGAAGACGATCGCGCGCATCATAGAGTATTTCTCTCTGCCGCCTTAAAATTTTATCATAGCGTACTGACTGTTCGCGCGATGAAACACTCTGCTCCTCCATCGTCTTCTGAGACCCGTCTATAATACGCCTCAGCTTAGACGCGGATATGCGGCGGCCGCTGTCAATGATCCTGTCCACTTTTTCACTGTTCATAGCCGTTACAATCTCGTCCTCGAGCGATACAAAGAACTGGCTCGAGCCGGGATCCCCCTGCCGGCCGGCACGGCCGCGCGCCTGTCTCTCGAGCCGCACGTTTTCCATCCGGCCGATGCCTATAACTGCAAGTCCTCCGATTTCCTGCACGCCTTCTTCAAGTTTAATGTCCGTTCCACGTCCCGCCATACCGGTAGAAACTGTAACAGCGCCGCGCTTTCCTGCCGCTGCGATGATTTCAGCCTCCCAATACGCATTGTTCGCATTAAGCACGCTGTGAGGGACGTGTTCACTTATCAGCATCTTCGAAAATATCTGTGTGTCCTGGATCGTCGCCGTTACAACAAGAACGGGCTGACCTGTCTCATGTCGCTTCAGTGTTTCCTCACGAGCCGCCTCATATTGTTCTTCCGCTGTTGCAAAATACCGGTCCCTTAAATCAACGCGCCTGAGCTTTTTGTTTGGAGGAATTATCATCACTTTTTTATGGTAGACCATCCTAAGTTCCTTCCTGGCATCGGAAATCGTTCCGCTCATACCGCACATCTTCGGAAACATAAGAAAAAGATTCTGATACGTGATCGATGCAACAGAACGCTGCTCTCTCGAAAGCTCAACGTGCTCCTTTTCCTCAAGTGCCTGGTGAGCGCCGCCTCTCAGTTTCATGCCAGGCAGACTTCTTCCCGTGCTGTTGTCAAGCAGCACTATTTCACCGTCATCCGAGAGCACGTAGTCGTTCTGTATCTTAAATAGCACATGGGCCCTCAGGGCGAGAGTCACATGACGGTTGATCTCGAAATTCTCGTGAGCGTAAAATTCTTTCACTCCAAAAAAGCGCTCTGCATATGCGACACCGCGATCTGTGAGCCAAACAGCTTTATCTTCTGTTTCATAATCACGCCCTTCCCTGAGCGTAGAAACAAAAAAGTCTGTCATTGCATACAGATTTGACTGAACTCTCGGAGATCCCGAGATCACGAGCGGCATCTGCGCCGCGTCGAGCAGAACAGAATCAGCTTCATCGATTATTATGAAGTAGAATTCACGCAGAAATCTGTCTTCGGCACGCTTTACAAGGTTATTAAGCAGATAGTCAAATGCGAGCGCACTGTGAGTCGTGTAAAGAATGTCCGCATTGTAATTTCTGCGTTTTTCAGCATTAGATAAAAACGCTCCGGGATTCTGCGAAACGCCCGCACGCTCCGTCAGCCCCATAAATTCAAAGACCGGACGCATCTCTTCGGCATCACGGTATGCCAGATATTCGTTAGCTGTTACAAGTATTGTGCTTTTTCCTGTCAGAGCATTCAAATATAACGGCAGAGTCGCCGTGATGGTTTTTCCCTCTCCGGTATTCATCTCAGCCAGATATCCCTCGTTCAGCGCTATCGCACCTTTTATCTGAACGTCATACGGAAATTTGCCCAGCACCCTTCTGTCGGCCTCACAGATAGCTGCATATGCTTCTGGCATGATCTGATATGTGGACCTGCCGTTTTTCAGTTCCGCTTTCAGCTTAGCAGTCTCGCTCCGGAGATCTTCGTCAGTCATATTTTTCATGTGCTCCGCAAGCAGCTTTACGCTATTCAATATTTTATGCAGCTTTCTGTCTGTCATGATTATTCCGTGCTTTCCGATATAGTAAATGAATGAAAATGAAAATAATGCGCTCCGGCGCAGATGAGCTGAGCCTCGTAACTGTATGTCTTAAGCGGACACTTGAAATCCATCTCAGGACTGTCTACGAACAGACTTTCTGCTTCCTCTCCATTTTTGCCGAGAAACAGAAGCCTCAGCAATATACCGCCGCTGACATCACATTCGATATCCATAGATATATGATACTTTCCCTCTCCATCTATTATTGGCAGAGAGGGCTCTGTTCTACCCGCCTGGAAGTTTACCATTGAATACCATTTTTTAATTATTGTCCCCGGCGGCATGAGGTCATTTCTGAATTCGACGTCATCCTGAGCATGAAATTCTATTTCCGACCCATAAATATATGTATCGCTGGCGTATTCATTCCAGTATATTTTCCACTGCCTGTTCCACTCAGCCATATCACTTCTTCTCCCTGCCGTACCCGTCGCAAAGGACGCGGTTATACTGTCTCAGAAACCATGTGACTATTCCCGAAGTGTCATCATTGTGCCGTCCGTGTATTCCCTTTCCTATGATCTTTGCACCGCTTCCCTTTACATGAGAAAGCAGTTCACTGTAAGCGTCAGAATCATAATCGTCCTCAATCATATATGCGACGCAGAACGTCCTGTCTGACCAGTCAGTGGCATCAAACTTTTCCCAGAATCTCATGTTCAGTTTTTCGACGGCTCCGCCGTCAAGGCTGTGATACTGCTTCCACATCAGGTCGAGCGATGTAGGGAAACCGCCCGGACGGTTGATCCTTTCAGCTTTCGCCATATTGCCGAGACTCGCAAGCGGCTTTCCCACTATGATATATGAAGGAAGTATCATAGTTCCGTAATAGAGCGCTCCGTATGTTCCCATAGACAGGCCTGAAAATATAACCTGATCGTTTGAAAAGCCGAGTTCATCCATGAAGTCCGTTATTGAGTTTTTAAGAAGCTTTTCGTATTCCGGCGAGCCGATATAAAACGCTCCTCCCTCAAGCCTTGAATCACTTATCAGCATAAACGGACAGCCCATAGCGCGCATCATTCGGTATCCCTCGAAGCCTTCCATAGTCTTATACCCTGAGAAGTAAACACAGATAGGCGGTTTCAAGTCTCCCGGATCCGTATATGTAAAGATTTCCTCGCGACTGCCAGTCGTTATCCTGATGCTACCCGGCAGAAATGACCCTTTTCCGCGCCTTGAATATCTGTCGTGAAGAGACGTTATTCTCAGCGTACCTTCGCCTCTCGCGTTGATCGATGCAAAAACAGGACCGTCTCCTCTGTCATTTTCTATCGTAACAATATCGCGCATATCATCTTCGCTGAACGTCCACATTTGCTGTATCGATGATACGCTGCCGCTCACGAACTGTATCAGCTGAAGCTCGATCTCAACATCTCCCTCTTTTGAATACTCAAGCCAGAAATCTATCGCCTGACACTTTTCAACAGGAATATTTCCACGCCAAAACGCAGCCTGATGCATATTGTCTCCGAATGACCCTTCCAAGACAATCTCTGTAAATCCATGCCACATAACTCTGCCGCTAAAATCAGGCGATGGAGAAAACGAATGAACATCGAATTTTTCCCCATATGGTATTGTAAAATAATCGCGGATATCATCTTTGAGAAATCGCTCCAGACCGCTGCGCTCCATCATGCTGCCGCGCCTGCTTTTCATCATGAATTCCATAGCGGGCGTAATTGTAACACCGTCGAGCAGGAAAAGACAGCCAGCCCTGACTATGCGCGCGAGTATCCGGGCTTCGCTATCTGTGAGCCCGCGGTCTATTACCGCAACATCGTATTCTGAGTCGCCCGCGTTAAGCTCCGGCTCATAATTCCACTGCGTTTCAGGGAAGATTTCATATTTCAGTGAAAAATCAACACTGCCCAGCTGAAGTGCTCTTATTTTCAAGGCTGCTGATGACCTCCTTCCATGAATCAACAAGTTTTTCTGTTGAAAAGCCGCTGCCGAGATCATATGATGCAATCTCAGCCTGATTATGGTGCACAATACTCTTTAGATAGTAATCGAGCGCATCCGGCAGCTGTTCCGTATCACTGATTACGATTCCATTTTTTCCGTCCACTATATAGTCTGTTTCGCGAACAGTGATCTGAGGAATGCCCATACTCATCGCCGAAATCTGCAGAAACTGATCCGGAATATCCTGAAGATCGACGATGATGTGCTGCTCGCGCAGCGTCCTGTTGACAGACATTTCATCGACGCACTGCGCAACTGAGAATATCGGCTGAGCACGTCCTGATGCGTCGACTGAGCTTTCAGACACGCCCGTATCTCCTCTTGCAAAATCCGGATCTATTCCCGCATGCTGTAGAACTTCTGCAGTTTTGTCAAGCAGTCTTGCCCGCTCGTTGTACTGAGCTGATCTCGTGAAAATGCATATCCTCGCACGGTCATTTTTTCTGATGACATATTCCGCGAGTGTGACGACAATTTTGCTGAAATCATCGCTGTTTATGTGGTCAACAGCCAGCAGTATATTCTGCACCCTGAGGTGCTGGCTCATGCCGAATTCAACACGCGAATCGTAAGGAGTTATTACCTTCAGCGGCACGCTTTCTGTATCAATGTGACGGTGCAAAGCATCAGCTGTAGCTTTTCTGTCAGTAACAATATAGTCTGCTGACTCTATGATTTTTCTCCCGGAACCCGTTATGTTATTTTCATTGAATCGTCTTTCAAAAAATGAAAGAACTGTCCTGCGCCCGGCCAGCGCGTCACTCAAAATCGCAGAATGCATAGGATGCATGGCAATGATAAAACCATCATCCTCCGAGGTTTCTCCGAGAAAAGACTGCAGAACTTCCTCTATGACATCATCAATCCTGCTGTAACGTTTTTTGCTGTACTCTGCACGTCTTTTCCCTCTGCTGCCGGGAATCAGAAACCAGCTGCTTTCCGGATTAATAACTACGTGTCCGTCGTCGAGGAATCTTGCAAATTTCCATGTTCCGTCTTTATTAAAATACTGCTCTCTATATGGCACTCCGTTTCTGTAGACAATCTGACATGACACAAATCCCCGATCATCATAGTAATTGCTGCATGTTCTCAGTTCATTGTCAAATATATCAACGCGGAACATATTGCCATCCTCGGCGAATTCAATCTGAGCATATTTTCTGCCGTCTTTTCTGACAATCACCGCAAACGGCGAATATATGAATTCTACGCCGCCCGGCCATGTCAAGTCGTGAAATGAAAAGAGCCGGATTGCTTCATCTGATATCCCCTGCATTGCATCAAAGCATGAAATATACGGCGCATGGTAAACGCCCTGACGATGAAGGAAATGCCTGAAATTTGGAGAAAATCCCAGAAGCAGTATTTTAAACGGTGCTACTTTTTTTCTAAAAAAAAGCTGGATCTGCTTGACTGTATCATCGAATTCCGTCACGGTCCTCGATCTGTACCAGACTTGTTCATTTTCTTTCCAGTCATTGTCTTTATACCAGGCAGGAATGAAATACTGCATAATTATACTGCTCCTTCATATCCGTTATTGTAAGTATCAGAAAACAGCCCGCATAGAATCAGAACGGATATTCTTATATCGGACTGAATTATGTCAGGCTGCTTTTGGTCATTTTCACCGCTTTGAGATAACATATCTTTAAATATATAATATCGCTATATTATAGGAAAAAGCTGTATGCATCATAGCGGCAGTAACTGGCTATTTCCTGTGCGGTGCTGCATCCTATGCTGACTATTATCATGGTCGATGAAGGGATCATTGCAAGCATATCCGGGATATCGCCATAGTAAGACATTATAAGAGACACAGACATACATGCCGCCTGAAGACATCCGCTTATTATACTCCATTTCAGAACGAGATTTACGAGATAGCGCATTGTTTTCTTTCCCGCATATATTCCCACTATGCTGTCACCGTTTTTCTGAAGCTGACGTGCACTTTCGCGTGGATTTAGCATTATAAATGAAAAAAACACAGCCAGAATAACTATGATAATCAGATATATTCCTATACCAACAGGTCTTGTTATAAGCATATTGTCGTTTATAGCAACGATCGTACTGCTTGCCGGAAAAAGGAATGCCAGAAATCTGAATAAATATCGCGGAATCATAAATGCCGCCGTAGCGAACATTACCGGCATGATTCCGACAGGGTTCAGCTTGTATGCCATGTAATTCTGATCTGCGTGAATATTGTGAATTGATACCCGCTGCAGCTGCACTTTTATCAAAATGTTTTCCATTATAAGCGTTATCACTATAACTACTATGCAGATGACAACGAGGCTCGTATATCTGAAGAAATGGTATCTGTCCAGGTTTTGGACAAGTGATGAAATGATATTCACAAGTATTATCGGCATTGTCGCTCCTATTCCGTGCCTCTCGTTTTCCCGACATAGGAAATATACCAGCATTGAACCCGCAATCATCTCAATGATAGCGATAAAGCGGACAAGCCGCACAGGGCCGGAGCTGCTGTCATATGTCAGATCAGCCGACTGGATGGTTGCCATGAACACTGCAAATGCGATCGTTGCTATGAACATCCACCTGTCGGATTTCTGCTTTGAAATCTTCGCCCTCGCATTCGGGCTCCGCAGTGCAGATATTATCTGTACTAATAGTGATGCGTTAATATATGGCATGATGCCGAGTGCCATGACAGTTATCTGATAACTGTCGCCGCTCAGCATCATCGTCATTATCGACTGGGCATCCGTCACTGAAGATGATTTTCCTGATGCGGAAATTCCATAGAGCAGGATGCCCTTGCATATTATATATACTGCCAGCATAAAAATCGTAAACAATATTCGATTGCGCAATTCATGCGTTTTTCTGACTTTCATGCTGTGATCAAACCCTTCTTATCATAAATAAAGTTTATTTTGATATTATACACCGTTTAATGCTTTACCTGGAGCGGAATTACACCGTTCAGAGATTCGAGCTCCGAAGAATAAGCCTGATTTCCGTCTGCGTTTCCCTCCGCAGCAGGAGCTGTTACAGATGCACTCGTTTCATCGTTTGATTCTACTGTGCTATCACCAGCGATATTGCTGGAAGCGGCACTGACTGAATCTTCAACAGATATGCTTATGCTGTTGGAAATGCTGTTGCTGTTTTCTGTTTCTGATTCTGAAGCGGCTGTAGATGCCGAAGCCGATTTGCTCTCACTTGCTGCAGCACTCGCACTGTCGCTCGAGCTTCCTCTCTGACTTCTCGAACCCGATTCCTGTGACTCGCCTGTACTTGATGAAGTCGATCCATCAGTAAGTGATGATATCTCAGCTGCAGCATCCGATGATAATGCCGTCATGCTGTCTACTGACGCGCTGGTCAAAGCCGCCGGCTGCGCAGTTGCCGAAGACGATACTGCTGCGGCTACGGCCGCCGGTGCGCTGGCTACAGATAAAGCAGATGTCCGGGATGATGACGATGCTGTACTGCCATCTGAAATGCCTGCTGATGCAATCGATTCAGATACATATATGCTTATGCCTGCTGAATTGCTCATTGATGAATTCAGACTGGCTATCGATGCGCTTGCTGTTGACCCGCTTTCCGCAACGCTTGCAGACTCGGATTCGCTTGTTGACGTGCTATCTGACCCTGATACCGACGTTGATCCTGACTCACTTCCTGAATCGCTTGATGTCGATTCGTTCGTTGATTCTGACTCACTCCCTGACTCACTCGATGTCGACCCGCTCGTTGATTCTGATTCACTTCCCGAATCGCTTGGTGTCGATTCGCTTGTTGATTCTGACTCACTTACTGACTCAATCGATGTCGACCCGCTCGTTGATTCGGATTCACT
>CADBRA010000030.1 GCA_902796965.1 uncultured Eubacteriales bacterium | reverse complement strand
GCTGTTTTATGCTTTCCGCCGGCGTACGGCTGCGCGTCCTGAATACATTGAAAAATCGCGCAGCTTAAGATCATTCGCCGAAAAACTCTGCAAATACCGGAGCAGCTGCATGTATTTTATTCACTGCGATTCTGCATGCGCAGTGAGCGCTGATGCGGCGCACTCTATATCACAAGGTTTTATATCTTTATCTCATTGCCACACGCGTCAGACGCAGTACACGCTGATGCTATGTACTGCGCACTCATACCGCACAACTTTATCGCTCCGTTCACAAATCACAATGTTTCTGTCTGCCGCGCAGGCCATAATATTCCGGTTTTACTGCAGTGCTGCGGTGCGTCACAGCATCGCACTCCAAAAAGAACTGCTCTTTTGAGACACTGACACGCCTGCAGCTCTGTATTGTGTTATAATTGATAGTATACTAACGATTGGTATTGAAGTTTATCACTAACAGCAATAAAATCACAACGGAGGATTTCAAATGAGTGACTGGAGACAGACTTATATGGATAAGCTGTGCACAGCGGAAGAGGCTGTACAGTCCATTAAAGACGGCAAGCGCGTTCTGATAGCCGGAGCTGCTTCCCGTCCTGAGCATATTATAAAGGCGCTGATCGCGAACGCGTCCCACTACAGAAACGTTCACATCATGCACGGGCTGAGCAGCGGCGGCGAGGACTACTGCAAAGAGGAATACGCCGAAAACTTCATCCATGAATCGCTCTTCGCTTCAAAAAGCACGCGCAAATACATAAACAACAGCAACGTGACATTTGTTCCGTGCTATTACTACGAGCTTCCTCACTTTTTCAGAGACAGAGTCATACCGATCAATGTGTTCATGGTTCAGGTCAGCACGCCTGACAAATACGGATACATGAGCACCGGTGTCAACGCCGACTTCATAAGGCAGGCTGTAAAAGCCGCCGATGTAGTCATGGTTCAGGTAAACAACAAAGTTCCATGGTGCACCTCTCCCGGATGCATGATCCACACAGACGAAGTCACTCATATCATAGAATACAACGAGCCTCTGCCGACCGCGCCTTCTCGTCCTTTCACAGATACAGACAGGACGATCGGAGAATACTGCGCCGATCTCGTTCACAACGGAGACACGATCCAGATAGGCATCGGAAACATACCGAACGCAATCTGCGAGTGCCTGATGAATAAAAACGATCTCGGAGTTCATTCCGAAATCCTCTCGGACGGTCTCATGAATCTCTGGAAGGCAGGCGTCGCGAACAATTCAAAGAAGGGCTTCGACAAGGACACCATGGTCGCGTGCTTCGCTTACGGCTCACAGGATCTGTACGATCTCATCGACAAGAATCCCGCCGTAAAGCTTCAGAACTCAGAGCGCACAAATGACCCGAGAAATGTAGCCCGCTGCCGGAACTTCACGAGCATAAACACATGCATAGAACTCGACATACAGGGTCAGGTCGTTTCCGGAACATCCGGCTTAAGGCAGATCAGCGGCGCAGGCGGTCAGCTTGATTTCGTCCGCGGAGCGGACATGTCGTTCGACGGCAAGGGGCGTTCCATCGTCGCCTTCACATCGACTTACGAGAAGAACGGCGAGGTCAAGTCACGCATCCTTCCGCACATAGACAACGGATCTTCTGTAACAGTTCCCCGTCAGGATACAGATTATTTCGTGACGGAATATGGCGTGGCGCGTCTCAAGGGACTCAATCTGAAGGACAGAGCGCGCGAGCTCATCAGAATCGCACATCCTGATTTCAGGGACATGCTGATCGATGACTTCGAGCGCAGATACAAGGTTAAGTTTTAAATGGCCTGGAAAAAAGAAACTTCAAACGGATACAGGGAAGCGATAGCCGACATAAAAAACGGTTCTGTTCCGCGGGTTTCTGTGCTCTGCGGCAGAGAAAACTACCTTATCCGATGGATGACTGATCAGATCGTTTCAAAATATGTTAACGAAGATGCTGCCATGTTCGATTATTCAGACATCGACGGATTTTCGCTCGACTCTGTGCAGCCGGTGATAGACGCCTGTGAAATGCTGCCTGTCATGTCAGATAAAAAAGTCGTCCGTGTTTCTGATCTCGGGCCGAAATGCGCGGGGCTTCCCGATCTCACAAAATACCTCGGCATCGTGCCTGACACGACGATGCTCATATTCACCATGTCTGACGCTTCTGCTCCCGGAAGGGCTTTTTCCGATGCAGCGAAGAAGAGCGGAAAGATCTACGATTTCGGCAAGCTCGACCGGCCGACGTTTCAGGCTTTTATCAGAAAATATCTGAAGCAGGGCGGTGTCAGCTTCACACCTGAAATCGTCAGCGCAATCACTGACATATCGGGCTATTACGACCGTGATTCTGACTACACACTCGACAATCTCAGGAGCGACATAGACAAGATCTCGCTTTACGCTGACGGAGGATCTGTCGCGGCAGACGACATTGCGGAAATCGTATTGGGAAACGCCGAAAAGGACAGATTCGCCTTCACCGACGCTCTCTCTGAAGGGCGCAAATCTGATGCGCTGAAAATCCTGAACGCGATACTTTCGCACGGCAGCAGCGAGGAGTTCAATATTCTCGGCCTAATCTGCTCGCAGTATGAAGTCATGATGCTCATGCGCGAGGCTGACGAGCGCGGTGCCGGGCGATCCTGGCTGACAAAAGAGCTCAAAATCAACAATTACAGAATGAAAAAGCTCTCGGGCGCGGCTTCAAAATATTCATCGGACGAACTGAAGCGCATCCTGCTGAGAGCTTATGAGATAGACAGAAATGTGAAAACCGGCGTGATGGACGCAAAGCTCGGTCTCGAGATGTTCATCGCGGACATATAAAATATGTATCTGAGAAATAATTAAAAATATCCGGAGGTACTTTTATGCAGGACTGGCAGGAGTATTATAACAGCAGAAAATGCACAGCTGCAGAGGCAGTGGATCTCATACAGTCGGGCGATCACGTCGTCATCGGACACAATGTCGCCGAGCCGCAGGCTCTGATCAGCGCTATGGTTGAAAATCACGATGCTTACCGCGGCGTCCACATACATCACATGCAGTCTCTCGGCAAAGGCGAATACACGCGCGCCGAGTACAAGGACAACTTCCACTTCGACGGCTGGTTTCTCAGCGGCGGCACGAGAGGATGCGTCGCTGAGGGCTACGGCGACACGACGCCCAACCACTATTCCGAAGTAGACAAGTTTTTCGACGAAGGGCTTTTCAAGGCCGATGTTGCAATGGTCACGGTCACTCCTCCAAACGACAAGGGCTACTGCAGCCTCGGAGTCTCTATAGACTACACCATGGCCGCTGTCAAGCACGCTGACCGCGTCATAGCGCAGGTAAACAATTATATGCCTGTCACGATGGGCGACACATTCGTGCACGTCTCAGAGATCGACAGATTCGTCGAGTGCGATGAACCTCTGCCTGAGCTGATTCTTCCAGAACTCAGCGACAAGGAGCTCGCCATAGGCGAATACTGCGCGTCGCTCATTCCGGACAGAGCCACGATCTCTGTCGGCATCGGAACGATTCCGGCCGCCGTCTGCCACTCGCTAAAGAAAAAGCACGATCTCGGCGTGTTCACCGACATGATATCCGACAGCATGGTCGATCTTTCCGAGGCTGGCGTCATCACGGGCAAATACTGCACGACGTGGCCCGGCAAAATGTGCACTTCATTCGTCATGGGCTCTCAGAAGCTCTACGATTTCGTAAATCTGAACCCTGATGTGTTCTTCATGTCCGCAACTTACTGCAATCACCCGTTCAGGATCGCGACGCAGTCGAACATGTGCATCATAAATTCGGCGGTCGGCGTCGACCTCATGGGACAGGTCGTGTCCGACAGCATAGGCGAATACCAGTTCAGCGGCGCGGGCGGCCAGCCGAGTCTCAATCTCGGCGCAGCACTCTCTACTGACCACAAGGGCAAGAGCATCATCGCAATGACATCGAGCGTGCCTGACTTCTCCGGCAAGGTCGTTTCAAAGATCACTCCGTTCATCGCCGAGGGTGCCGACGTTACGCTCACGCGCGAGGATGCTGACTACATCGTCACAGAGAATGGCATCGCGCATCTCAAGGGCAAATCGCTTCAGGAGCGCTCACGCGCGCTGATCGAAATAGCCGATCCAGCGTTCAGACCTGAGCTCATCGAGGAGTACGAGAGAAGATACCACAGGAAATATTAATGGATTTCCCGGCGGCACAGAGCCTGTTTGAAACAGACAGTTCAGCATATGCATTGCAAATTATAGGAATATTCAACAATTGAATCATACAACAACAAAAGAGCAGTCCGCGCGGCTGCTCTTCTTTTTTCGTCTTATTTTCTCATTCAGCGCACATCTGCAGACCACGGACTGCTCATCACGCCGGCTCCGCCGGCATCAGCGGTCGTCTGTGACCGATATGAGACCGGACCGCTTTACGGTCTTCGCGTCTGTGTCAGCGGAGCTGACGCAGACTGCTGATCGGCATCTGCGGCGCTTACCGTATGGCCGTAGTCCGCAGCTGCTCAAACTTCTCTTTATTACTTTCCCGTTCGTTTTCGCTGGCGGACCTGGCCGAGGACCTACATCCGCTCTGCCTTCGCTTCGCTCGGCAATCGCGG
>CADBRA010000029.1 GCA_902796965.1 uncultured Eubacteriales bacterium | reverse complement strand
TTATGCAAGCAAGGCTAAGAAAGGAGAAAGCGGCTCCTCCCACCTGCTGAAGCAAGTGGGTTTCCGCCGCTAAATGATTTTATGAATAAATGCTCTTAAGCTGAAAAAATAATAATAAGAATAATGCAGAAAAAGAGCCTGGATCAGACGGTAAGTGTGAAGAAAATCACTTTTACCGGTCTATCCGGGCTCTTTCTTTAATGAAGATTGCTGATGCAACGATTACTCTGCACGAGAAGCAGAATTTAAGCGGCAGGATTAAATACTTCCATCTGACATAATATCATGATTCTGCTGAATTGAACGGTCATGACTCATATGTTTAATGAAGAGCATCAATACAGCACTTGTATTATCTGCGTTCAGATGCGTCTGTCTTAGGCAGTGCAAAGAACATGGAAACGACGAGCAGCGCAGCCATGACGAGCATGAGGATAAAATCATATCTCGCACCAGTTGTTATGCCTGCTGAGAGTCCCTGGACAGCCTGATGTTTTGCTACTATAACGGAGCAGACAGACGTTCCGAGGGCACCGAAAAGCTGCTGAAGCGTGTTGTAAACTGCGTTTCCGTCAGCAGACAGCTCGGCGGGAAGAGCGCTCATGCCGTTAGACATGCCGCACCCGACGTTATTTGTCTGACCAAATGCGAATATGATGTAGACGAGCGTCAGGCTGAGCACTGTCGGAGTGCGGAAAAAGAGCAGTGTGAGAAGTGCGGCGGATATAAGTATGCAGAACGCCCCGGTCATCAGAGGCACGTGTGCTCCAAGTCTGTCATATGTTCTGCCGGCAAGTGGTGCGAACACAGCGCCGAGCAGGCAGCCGGGAAGCAAAATACATCCTGCGACGAGTGCGTTTGTGCCAAGTGCGATCTGCGCATAGTTTGCGATAACGAAGCCGATGCCAAGGCAGATGAACTGCAGGAATATGAATGCAATAAGCGCGAAATTGAAGCGTCTGTATCTGAAGACACGCAGGTTTATCAGCATAGCTGATTTCTTGGAGCTGTTTCGTTCTGTGCGGCGGAAGTGCATGATAAACAGCGCAAGAGCTGCAATTGACAGCAGTAACAGTCCGAATGCCTTAAATGAGAAGAAGCTGCTTGTTCCGAGATTTGATAGCATTATGAGCAGGCATGTGAAGCAAGCTGAGAGCAGTATCCAACCGATGAAATCGAGAGGCTCCCTGCTGTCTGAGTCCTTCTGATTGTTGCGGATGCAGGTGAGACCGATTACAATTCCTGCGATCAGTACAGGAATGAGGCAGAAGAAAAGCATTCTCCATCCGAGCGTCTCCACTATCAGGCCACCGAGTGAAGGTCCGACTGCGGGTGCCATGGCAGGAATGAGCGAAGCAATGCCCATCATTGATCCGCGGCGCTCGACAGGAACCTGTGTCAGTACGATGTTGTACATGAGAGGCAGTGCAATTCCTGTGCCGATGCCCTGAAGCAGTCTGCCGAGAACGAGCAGACTGAAGTGAGGCGCTATACCGCATACAGCTGTGCCGACTATGAATGAAACCGCTGCTGCCGAGAATTGCTGACGCAGCGTGAATCTGCGGTTGAGAAACGACGACAGCGGCATTATCACAGCGAGCATAAGAAGGTAGCCTGATGTAATCCACTGAACAGTTGCGGTTCCAACTGAGAACTCATTCATAAGCGCCGGAAACGAGATATTCATAGCTGTTTCTACTACGACACCGCAGAATGACATGATGCCGGCAGCGACGACAGAAAGGACGATTCTGGCCGGGATGCGCGGAGCGCTTTTGCCGGCGGAGCCGGCGTATGATGCATTTTCAATTGAAATGCATTCATTTTCATTTAATCTTTCCATATATTTTCCTCCGATTTTTTTATTATTTATATGCACGTCCCTGTTTTATGTGAGAACTAAAGGGACGATGATTTCGTTGTTTCGTGATATGAACCGTTTTCCAGGATGTCGGGTGTAACTGGATTTTCATTCATTGTGCTGTATATCTGGTGAATGACATACATCGTTGTCTTTACCTGATCATCTGATATATAGGACAGCATATCGCTGAGTATGCTGTAATATTTTATGACATAAACATCATAGAGCTCGCTTCCTGCAGGAGTTGGAAGGATCACAGATGACCGGCCGTCATGCGGATCTCTCGTCTTTGCCGCGAGGTCTTTCTGAACGAGCTGGTTTACGAGTTTCGTGATGCTCGGCATTGTCGAATGCATCTTGTCGGATATCTCACTTATGCGCGTTCCTGCGTCTTCCGCAAGACAGATGCACTCAAGTACGCGAATGTGACGGGGGGTAAGTCCGAACGGGAGCGGGGGCATCATGCTTTGTATTTTTTTGGCGTAATAAAATGAATCTATCAATTGTTTTGTTTCTTCGACATTCATTATCTGAGTACCTCATACAAATAGTTATTTTTGATACTTACCAATAATAACTATTTTAATTGCGCAAGTCAACACTTTTTTTCATGATTCAGAAGGCAGAAAATCAGCAGAAATCAGTAATTGGGTATGTGTCCTGCGTCAGCTCCGCTGACAACATCAAACATTGCTGTATCCTAAACAGCTGATGCCGGCTGAACAAATATCATCCGTGTTACGCGATGAGCTTCATGCGCCGGAGTTTTGTTGTGCAGATGCGGCACGGCTTTCGCCAGGAGCCTGGTTTTATATAATTAATGATGCCACATGGAACACCAGGAGCGGAGAGCTATATCGGTCATTGTATTCGCCGTACATACTGTGCTGTGCGGGAGTGATCTTGGTTAACAGATTTATACTTGAAATCATTTTTTGAAGAGTATAAAATAACTTCCAATGAGAATAGCAGATCTCGCGAGAGGTCATCGAATTAAAAGAGCAATATGGATGTGTGGAAAACATTATTTCCGTTGGCAGACATCTCCATATAGCTCTTTTTTGTTTTTGTCTGAAAAAGCGGTCAGACGCAAAAGAAAGGAGAGCAATATGCCGAAAAACAGAGTACAGGGAACAGTTTTCGGAATTTTGATGAGTTATGTCATGGCTTATGGAATGGAGATTTACAATGTAGGTGTCAAATATGGGGTGAATCTTCAGAGAGGCGGGTTTTCAAACATGCCGGGACATATATTTCTTGACGCACTCACAGAAGCTTCATATATGGGAATCTTTGTAATCATCTTGTCGACTCTTTACGGCAACAAAGCCGGAGCTGCGTTTGCAGCGAAATACACAGATCCGGAGAAAGATAATCCGTATTTCTGCAGGATCCTGCGGCAGGCAGGAACTGTAGCGGTAATGTGTCCGTCGATGAGTTTTGTCGCTACAGTCATCTTCAATATTATAATGGGCGGAGCACCGTTAAGCAGTCTTCCGGCTGTATTTATAGGGACAGTCATCAAGAATTTCCCGGTGGCATTTTTCTGGAACATGTTCGCAGCTGCGCCGTTCTGCCATTTTGTATTTGACAAGTACAACGAATCTAAGTTAATGAGAGCGAAGGACAGAACGGGAATCATGTCCGGAGCCGGAGCAAGAAACGAATAGAAAATCAGGAGTAGAAAGAATGGAGAACCGGCAGGAAAACAGGATGGGAACTGAGAAGGTATCGAGCCTTCTCATGAAAATGGGCATGCCGATCGTGCTGTCCATGATGCTGCAGGCAATGTACAATATCATCGATTCGATGTTTGTAGCCAGAATGCCTGACATGAACGGAATAGAGCATACGGGCGAGATGGCTGTAAATGCGCTGACTCTGGCTTTTCCGGTGCAGATGCTTTTCGTGGCATTCGGAATCGGAACCGGCGTCGGAGTAGGAGCAATGCTGTCGAGACAGCTGGGTCAGAATGACAGAGAGGGAGTTGCCAGGACAGCCGGAAACGGCGTGACGCTTTCACTCATAATGTATGCCATATTCGTTCTGTTCGGCCTGTTTGGCATGGATCCTTATCTGAAATCACAGACATCAGATCCTGTAATTCTGAATATGGCGCACCAGTATCTGGCTATATGCACATTCTTGAGCATTGCGAACATCATGTGGGGCATATATGAAAAGCTGCTGCAGAGCACCGGCAGGACGCAGCTCTCGACTGCTGCGCAGATCATCGGTGCGCTGACGAACATAGTGCTCGATCCGATCATGATTTACGGCCTGCTCGGCTTTCCGACGATGGGTGTTGTCGGAGCAGCGGCAGCAACAGTCATCGGACAGTTTGCAACGACGATAATCGCGATGTTTTTCCAGTACAGGAAAAACAAAGAGATCCCTGCGGGATGGAAATATCTCAAGCTTGACGGCAGCACGGTAAAAGGCATATATTCAATCGGAATATCAGCAATCGTAATGCAGGCGCTTATGAGCTTCATGACATATGGCGTCAATATCATATTCGGACAGGTCTCGGCTTCCGCAGTTACTGCCTACGGAATTTTCTACAAAATACAGCAGTTCATATTCTTTGCGGGATTCGGCCTGCGCGATGCGATTACGCCTGTCATTTCATATAACTACGGCCGCGGTTCAAGAGAAAGGATCGTTCAGGGCGAAAAGTGGGGCATGATCTATGTCACTGTCGTGATGGTCATCGGCCTCGTGCTCATGCAGTTCTTCGCGACACCACTTGCGAGAGTATTCGGACTGACAGAAGAGACTGAAGAGTTATGTGTCAGAGCAATGCATATCATCTCTGCAGGATTCATAGCTGCCGGAATCAGCATAGCTGCTCAGGGAATTTTCCAGGCGCTCGAGTCTGGAAACAGTTCTCTCATAGTCTCATTGCTGAGACTCCTGATAATACCGCTGCCTCTGGCATATGCATTTACACTGTCAGATAATGCGCTCAGCCTGATATGGTGGGCGTTCCCGATCGGAGAGTTCGCTGCAGCTGTTGTCGCAGTTGTCCTGCTGGCAAGAGCGAACAAAAAAAGACTGCCTGGGTCAGACCATGACGAAGGCTTGAAGAGAAAGAAATGAAATTTGATATGCGTCAGCTCCGCTGACATAAGGCAGCAGATGCGTCCGAACACCGATCATCTTGCCTTATGGTGTATCGAGGAAGTTCAATTGAATTTCCTGTGTGCTGCCTTCTCCGGTCATGGACTTTCTGAGGCGGTATCCTGACGCGGAGTATTCCGGAATAGAAGAGCGGCAGCGGCTCGCTTCCTGCATTCTCTTCTCGAACATGAGAATAGAATCGACAGAGAAAAGGAGAGAGATCTCCGCATCTGACTCATTGATCAGCATGTTCAGTCCTGCCGACTGATCAGCAACGGCGTAATCAGGATCATGAAGAAATAAGGCGGCAGCATTGTGGTCTAAAATTCCGACAGGCTTGTTCATATTTACTGCGTGTCTTACAGCGTGCAGGCTGCCGCCTCCTTGTTTTGATTCCATGCAGATGACACCGCTGCTCAGTCCGGCCTGAAGTTCGTCGCGCCTGACAAGCCTGAAAGAGCTGACAGACGCCGTGGGAGGATATTCGGAAATGAGCGCGCCGCCAGTTTCAATTATTTTATGCGCCAGCATGCGGTTTTCGGGCGGATAGATATCTTTTATGAGTCCGTGTCCGAGCACAGCAATCGTTGGATTATCACGTTCAGCGGCCGCAGCGTGTGCTGCAGAGTCGCATCCTCTGGCAAGGCCGCTTATTATCACATATCCGTCATCTCCGAGTCTGCGGCTGAAGACCTCGGTCATCTGTTTTGCCAATCCGGTCGGTTCTCTCGTGCCGACGATCGCGGCTGATTTTCCGGTATTTAGAATTTTCCTGTTTCCTTTTATATACAGCAAAGGCGGATATCGTTTGAGTGCAAGCAGGTTTGACGGAAAACCAGCGTCGCAGCACGTCATGATGTCGATATCCGCATTATGGCAATGTTTGAGGATCATGTCAGCTGAAGCGCAGCTCTTATCCCAGTCAGACAGCGTGAGCTTTCCATCTGAGATCATGCGGCCGATTCTCGTCTGATTCATGTCAGAAATATCTGAAAACGTGAGGACGCCGCATCTGGCAGTACAACCGTTTCTCAGAAGCTCCAGGATTGAAGCACTGCCGATCCCGGGCATGTTCTGAAGTCTCAGTATAGTTTTTATCATTTCGTGTCTGTCCATTTTTTCCTGCGGTCCTTCAACCTGATTCAAGAGATGCCGTCACGGCATCACATCAGAACCCCGATCACGCATGATGCGGCGCTGCATAATGCCGCGATGACTGCGATGATCTGTGTCCGCCTGATGACAGGATTCACATTCTTTATTTCGATAAGATCGGCTTTTACTGCATTCAGATCAGATTTCATCGCTGCAAGATCCGAGTCTGTTTTTTCGAGTTTTGTTCTGTTTTGCGAAACCTTTAAGTCAAGAGCCTTGATATTGTTTCCTGTTTCAACTGCCTTGAGAGAAAGGCTGCTTTCAGCAGCGGCCACCTTGTTGTTTATGATTGTGGTGATTGAATTGATCGTTTCGACCTGAGCCTTGTTGTTTTCTATGAGAGTTGTTTTGATTTCCGTAATGAGTTCATCATGTGATTTCTGTTCGAGTTCGAGAGCTTTGCTGAGCTTGTCGATGGAAGATGAAAGATTATCGTTCAACTCTTCCAGCTTCTTCCTTGAATCCTCCTGCTCACTCGCGCCTTCACTATATATTTTGATGAGCTCCCTGATTTTTTCTGTCAGCTGCGGAATTTCAGACAGCCTGCCTGAAGTCTCTTCAAAATTCTCTATGGCCTTTTCAAGTTTATCAATGTAATCCATCAGCCCAGTGCCTCCATGATTCTGTTAATTTTAGTCAAGTCGTTCTCCAGTATGATAGACAGGGAATAGCGGTCGTTGAGAGCTCTGAAAACCTGATGATCCTTTTCGGGAAAGTATCTGCATATGAGAGCTGATATGTCATCCTTTCCGCTGATATCGAAATTATCAGCGAATTTCAGCGTCTCATCTATCAGATCGTCCTGAGATTCTTCATCCATCTGCTCACAGATGTTCTGAAAAGCCGAGTCTATGCGCCATTCTCCTTCTGTTCCCCTGAATCGCCCCGTGTACATTCTCAGAAGACCGCTCAGAAAATTGAGGCCGGTGTTAAACCGGTACGATTCGAGATATCTCTGAAGTCCGGCAAGTCTTTTGTCAGCTTCTTCCGTGGATATAACACTGCCGGTTCTCATCATCGTCTGTTCATCCCTGGTAAAAAGAAGATCAAACCAGTTATTGTATTCCAGCGGGTGATATATTATTCCGTCATAGACGACAGTTTCTTCTGAAAATCTGAAGTATTCCCGGATTCTTGTCCTGAATTCCAGATCCGAAATATCTGGCGACAGCCACTGCATCATATTGTAAGTCGACTGCAGTCTGTTGTTCATGATGTTTTCGTTTGTCCATTCGATGAGTATATTCATCATCCGGGCGAAGGGTTTTATGGAATTATCATGCGCTATATCGTAATACTTGCTGTAGTCTTTTCTTCTCTCATCGAACTGGAACTGCGGATCATATTTATGGATGTATTCGAGAAGGCATCTGCGGTGCCTTTCACCAGATTCATCTACTCCGGCATATTCAACATTGACAGTTCCGCGGTCAAGCGATGCATAATCGACGGTCCAGTTCTCGACGACGCCGAGAATGGAGAGCTTGTAAAGCGCTTTCTGTATCGTTTCAAGGTCAGTATATTTTGAGGATTTGTCAAAATGAATCTGATATTCGCCCTTGTAAAGATGGGTGAGTACACTTCTGATGTTTTTGTATTCATCCCGGCGCGTTTCTCTGTTGTTGTTCCAGAACCACATGATTGTATTCAGATCTCCATGCAGTCCTTCCGACAGCTCTTTTCTCTGTTCTATCGTGGTATCGGGGTCGAAAATCTCGCTGACAGTACTCTCTGACGATTCAGGGCAGTAGAGGATATAGCAGTCTGATTTTACAGATTTATCTTTGTCTCGGCCCGCTCGTCCGGCTTCCTGATAGAAAGATTCTATCGACTGCGGCATTGAGTCGTGGATCGTATATTTGACATGAGGCTGGTCTATTCCCATGCCGAACGCCTTGGTGCAGGCGAGGACATCAAATTTGTCGTTCATGAATTCCGTCTGGATTTCCGTGCGTTCGGCCGTTGTCAATTTTCCGTGATATGAAGCCACCCTTAATTTCTGCCTGTGGAATAAATCTTTTTTCGCCAGTTCATTTATTTGATTCTCTATTTTGAGGCAGCCTGTTTTTCCATTTACAGTAGGACAGAATATGAGACCTATTGAATTGTGGGACACGCCGTCGGCATTGGTGTATTTGTGATCATTTTTACTGATTATCCTGTATATCTCTTCGGCTTTTTCCGTCTGCCTGCGGACGCGGATTCTGTGGAAATTAAGCTCAGGTCTGTCCATGTCAGTCAGCGCTTTTACAGCGCTTCCATCGACTTCAAATTCAGCCTTCAGGTCCTCGAGCACAGCCTGTGACGCAGTAGCTGTGAGACCGAGTATAACGGCTTCCGGGCAGAATTCTTTGAGCAGCTTTATCAGTGACAGATAAGATACGCGGAAATCATGACCCCACTCGGAGAGACAGTGAACTTCGTCTATTACGGCCAGAGCGAAATTGAGATGCTCGTTTATCTGTGTCAGAGTGCTCCTGAACTCTTCATTCTGGAATCTTTCAGGAGAGATCCAGAGAAACTGATATCCTCCGTGCAGAAATTTATCAGTTATTATTTCCCGCTCAAATCCGGTTGTCACAGATGAGATGGAATTTACATGCGCAAAATTTCTGCGCTTCATGGATTCCTTCTGATCCTGCATGAGCGATATTATCGGTACGACTACAATCGATACGCCTGGCTGAAGCATCGCGGCGAACTGATAACATAAAGATTTTCCTGTACCGGTGGGGAGGATGCCGATAGTATCGTTTCTCATGAGCACATTCCTGATGATCTGAGGCTGTCCGTCACGAAAATCCTCTATATCAGGAAACAGGTTGTTGAGTATGTACTTGAGACTTCTGTCGTCTTCCTGCTGAGTCTCCGGAGTGAAGACGTACGCCAGCGTGTCCGCGTTTGAAATTCTGAAGAGGTCATAGCCATGGAAATAATCATTTCTGATATATATGCAGGAACTATCTTTTTCTTCAGCATCTGTATACCGCCTGAAGATGCTGAAATCTATGGTTACAGCGTTTTCTCCGGCGGCTTCGAGCGTTTTCAGTTCCGGAAAATGTATCTCCGCCTTTATGAGCTGAGCTATCGGAGTTATCCAGCGTTTTATATCTTCGTATGCTGTCTGGAGAAGACCGCCGATATCTTTTACGTCTGAACTGCGGAAACAGAATTTCCAGACATCATCTGTCAGCTGGAGCATGCCTGATTTGAGAAGCTCAAGGATGAGTATCTGCAGTCTCATTATGGAGTCAATCCTTATCGTATCCTCGATCTCGTCGTATCTGTCAGGAGTTATGAGCCGGTCCGCAATACCCGAGCTTCTGATCTCGTCTGTCAGCAGTTTCATTTTTTCAATGAAAGTGTCCGATTCTTCGCGCATATCTTTTGTTTTGATTCTGATGACAGAGATTCCGTTAATTTTTAAAATTTTGTCACGCTGCGAATCCTTGTATTTCTGTTTTCTTCCTGCATGCTGCCCGCCGTCGATCTCGATGACAGTGCGGATCTGAGGAAAATAGAAATCTGCCTGACGGTTGTCAAAAGCAGAGCTGCGGCCGATGATGTCGTGAAAATCAGCTTCCGGAATGATCAGATTTCTGACGATTGCCAGGTCACCGAGATATTTCGGAAGGATATTGTAATAGAATTCCTCTGCAGGGTAGTACAGGTGTTCGTCATCGCCTTTAATATTATTCCATACCGGGGTTTCTTTACTGATCAGATATACATCTTCAGATCCTGATTCTCCGCTGAAGCTCGTTTTCTCTTGCAGATATAAGCTGGGTATCGTTGGATTCCCCCGCTGAATTATATTTTCGACGACGCAGAGGATACCATATAGTGGTCCTCTTATTTGCTGTGAATCGATGTTGATGATTGCAAAATTATCCCTTATGCTGCCATATGAAGCAGTGTATCTCTCCATGATAAGCTTTCCTGTTCTGTCTGAAATCACATTTTTTAGTACGCGGAAATATCATGTTGCAGCTGTTTGAGCTGAAATTTCAGTGTACATTAACATTTTACTATTGATAGTAAGCTATTACAATTAATTGTATAAAAATCATAAAAACATGTTCTGCAGTTAACTATAAATTAGAAGTAAATCTTTCTGAGCGGGCTGCACTCTATTTCACTGACGCCGCAGGGCGGGAAGTTCCGATTTCTATCAGTCGTGGGAGAAATGCCGCTTCTGAAACAAAAAATCTTTGAGGTGCATGCTGAATCCTGTGACTGATGAACTGAAAACCGGGATGAAAAATATCCGCTTTTCAGTGTTTTGGTATTTGTGAGCGGAGCTCATGTGCTGAAAATCTGGTGACCGCAGGCACAACGACAGTATATAATATTATAAGTTTAAGGAGATAAAATATATGTCACTGGAAAAAGCAAAAAAATATCTGGCAGAAGCTGGGTATCTCGACAGAGTAATCGAACCTGAGGAATCGACGGCGACTGTGCCGCTGGCGGCAATGGCTCTGGGAACGACAGAAGGCGAAATAGGCAAGACGCTGTCTTTTGCGGTAGACGGCAGGGCTGTGCTCATCGTCATGAAGGGCGACTCGAGAATCTCAAATCAGAAATTCAAGGCGCAGTTTCATACAAAGGCGAAAATGCTAACTTATGAACAGGCTGAGGAACTGGTAGGGCATGAGCCCGGCGGTGTGTGCCCATTCGGAGTAAACGACGGAGTCACAGTTTACATCGATGAAAGTCTCAGGCAGTACGAGTATGTCTATCCGGCTGCAGGAAACGACCATTCAGGTGTTAAGCTCACTCCGGACGAGCTGTTTGATATTTCCAGGGCGGCCGGATGGGTGGACGTCACAAAAGATTAGATTCTCATGAGCAGGTACGTCTTTATACTGATGTGCGCGGAGCGCTCGTCTGATGCTGTGATTTTCGGTCATTCGATTCGGAACTCCTGCAGGTCGCCAGTCAGAGAGTCGAGGAGCCTGTATTTTTTTTCATCGAGTTGGCTGTTGTGGAATTCCATGAGGTATAGCGGCTTGTAGCAGCGGTCGGCGACATAGTCGACGAGTTCGGGCGGATTCTGCAGAATTCTGTATTTTCTGATGATTCCCTGCTTGTTGTATTCCCAGGCACGTTTAACGGCTTCTTTTTCCGTAAGCTTATCGGCGAGTATCAGTCTTCTGTCGACAGATTTTCTTTCGGAACCCGGCAGGAGAGCGAGTTTGCCGGGAGACATGACTGTTTCGTCAAAACCTGCGTAGTAGCCGATATAGCGCGATGTTTTCTTGGTCGCCTGAATTCTGATCCGGAACTGTAATATCCAGCAGAGTCCGTAGATAACAGTTATGAACTGGCATGTTATGCCCTGTTTACGCAGTCTTTTTGACTTTTCAATTTTCTGCAGAAACTGTTCCGGCTGAAATCTGAGACCGGTCAGAACTTCTATATCTGTTTTTTCGATGTCTGTAATATTGCCTGAGTTTTTCATTTTTATCAATATACTCCGTCAGAAAAGGGCTCCGAAATGAGTAATTCCGGAACCCTTTTCAAGTGATGATATCAGTTACATGCTTAAAATATATTCGAATTGAGCTTTTTGCATCACTATATCTGCGTCGGTAACATATGATTGTTCTTCAGTAATGCGCTCTGAATCGTCGGAAGCGGTGATGTCTTCAGAGATATCGACGAGATCTTCTGCATCGAAGCTCTTGGCATAATCCATCATTTGAAGGACGCTTTCAGGCGGCTTTTTAGAGAGCAGGCTCACTATGATATATGCCGCTATCGCAAGCACGAGTGCTGCGAAGAATGTGTGAATGTTTGTTCTTTCCTGAAGCAGATAATACCAGGCAAATCCGGTGATAGAACCGACGATCATGGATGCTGCGGCACCTTCTCTTGTCCCTTTCTTCCAGAAAAGTCCGCCGAGGATCGGAGGAATGAATGCAGGGGAGAGAACGGACCATGCGATCCATGTCAGCTGATAAACGCCTACTGAAAACAGAGGAATGAAGCACATCGCACAAGATACGGCACCGAGAATGTATGTAGACCACTTTGTAGCTCTCATTCTCTTGTATTCGTCGATATCAGGTCTGAGCAGTGAGACAAGGTCGTTTCCAACAGATGAGCCTATGACGAGAAGCAGTGCACTGGCCGTTGACATTACAGCCGCTGTAGCTCCGGCAAGTATAAGGCCGGCGAGCGGAGCAGGAAGATTTGTGAGTGCAAGCATCGGCATGACGTACTCGGCGCTTCCTCCAGGGAGCATCGATGCATCAGGGAATTCAATTCTGCCTATCATTCCAAGAATATATACACCGAATGACAGGATGAACCCGAAAGCTGCGCCTATCATTGGAACGAGTTTTATCGATTTTTCGTCTTTTATGGCGACCGTCTTTATTATCAGATGAGGCTGTCCCATATATCCGATGAAATATACGAGTGCAATGCCGGCGATCATCAGCGGCGCGCCTCTGAGGTAGTAATCCTCGCCCCAGAGCGTGTCAAATCCCGGAGCTATCGCGGCTAGTCCATGGTTCATCGCTGTCAGGCCGCCGATGTTGTGGAAGCATACAGGGATGAGTATAAGAAGACCGATGACCATAAGGATAGACTGAACGAAATCGGTATATGCGACAGCGAGATAGCCGCCTGCTCCGGTATAGACAAGTATGATGATGCAGCCGAAGATCAGAGAGGCCGTATAGCTCCAGCCTGTGATACAGCTTATGAGAACTCCCATCGCCATATATTCGACGAGAAGGCTGATGAGCATAGCGACTGTCAGGATTATGACTGAGAGCAGGCGGATGCCTTTGCTGTAATACCTGTGGCCAAAGAATTCGGGGATTGTAAGCGAACCTGATTTCTCTGTATATCTGCGCATTCTTCTGGCTATGATTCCGAAGTTCAGTATAGGCCCGAATACATCGCCCGGCGCTGCCCATAGCGCGGAGGCACCGGATTCCCAGCCGTACTGGGGGCCGGCTATGTACATTCCGCCGCCGAGAGAGCTCGAACCGTGGGCTAAAGCGGTGATCCAAGGTCCCATTGAACGCCCGCCGACGAACCAGTCTTCTGAGTTTTTGACTTTCCTTGCGGCTGAAAGGCCTATAGCCAGTACCACAACGAAATAAACTACAAGCATTATAGGAACGATAAGCGGGATCTTGAACCCGAGAGCCTGTTCCAGACTGTCAATATTAAGCATTTTCTTCTCCAAATATCAAATTAAAACTTCCATAGCCCGCGGTGAAACGTGATCGTTGCAACAAGAGCGATAACTATTGTCCCGATAATCAGAATGCCTGTACTGGGCGCAAAATCAAAAAACCAGCTCATAAAATATTCTCCTGTTTTTAAAAAACTACAGCTGCTGCATGTCGAACACTATCTTCGCGTCGTGCTTCTCTTTTGCAGAGGCGCGTGCGAATGCCTCTCCGCAGTCCTCCGGGCGGAATGTGGACGTGATGATTCCTGAAAGGTCAACAGAGCCGTCAGCGATGATCTCGACGGCTTTTTCCATATGTCTTTTTTCATATGCGCTGCATCCGATCAGCCGGAGCTGCCTGACGACAATGCTGTTGAAATCGAATTCAAACGGATCCTCAAATACGCTTACGATAATGATGTCGCCGTTTGGAGCAGCATACTTTGCAGCCATTTCCATAGTCTTCTTCTTTCCGGCTGCTTCCACGACAGTTTCATAGAAGCTTCCATCGGGAAGAGAACCTGACGCAAGACAAGCTCCGAGTTTTTTCGCAAGATCGAGCCTGAACTGTGATCTGCCGGTGACGTCGACGCGTCTGACACCATAGTATTGTCTGGCGAGGATCAGCGTCAGCAGACCGATCGGACCGGCGCCGATGACGGCGAGTCTGTCCTTTTTATCAGTATGGCTGAGTCCCGCAAGTTCACATATGTTGAGCGCAACAGCAAGCGGCTCTGCAAGAACCATGTCTTTCAGATTTCCGTCACTGGGGATTTTTATGATGTCTTCTGCCGGCATTGAAATATATTCAGCAAATCCGCCCGGCCTGACTTCACCTATAAATCCGAGGCTGTCGCATGTGTTGGGATATCCGCTCCGGCACCCGATGCACCTGCCGCATGTGACCATCGGAACTGCCGTGACTTTATCACCGGGTTTTATTTCTCCTGTTACGCCTTTTCCGATAGCTTCTACAGTCCCCGAGAATTCGTGTCCCATTGTTTCAGGAATGTTCTGGATGAACATCTGCCTGTTGTAAATGTGGAGATCAGATCCGCATATGCCTCCATATGCGACTCTGATTAGCACTTCGCCTTCAGCCGGCTCGGGTTTTGCGATTTCTTCGAACCGCACGTCGTGAATTCCGTAATATCGTACTGCTTTCATGATCAATATTATTCTGCAGCTTTTTCGCTGTATAACTTTAGTGTGTTACTGTATTATACCAACACTTTACCTGTGTTGGCAATGATTTTCTTACCGGATAACCGTGAAATGTCATTTAATTGATTTTGTGGCAACTACGTCAGCGCCCGTGCCTAAAATATCGGAGATTATTATATCACCGGCTTTCACGGGTGCTTTCGCTTTAACCTTGTGTATTTCGTCCATAGCTCTCAGGAGGAGTTCTTTTGGAATCATCTTGGTTGTCTTTATGCTGAGTGGTTCCTTGATACCTTCGACGCGCATTATTCCAGTAAGAATTCTCATCGGATGAACTGCTTCGGACAGAGCATATTCGTGTCCGCGCGGACACATATTGCCTTCGACTGCGAGGCTTCCATCAGAACCGCTGACAGTAAGCCTGCAGCTCCGGGGGCACATGATGCATATGAGTTCCTGTTTTTCCATGAAATTGCCTCCTGCTTAATTGTTTATCGTTCCGGTTACGCTGACGACGAGCGGCCCGGCGGCTCCGGACAGTTTATCTCCGGCGACAGATATTCTGCACATCTCGCCGGGTGTCAGAGCTATTGATTTCTGTTCCGCAAGAATCCTGCTTCCGAGCTTTACAGTTATGACGGCATCGCGGTATTTATTGCGCGGACGGAACATAAGATTCGCGCTTTCAGCTCTGATATTCCTGTTTATCCTGCACGGAACGACAGGACCGGCGCCTTCGCCGTTCAATACCTCTATGGTTCCGGAATAAGAGACATCCATATTGCCGAGTATATATGACGCTGCGTATTCAGCTGTTTCTTCAGCTTCCTCCGCGACGAAGTCCACGAGATCGTGCACGTGAAGGACATTTCCGCAGGAAAATATCCCGGGAACAGACGTCATGTTGCATTCGTCGACAGCTGCGCCCTTTGTGGAGGATGACATCTCGATTCCTGCCTGTTCCGTAAGCTCGTTTTCAGGTATGAGACCGGCCGAAATCATAACGGTATCGCAGTCTATTTTCATAGCAGTTTCAGGTATAGGTCTGCGGTTCTCATCGAGTCTGCAGACTTCTACGGAATTTACGCGTTCGCGTCCGCTGATTTTTGTCACAGAAGAATTGTAATACACAGGAATGCCGAAGTCTTCGATACATTGTTTCATATTTCTCGGAAGTCCGCCGGAATAAGGCATGATTTCGACTACTGCTTTTACTTCCACGCCTTCAAGTACGAACTGTCTGGCCATGATAAGGCCGATATCGCCTGATCCTACGATAACGACGCTTCTGCCCGGAATATATCCCTCGAGATTGAGATATCTCTGGGCAGTTCCGGCAGTGAGTATTCCGGCGCCGCGTACTCCAGGTATGAGGATATTGTTTCTCGTACGTTCTCGGCATCCCATAGCGAGTATAATCGCTTTTGCTTTTATCTTCATCAGTCCCTCTGAAGGATTGACGCATGTAACGACCTTATCGTCTGACAGATCGATAACAAAACATTCCAGCATATATGGAATTTTGTATTCTTTTATTTTATCTATGTATCTCTGCGCGAATTCAACTCCTGTAAGATCCTCTTTGAATCTGTGAAGACCGAATCCGTTGTGGATGCACTGACGGAGCACGCCGCCGAGCGAGTTGTTTCTTTCCAGGATCAGAATGTCGCGTATGCCGTTTTCGTATGCTGAAACGGCTGTGGACATGCCTGCGGCGCCTCCTCCGATGATCAGGAGATCTGTTTCTTTAGTAATGTTCACTCCTATGCCTCCTTTTCAGCTTTGAGACTGCACGCCGGCGCAGCAAGTATCTGAGAATTTCCGCCGCACTGTGTAACTTCGAGTGGGTTAAGTCCGAGTTCCTCGCAGAGGATTTCAACGACTCTCGGACTGCAGAATCCGCCCTGACACCTTCCCATGCCGGCTCTTGTTCTGAGCTTGACTCCAGCGACAGAACGCGCTCCAAGAGGCCTTCTGATCGCGTCTCTGATCTCGGCTTCCGTGACCATCTCGCAGCGGCATACAATTCTCGCATAATCGGGATCTTCTGAAATTGCCTGTTGCTTCTCGTCATCTGTCATCGTGCGGAAAATTTTTTTACCTTTTCTATACGGGTTAAAATCGTCTTTCTTTTCTGCAGCAAGGCGGTCGATGCATATGTGTGCCACATATTCGCCGATAGCAGGGCTGGACGCAAATGCCGGTGATTCAGTTCCGCCTGCGTTCACGAAACCGGGAGCATCATCAGGTTCGCCGATGACGAAATCGTTTGTGTCTGCGTGCGGTCTGCAGCCTCCGAAAACGGCAATGATCTGATCTTCAGGGAACTCAGGACATTCCTTAGCGAGCGGGAGTATCGGCCATGCCTTTTTGAAATAGTCGATGATCTGCTGGACAGAAGGCATCGTCCATTCTGTCGTATCGGGATCTTTTACTTCTGTGGCATCACAGCCGAGGAGCATTGTGCCGCCGACAGAAGGAGCTATGGCCATTCCCTTTGTATGGCCGCCGCCTGGAAGATCGTGAGGAGTTTCCATGAGCGTTGTCGTGAGCTTCGATGAAAGCTTGCGGTCAAGTATCACGTGAGCTCCGAATCTCGGGATGATCTTGAATTCTTCATCGGAGACCATGTTGTTTATAACATCTGAATAGAGTCCGGCGCAGTTCACGATCATTCTGCAGGCGATCGCGTCGTCTTTTGTGTGAACGACGAAATTCGCACCATCAGGAAAAGCTGATCTTTGCCCGCTGTCCATTCTGTCAGCTCTGTCAATGCCGGTTACTTCCGAATCGAGCCTGAACTCGACTCCGTTCACATATGCGTTCTCGGCAAGTGCGAACGTAACTGAAAACGGATTTGTGACGCCGCCTTCAGGGACCCAGAGAATTGCCTTGACTTCAGATCCCATGTCAGGCTGTTTCTCGAGCAGATCAGGGTAGGGGATTATCTCCGCCTCTACATTGTTTTCGACAGCGAATCTCTTCAACTTTCTGAGTTCTTCCATTCCCGAGTCGTCTGTTGCGAATATTGTCGTTCCGCTCTTCTGATAAGGGACATCGAGTTCGTCGCAGAGTTTGTACATAAGCCTGTTTCCGGGAGCGTTGAACTTCGCTTCATTTGTTCCCGGCAGAGGATCGTATCCGGCGTGGATCATGCCGGTATTTGCCTTGCTGGCGCCTGAGCAGATGTCGTGCCCACGTTCGAGCACCAGTGTTTTCAGTTTGTATTTCGATAATTCTCTTGCGGTGCTCGATCCGACGGATCCGGCGCCGATTACAATCACATCATACATTGTGTCTTCCTTTTCTTATTGTAAATAAAAGAAATCCCATAGTGAGGGACTGCCGCAGGGCTTCGTATTATGAATAGAAGAGTTGTTGCCCGGCTAGCCAACAAATAGTATAATATATCTCATTAAAGTGCGAAAGTGCTTTTTAAAAAACTGCCGTATTTGTAAAATCATATTTTCTGCAGATACAGCCGAAAAGGAGAAACAACATTTGCGATATATACTTGCTGTCGATATGGGAACTACTGCATTCAAGGCTTCTGTGTTCGACGAAAACGGAATGTTAACAGGAAATGCTTCTGTAGAATACGACATCAGCTCAAAGCATGCGGGATGGGCTGAAGTAGATGCAGAAACATATATATTTACATTTAAAAAAAGCATATCAGGAGCATTGAAATCTGCGGGAGTACCAGTCAGCGATATCATATGCATCACGATGTCTGCACAGGGGGAGACGACTCTTTTTCTCGACAGCAGAAACAGCTGCCTGCGTCCGGCTGTCGTATGGCTCGACAACAGAGCCGGCTGCGAGGCTGAAAAAATTGTCGAAAAGTTCGGGATAGAGGCTATTCAGAAAAATACTGGTCAGACAGGTGCAGACGCTATCTGGCCTGGTGCAAAAATATTATGGCTGTCGGAGAATGAACGCGATGTCTTTGGAAAAATCAGTAAAATAATCCAGCTGAATGGATATTTCGGTTTCCTTCTTACAGGCAAGTTTGCCGAAGACGATTCTCTGCTGGGAAGCAGCATTTACTGGAATATTAACACGAGAGAGTACTGGCAGGAAATGCTTGATTTTTTAGGAATTAACAGCAAACAACTGCCTGAAATTGTGGCACCGGGAACGATCATAGGGGAGATTACGGAACAGGCTGCCGCAGAATTCGGTCTTGCGGCCGGCACAAAAGTCAGCATAGGTGCGATTGATCTTGTCTGCGGAGCAGTCGGAACAGGCAATGTCAGACCGGGTATTTTTTCTGAGAGCACAGGTTCAGCACTCTGTTCAATGACTATGACTGATGAGCCGGTTCTCGATCCGAACCGCCAGATTCCATGCTACTGCGGTGCAGCACCCGGGAAATTCATGCTTCATTCATATGCCACGGGCGGCATGATGATGCGCTGGTATCGCGACATGTTCTGCCAGCTTGAGATTTCAAGGGAAGAAGAGACAGGAAAGAACGCGTATGATCAGCTAGACGAAATCGCTTCTGAAATTCCTGCAGGTTCCGACGGGCTAGTGATACTTCCACATCTTCAGGGGTCAGGTCCGCCTGATCTGAATCCTGACAGCAGAGCTGTGTTCTGCGGGATGACTATCGCACACACGAAGGGGCACATCGCCAGAGCGATTATGGAGAGTGTAGCTGTCGTTTTGAAGCGCATGATCGACGGCGTCGAGTCTCTCGGCGTTTCCGTCGACAGGATCATAAGCTACAGCGGAGGTGCCAAGAGCGATCTCTGGGAGCAGATAAAGGCAGATGTCACAGGCCTTCCTGTTTACACAACGTTCAATGACGAAGACGCATGCGGACTCGGCGCTGTCATGATTGCGGGCACAAATCTCGGCATATGGAATTCCATAGAAGAGGCGTCTGATTCCATCGTCAGGATAAATAAGAAATTCATTCCTGATGAGCAAAACAGGGAAACGTACGACAAGCTGATACAGGATTACAAATTGCTGATGAATCAGATGAAACCTGTGTTTTCCTGATTGGAATGCCGGGAAAATAAAATAACACATTGTGACATACAGCCTGTTGACTGCAGGTACAGCAGAGACATCAGGAGTATGCCATGAAATATGGACAGAGATGGAAATTAAAAACAACAATAAACATAAGGAAATGAAAGCCGCAGCGGTGATCGCTTTCGGTCTTATCGCATGTCTTCTTTACGGCCTTGGCGCCGGCATACGCGGCGACATCGGCATACTTCTGAATCCGCTTGCCGAACACTGCGGCCTGCCGTATCAGAGCGTAAGCTTCTGCATCGCTGTGATGGAGCTTGTATTCGGATTCACACAGCCGTTCTTTGGCATGCTGGCCTCCCGCAAGTCGAACAGATTCGTGCTCATCACAGGTTTGGCGCTGCTGATCATCGGCTTTGCAGGCATGTACATTTCACATTCGTTTGTGGGTCTGCTCATATTCCTTGGATTCGTATTCGGCGCAGGAGCAGGGGCCCTCGCGTTCGGACTTGTACTCACTTCAGCGATTCATTTCGTAGGCGAGCACAATGCAATGCTCATCTCGGGCATGCTGAATGCCGCCGCTGGAATGATAAGCTTTATTCTTTCGCCGATGCTTACGATGCTTCTGGGAGCAGGCGGCCTGAGGCTGGCTCTCACAGTCCTGAGTGTACTGGCAGTAATACTCGTGCCGGCAGCAATGATCGTGACGAGCCGTGACAAAGAAGATGAATCGTCCGGAGAGACCGAAAAAGCGGCGAAAACTGGCGCGCAGAAAAGTTGAAGCCGGCTCAGCTGAAATCATGCCGGACATCGTCTGTGAGCCGGCTGTGGAAGAAACAGTGCTGACAGGAGCCCGCACGGGCGTTCTGAGAAGCGCGCTGAAGAATCGTATATACCTGCTGCTTCTTGCAGGATTCTCAACATGCGGATTTCATATGGTCATAATAGAATCGCATCTTTACTCACAAAACGTATCATACGGACTTTCAGACACAAATGCCGGCTGGGCTTTTTCTGTGTACGGCATTGCGACGATAATCGGCGCTCTTCTTTCAGGATTCCTGTCGACGCGTCTCAACAAGGGGGATCTGCTGTGTTTCTATTACGGATTCAGGGCTGTCTGGGCAGCTCTGTACATTTTTCTTATGCCCAAGACAATGTTTACTGCAGTGCTGTATGCGGTCGGGCTCGGCATGACGGGAGACGCGATAGTGTCGCCGACATCCGGCATCGTGAATGCAAATTTCAGGCTTAAAGACGTCGCGATGCTAATAGGACTTCTGTTTGCTGTGCAACAGACCGGAGCTTTTCTGAGCGCATGGCTCGGCGGCATCATAGTATCAGCGACGGGCGGATATACGCTGCTGTGGATCTGTGATATAGCGCTGTGCGTGATGGCGAGCGCATGCAGTTTCATGATAAAACGCGTGAAAAAGCAGCTGTAGATCAGGCGGCAGGAAATAATGAGCCAGCAAAGGCAGATTTCACCATCATGGCTTTAACACGCCGTGAGCAAGAAATCCCCCACCTCTATAGGTGGCGGGATGAATTGCGATAAACACGGCGTTTTTGACTTTTGTAACTTATTGCGTTATAATCTAATTATAAATAAGTCAGTCGTACTTATTATAAAGGTTATAAAAACAATGTATTTAGACACTAATAATCATTCG
>CADBRA010000028.1 GCA_902796965.1 uncultured Eubacteriales bacterium | reverse complement strand
TTACAGAACCTGACGGCTCAATGGTAAGTCTCGACGCGTAAGGCGCGAATCCGTAATATAGTTTGAATACGACTGACCTTCCGTCGGATCCAACCGACAGATTCCCGTAAACCGGATAAGCGTCTCCGCCTGTATAAGTCGGCTCCGATGTGATCGTCAGCGGAATATCGCTGACACCTTTGTTCAACATCACTGTGAACTCATCATAGGCGGCCTTGTTGTCCGCGATTTTTATCTCTTTATCGAATTTTACTGTCAGCGTTATGTACTGCTCGTCTGTGGTGCTGTATCCCGAGCCTCTGACCTCACCGCCGTGCCCTGTGGAAACCTCCCAGCCGGTGACGGCCGGTGCCGCTGTTTCTGCCGCAGACACAGGCACTGCGAATATCATGGTCAGCACCATCGCCAGCGCAGTGATGAGCGCCGCAAATCTTTTCATTTCAGTCACCTCTACCTTTCCTGATTAAAAATCTACTCTGAACCGGACCGCTCCTCCGTATCCTGACATCACGTCCATCATTCCATGCTCCGTCACTCCGGTCTCGTCTGTCAGGCTCTATACGCACACGTCACATTCTCCGGCCGCCTGCGCACTCATTAGTGCTTCGCCCACACGTTGAACTTCGTCGGCGCCTGGATTCCGGCCGCCTGCGCACTCATAAGCGCTTCGCCGCGGTCCGGGCTTTTCCTCAGTTGAGCTTGTCCTTTATGAAATCAGGCTCTCTGTCGAGCGGAATATACCTGTAGATATAATCCGCAGAGCCTGCCAGCTTCACCGCTATCAGGCACCCGCCGTCATCCATATACGCGCTGCTCACCGACGCAGCCATCAGCTGCGATATCTGATCTTTATCATTGATCTCAGGCCGCGTCCCGAAATCGCTGCCAGTCAGGAACTCGTCACCGGAGTCTGATCTGTATTCTGAGAAGAAGAGCGAAAGCGGAGATGAGAGCTTGTTCATGCCGCTGTACGGATCGAATTTCTGCAGCGTCACGCTTTCGACTGACTGCGGATCAGGTGCAGAAGCACCCGGAAGCGCATTCCACTGTGTCAGCAGAGCTATCGTCTCTGTAAAGCCAGCAGTCAGGTATACTTTCGCACTCGCTGAACCTGTCTTAAATGTATCTGTATCACTTTCGCCGTTGAGAGTGAAATATATAAATCCTGTCTGATCCTGAGACGGATGGAATCTCTCATCTGCAGACATATTCGACAGATCATCTGCAAGGCACCTGAGGAGATTCTTCCTGTTATCATCTGTCAGCGTCACGAGACGCACATCCGTCATACAGCTGTTCGAAATGTATATGCTGCCGTTTGCGAATGCCTCTGAATTCCAGAGGCTGTCCGACCTGTCTCCCTTCACGACACCAGATTCAAGGTCCGAGAGTTCTTTTGTGTTGTCGAGGCTTAAAAATTCTGCCAGATCAGACGCACGCACGCGGTCATAATACCGTTCAACTGTGCCGCTGCCTGTCTTGTAGCGTATTTCTATGTCATAAGGAAGAACAGTATCGGCGAAATCATCTGCCGTACCGAGAGCTTCCCGGCCGCGGCTTGTCATCATGCTGTCAAGTTTTTCAGCTGCCTTTATTGCTTCTTCAGAACTCAGGCTGACAGTCCCGCTGTAATACAGGCTGCTTCCATTCTGTATGATGCTGCACTGGCCGGGCATGAGCGACGGCTCTCCGACATACGATATTTCAACTGATTCCACGTCCGAAGCATCAGGAATCCTGTAAGCGAGCCTGAACCCGCCTGTGCCAGCACAGACAGCGCCGGCGAAAACAGATGCACACAAGACAGCACACACAGCCAGACGCGATTTCATCGTACCGTTCTTCATAAAAAGCGCGCCGGCGAGAACTGAGTACACTACGAGCAGCCCGCACGAAGCAGCTGCAGCTGCGGCTGCCGCACCTATGCTGCCGAGAACGCCGAGTATTACAGCAAACGCTGCAGCCGGCCAGATCAGCAGTTCAAGTATATTGGTGAATCTGAAGAGTCCTGACTGACCTGATCTCTCTGCCCGGTACTTGTCAAAAAGTATTCCGAGCAGCACAAATATCACCGCGAGAGCCGCCGCCCATGCCAGCGCTGGTACTGGAGCTGCAGCATCAGGATTCATCTGATCCATCGACCTGCTGAATGAATTGTAGTCTTTAAGCCAGTCGAGCGAAAAGAATGCCGGATTGAATTCAGAGAGGCCGTTCAGCAGGCCCTGTCGTACGGATTCGCCCGAATACTTTACTGCGCCGTATACATTGCCCCACATGAATGTCTTCATGAGAACATTAGCAAGGTATATGACAACAGAAGGAGCGGCTCCGAGCGTCAGAGCGGCAGCCGCTGATTCTCCGGAAGTCCCGGACAGAAAGCATCCTGCGGCTCCGATCAGCATCCCGGCGATCTCCTGCAGGATGAGCGCAAGGCAGAACATCGCAAAATACTGGTAGATGCCATCGTATGCACCAAGCGCCCTGATATTCAGTATCAGAGATATCACGGCAGGAATGACTGACGTAACAAGCAGAGCGATCAGACCGGCGGCCATTCTGGTCAGATAGAGAACGCGTCTCGTGATTCCGAGCGAAAAATAAAATGCCGACCGCCTTCTGTCCTGCATGAACGAGAAGAGCCTGAGCCCGACCGCTGCTCCTGTGATCAGAGATGCCGCACATACAAATGGAATCATCGTGTCAGCGCAGAATCTGAACTTAAGCTGATCGTGCGTGAAATTAACATTGAAAATTGATGAATCAGACACCGCCGCCGTCGACACCGGAATGAGTGCAGCAAATACGACGAGCGATACAGCCGCCACCGGGAGCAGAGATTTCAAGGCCAGCCTGAAATCATGCGATGCTGGGCTACGCAAAGACGTCTTCGATTTCTTCATCTGAAACACCCGCCTTTTCTGTAAAATACTCCTCGAGGCTGCCGCTGCTGTCAGGAACGGTGAGCACACCGTCTTCGATGAGCGCCACGCTGTCGACCATGCGTTCGAGCTCTCCGAGATAATGAGATGTCACGACTATGAGCGCATTCCTCTTATCGGCATACGAGCGCAGAAGTTTCGCGAGCAGGCTTCTCTTGACGATATCGAGTCCGTCGAACGTCTCGTCGAGAAAAAGATAATGAGGAACCGTCGAAAGTGCGAGTATAAGCCCTGTCTGCCGCTGCATTCCCTTTGAAAAGCCGGCTATTTTCATGCTTCTGTCGAGACCGGAGATTGCAAGCAGTTTTTCGAAAACATCTCCGTCCCACGAAGGATAGTACCCCTGGTAGAAGCGGCTCATGCCGTCCAGCGTGCTCTGAGGGTCGAAGAAAAGCTCTTCTGTCATCAAAAATGAATTCTGACGGAAAACGCTGTTGTCAACTGCACTGACGCCGTCAGCGATTATTTCTCCGCCGTCTGGCCTGTAGATTCCGGCCATCGTCTTAAGCAGCGTCGTCTTTCCCGCGCCATTATATCCGGCGAGACCGTATATACGCCCGTCATCGTACTTGACTGTGGCATCGGTTATGATGTAGTTTTTTTCATATTTTTTCTTCACAGATCTGAGTTCAAGCATGTCCTGCGCCTCATCTCCTTTTCAGCGAACGCATCAGGAAGAAAATGAACAGCGCTGCGGCCGCCATCGCGGCTGCGATCACAGCGATCAGCGGGCCGTTGAGCGGGCTGCTGGTCGCTGAAGACGATGAAACAGCCTTTTCTGCCCCTGCTATTTTCTGATCTGTAAGCATATACGATGAACAGTGATCGATCGTAAACGAAGCGTATCCGTTTGTCATCTGAGCAGTCCCATCCTGTTCCTTCAGTCGGCCCGATGTACTGATCGCCTGGTACAGGTGAAGTTCCTCGTCGCTGGCAAAACTCTGAGTTACGTTGATGTAGATATCAGCAGGAGCCGGCAGATCACCGCTGTATGAAAATTTCATGTAGTAAGCGTTTATCCCTTTAAGCGCACTGTTGAACGAATCAGGATAATCAGATGAGCCTGTGATATCCAGCTTTATCTTTGAATAGTCAAAATCCTGATCGAGTTTTGTTCCGTCGAATGTCCACGAATACTCGATATTGTCGCCGTTTTTCTGCTGAAAGACGAGATGGCTGCCCTCTGCTGCTGCGTCCTTGAAGCACGCTTCGATATCGGTGGAGCTGCTTATATCAACTATCCTGTATTTTCCTTTCTCCGTGTCGATTACTTCTCCTTCCGGCGATGTTTCGGCATCTGCATCAGCCTGTGCCTCTGTTCCCTGAGCCGTGGCGGCATCAGCACCCGCATTTCCCTGATTCTCGACGATTACACCGGAAGAAGTCCCGTCGGCCGCGTTGGCAGCTGTTCCGGAGCTGCTGCTCTGTGTTCCTGAAGAAGTGCCTCCTGAAGCCGTACCCGATTTCGTTGATTGTGATGTAACAGTCACATTGACAGCTGCCGTCCCGTCAGTATACTGTCTCATGCTGCCGGTCAGATTTATAGTCGCTGTTCCGGGCGATACGGCTTTTATCGTCAGCGTGCCGTTTGAATACGAAGCTGTTGCGACAGACGAATTCGACGATGCCGCAGACACCGAAGAATAATACGTGTGATATTCCGTTCCCCCGCACGTGCACTCGCCGTTCGCATCCAGACATCCGTCACCGCACGTCTGCGGGCATTCAGCCATACCGCATCCAGGCAGCTGATCCTGCTTTATAGGGCTCACCTGAACAGAAACAGAAGCTGTACTTCCGCTCGCGATTGAAACAGATGATTTCCCCACCGAAATCTGCGCAGTCCCGCGGTTGAAATACGCATCAGCTCTCACCGGAAACAGTGCAATGCACAGCAGCGCCGCCACAATCAGCGCGGCGGCCCTCATCATTTTTTTCCTACTCGACAAACTCTCCATATAACACCGTCTTCTTTCTTTTGTCCATAAACGCTGCTGCGGTCATGACAGACCGCCCGTCAGGCAGTTCCGCCCGCAGTATTTTCGTATCTATCCCGTAAATATCTTTCAATGTCTTTTCTGTCAGTATCTCCTCGGTCCTGCCGGTAATAAATTCACTGCCTGACTTGATGACCGTGCACATGGAACCAGCCATGAACACCTGGTCCGGATAATGCGTCGTGAGCATTATGCCTTTTCCTGCTTCAGCAAGCGACAGTACGAGTTCCATGACGCGGACCTGATTACCATAATCGAGGTTGGCCGACGGCTCGTCCATGATGAGGTAGTCCGATTCCTGCGCCAGGGCGCGTGCTATGAGCACGAGCTGTCTCTCACCGCCGCTTATCTCTGTATAAGGTCTGTCAGCCAGCGTCTCTATGCCCATCATCTCCATGGCTCTTTCAGATTTTTCCCTGTCTGTTTTTGATGGAGTACTGTAAAGCTTCATATGCGCCGTGCGTCCCATCTCGACTATCTCTCTGACTGAGAATGGAAACGGCGGATTGTGCGACTGAGGCACATAGGCTATTCTCTTCGCGATCTCCGATCTGCTGATTTCCGCAATATTTCTGCCGTCAAGCTCTATGCGTCCTCCGAGAACAGGATTTACACCGAGAACAGTCCTGAAAAGCGTAGTCTTGCCTGCTCCGTTTCTGCCGAGCACGCACATGACAATGCCGTGATCTATGTCCATGCTTACTCCTTCAAGAACAATTCTTGTACCGTTTCTGCCTCGGTATCCGCATTCAGCGTTGATTATCTTAAGCACAGCATCATCTCCTGTCATCACGCCGGATCTTCACGATTCAGAATTCTCTGAGCCTCGTCATCAGTAAGATCATATGAAAAGAACTCGCTGTAGAATTCCTTAATCTCAGCTGTCATGTCCAGACCACTGAAAAGATCAGGGTGCAGCGTCTTCGCCATGTACTCGACCAGCAGTATCTTCTGTATTCCCATGTCCCAGTAGAATGTTCCGCTCGGAACAAGATACATCTTTTTTTCCGCCACGGCATCGATGGCAGCGTATCTCGAATTGTTCTCCGCATCATCCATGATCTGCTCCGCTGTCTGCTTGTCTCTCATGCCGCCGTGATCTATGAAAATATACTCAGGATTCCACGCAGCAAGCTGCTCAAAATCAATGCTGGTGTGATTTCCTGCATCAAGATCCTTCATGACAGGATTTCCTCCTGCCGCTTCTATCGCTTCAACGATATCAGACTGGTTTCCGTATGTCGTCAGCATATCTATTCCTGCATAGTAGACGGAAGGCTTCTGATCATCGCTTAACTGCGATGTTACATCGGTGATCATCTTCAGCTTTTTATCGAAATATTCCGCGTATTTTTCTGCCCTGGCCGGCGCATCTCCTCCTATCGCATCACCATATACCCTGACGAGTTTCTTGACCTGATCAAGGTTTTTCGTCGTCACTCCGTTGACTGCTGCAATTCCGGCCTTTTTGAGCTGATTTATCTCGTTCGGTCTGTTGAACGTCAGCACGAGATCCGGGCTGTACTTCTGCAGTTCCTCGAAGCTGACAGAGCTGTGGACATTCTGCAGATAAGGTGTATTGCTCATGTTCCTGAATATTTTCTCAGCCCACGGAAAATTCTCAAACTGGACGTCAGCGTCCACTACAATTTTATCTTCGGCCCCGAGAGCCACGCACATCTCATACGATGGTCCGTAGACAGCCGCTATCCTCTGCGCTTCTTCCGGCACCTGTATTTCACTGCCGTCTATGTTCGTAACTGTTCTTGTGTTTTCAACGTTTCCGGATGACGATTCCGCCTCGCTGCTGCCACCTGACGAGCCTGAGCCTCCTGCCGCGCCGCAGCCTGTCAGAAGCATCGCCGCAGACAGGGCGACAGCCGTAAATTTTAATGCTGCACATTTCCTGTTCATCTGCTGAAGTCTCCTGTCAGAGTCAGACCTTTCGGTGCCGAAAGCTCAGGCTCCTTTTCATTTGTTCCGGCCGAATCTTCTTTTTCCTTTAATTTAAGCACTCCGCCCCTGCACGATTCGACCTCCCAGACATCGTCAGCACGAGTCACAGCTTCTGACATCGATTTGGCCGTGTCGTCCGCGCTCGTTCCGACATATATGCTTACAGGCTGGTCAGGGCAGTCGCCGCACGGGTTTGACGCCTGGTCCTGGTAGACATTCATCTCGAGTCCTGCATATTCAATAACTCCGCTCTCCTGCGCGCTCCCCTTTACAGTGATCGTATATTCGGCTGCAGATTTTCCGCAGCCGCACAGCACTGCTGCGAGCACGAGCGCCGCTGCAATGGCCGCGGCCGCCTTTATTTTTCGTTTCATAAACATCAACCTCTCATATATTTTCATGCGGCAGCGCCGCATTATCAGTCATGAATCAGCAGTTCCGCCAGCCTACATGAAGCTCCTCCCTCCCCTGAAAAGGAGCCACAGGAAAAACGGAGCGCCTATTAACGATGTGAGGACTCCGAGCGGAAGCTCCGCCGAAAAGAGGCACCTGGCCAGGTCGTCGACTATCATCAGGAATATAGAGCCAAGTGCTATTGAACACGGTATCAGCTTTGAGTAATCGGGGCCGACGAGCATCCTCGAGATATGAGGGACTATGAGGCCGACCCAGCCGATCATCCCGCCCACTGCCACAGAAGCAGATGAGATCAGCGTCGCACATATTATGAATACAGCTCTCATCGCCTTTGTGTTCACGCCGAGCGACGCTGCTTCCTCTTCATCGAGAGACATTACATTAAGTCTCCATCTGAACAGAATTACAGGAATTATTCCTGCAAGAAACGGGACGAGCATGAAGAGCACGTCGCGGTTCGTCACATATGTAAGCCCTCCCATGAGCCAGAACGTGATCGCCGGAAGCGTATCATACGGATCGCCGGCAAACTTGATTATAGATATGAAGGCTGAAAAGACCGACCCGACGACCATGCCCGTGAGCACGAGCGTCACTGTCGACTCTCCTGTTTTTTCTGTAACAGCACTGCCGGTAAAATACGCAGCGCCAACTGCCACAAGCCCGAAGCAGAATGCTGTCAGCTGCACAAAAACGGTATCCCAGCCTAGATAAATCGCGAGCGCTGCTCCGAAGCTTGCGCCTGTAGCCGCTCCCAGTATGTCAGGCGAGACCATCGGGTTGTGGAATATGCCCTGGTAAGATGCTCCGGCGCAAGACAGTGCCGCTCCGATTATCGCACCAGCTGCGACGCGCGCGAGCCTGCTCTGAAAAAATACTATGTCAGCAGTCCGCAGCTTCGAGCCGCTTTCCCTGCCCGCGCCGCCGAGAAGCTGAATCAGCTCCTGCAGCGAGATGCTGTACCGCCCGGCCATTATCGAGACGAGAAAAGTTATTATAAATGCAGCCGTCAGCAGCAGTGCCAACTTCGGCATGCTCAGTTTTCCGGCATTAAGTTTCGTATGTCTCATATCGCTAACCGCCGTCAGTAAGTATAAATAGTCATGTCGAGTTTTCCGGTGACTGAAGTATCAGCGGAGCTGATGTAAACGGTATCGCCGGATGAAGACGCTGTGATCTTTCCTGAGAAATATTTGTTGACAGCTTCGGCGATATCCGATGCCGTGCTCTCATTTGTCGCCCATAGGAAATCGTGCTCGTGGACTGCAGCAGCGTTGTCCATGATGTCAGTGCCTGTTCCTGCAGGAACAACATCCTGTCCGTCCGCTGTGATCTTTATCCACGTTATGCTCCTGTGGTTCGCCAGCGCCGTCACCTGAACCGCCGCACTGCCTTCTTCGGAAGAAACTGTTTCTATTTCCATGCCGCTCGGCACGATCGTCTTTACATTAAACGGCCTGACAGCGTACTTACCGCTGTCATCTGTCACAGCCGTCAGCGATCCTTCGGAAACCGGCTTGATCTCAAGCACACCAGACGTGACCTTGTCAACCGGGATCTCTATCTCCAGCGTTTTATCATCAGCAGAACTGATCTTTATGTCTTCACTTTTTACCCGGCTTCCGCCTATCGTGACTCTGAGCTGATCCGCTGCCTTTTCGGATGCCTTGACTGCACCGCTGAATTCAAGGTCGGCTTTAATGAACTGTCCGTCCTCGCCGCCTGTCGTACCTCCCCACGCTTTTGTCGAGACGAGCTCAGGCGATCCGCTTCCGACAGCCGCTCCACACGCTGCTCCGGTGAACGCAAATACTGCCGCGACCATCAAAAGCGCCGCGGCTTTAAACCGTGATTTATTCATTTTTCATAAGCTCTCTTCTATAGACCGATTCATGCAGTTTTATTTTGTTTTAATTGATTATATTTTGTATAATAAATATTAATAAATAAATATAAATTAAATAACTTTGCTTGATTATATTCTAAACTTAGGAGTTGCTATCATGTCAATACAAAATATAAAAGCAACCGACATTTCTGATAACTGTGTACTTCTAAAACTCGGAGAATTTGCGGATCTGGCAAAAATCAACCGCGACACGCTGACATTTTATATAAAAAAAGGACTCATAAAGCCTGCATCCGTCGGTCTCAACAAATACAAATATTTCAGACCTGAACAGGTCCAGACAATAAATACGATAAAATATCTCAGACGCTGCCGCATTCCGCTTGAAACAATAAGAGAAATCATGTACAATCCGTCAGCTGACAATTTCCAGAACTGCGTCGATACACAGCTGAAAGAACTCGGAACTCAGCTGGAAGAACTGAATAAAGCATCTGCTTTTGTCGCCGAGATAAAAAAGAAATTTAATAACAAGAATCGCGGCGAGATCATTAATATCGCTGACTTCGCCGGTGCCATAAACGGTGAAACTTCAGATTGAGAGCATTATCGCAATTGAATAGCGGCTATAATACAAAGAATCAATTGGAAGGCTGGCGCTTCAACTAAAATCTAAAGGAAAGCGGATCATAAAAAAACAGCACCTGCGTGCGCTCACGCGCACATCCCGTCCGCCGGCCGGTACGCGGACGGCGGACGGTTCTGTCAGCGGAGCTGACGTGAATGCGGAACCCGCGGAAAAATGATTTCACCTGATGTTCCGCATGTCTGATTTTACTTATTAAAAATCCGCCCCATGATCTGCATGCATTCGCTGTGACAAAAACAGAAAAGCCGCAGCTTTGCTTCTGCGGTCTTTCCGGAAAAACAGCTGGAAACTGTTTTCCCCCTATATATATATTGGAAATGGTTTAGAGGGCTTGATTAATAAAGATACGGCTTGTCCCATAACTTGAGCTTTGTGCCTATACCTTTTTCCACAGCGTTGTCATATACAGTGCGTCCCCATGCCACGTCTTCGATAGGCATTCCGCCTATTGAGTAGATTATGATCTGGTCATCGCTCTCGCGACCCGGAAGTCTTCCTCTGAGGATGCCTCCGAGGTCCTCCATTCTGTCCTCGGTCAGCTTGCCTTCGTGTATCATGTCTGTGAATTTACTTCCTATAAGGAACCATGTATCGAATGTAGGGTAAGGATATTCCTCTGCCCATGAGTTGTAGAGTCCCGTGTTGTCGACTACGAGTTTTGTCTTCGGATCCATTATGAGCTCTTCACTCGTATTCATGGCGCCCATTCCGCAGAGCAATGCTCCCGGTTTGATCCACTCAGGCTCTATATACGGATATGTGCTCTGTCCCCCTGTAGGGGTCGAAGTTGCGAAGCTCATTATGTCTGAATCTCTTACGCATTCCTCGAGCGTGTCGCAGACGATTATGTTCTTGAACTGAGGGCATTTTTCCTTTACGTAGGCGATGCACCTGTCGATGGAAGCCTTTCCTCTGCCTTTTATCTTGAGTGTGTCAAGTGTAGGCCTGAGTGCGGCAAACGTCTCGACTGTAATGCTGTTGATTACGCCAGGTCCTACGATTCCGAGTACTTTTGCATCTTCTCTCGCGAGTGCTTTTACGCCCGCGCCCGGGATAGCTGCTGTCCTGTATGCGCTGATCAGGTTGCCCGACATGTAAGCTATCGGAGCTCCTGTGTCTTTGTCATTAAGAGTTACCATAAGTATGGAACGTGGAAAGCCGATGTTTCTGTTTTCGACATTGGAGCCATACCACTTTACACCCGCCGTGCAGAATTTTCCGCCCAGATAAGCCGGCATTGCCATGAATCTTCTGTCCGGGCCGTTTTTGGGCATGGTCGGGAACTCAGGATTATCCGGGAACTGAATCATACAGCCGTGTGAGTTGCCGTTCTCACCGCCCATCCTGTAGTCGCCGATATCGAGCGTTTTTAATACATCTTCCATGCACTCGGTGCACTTTAAAACATCTGTTACCCCTGCTTCTATCATATCTGGTTCACTGAGATATAAAAATTCGATTTCCGGATATGCCATTTTGTTTTCCCCTCTCTAATCTTTTCCTTCTAATAGTGTAAGCTTATGCAAAATTTGCTGCCGCCGCCCGTGCTCCCACCTATCTCCATCACTTTCGGGAGCACGGATTATGTTATATGTGTATCGTTTAAAAGCGTTTTGCTGTCCGTCATCCTTGACGCCATATTTTAATGCACTTTTATCTTTCTATTTGTCTCCTTTGTACTGAAGAGCGTCGTAATCGACTTCTCCTGTCCTCGCTCTTACAACCTTCTCGACGTCGTATACGAAAATCTTTCCTGCGCCGATATCTTCTGATTTGAGAACATCCAGCGCTGCATCTATAACTGTCTGGACAGGTATCTCGGTTACAACCACCTCTATTTTTGTCTTGGGCAGCAGACCGATCTCCATCTCTGTGCCACGGTAACGGCCCATTCCGCCGAGCTGAGTTCCGCAGCCTTCTACATGTGTGACCGTCATTCCTCTGATGCCGATCCTGTTAAGTGCTGCCTTCATATCGGCGAACTTGTCCGGATTTATGATTATTGTGACATTGCTCATCTTGCTCATAATGCAGTCTCCTTTCGAACGTACCCTGTTACATCGTAGTTGCACTCGGATAAGCTTCCATGCCGTGCTCTGTAATATCGAGTCCCTTCATCTCTATCTCTCTGCTTACTCTTATTCCGACAGTCTTCTTCAGAATTGTCATAAGAATAAATACACAGAGTGCTGTGAACCCGACTATGCAGACATCTCCGAGGAGCTGCGATCCGAGTCTCGCGAGACCGCCGCCATAGAATAATCCATTCTCTGTTGAAAGGAATCCCGGCATCAGAACTCCGAGGAACCCGCTCGCTCCGTGAAGCGATATAGCGCCTGCAGGATCATCGATGTGAAGCTTGTTGTCGACGAATGATACACTGATCGGAAGCACCAGACCTGCGATCAGACCTTCTATGATTGAACCTACATATGAAACTTCAGCTACACCTGTACATATCGCTACAAGTCCGGCGAGCGCACCGTTCATTGATAGTGTAGGATCCGGTTTCCCGTACCTGATCCATGTGTAAGCGAGTGCTGCGAGACCGCCTGCCGAAGCAGCAAGTGTTGTTGTTAATGTCGTGTATATCGTCGTTTCATCAAATGCGAGCTCGGAGCCCGGGTTAAATCCGTACCAGCCTACCCACAGGATGAAGCCGCCGAGCATAGCCATAGGAATATTGTGTCCTGGAATAGCTACAGACTTACCGTTTAAATACTTGCCGATTCTCGGTCCTACAGAGACCGCGCACACGCACGCTGCTGTCGCTCCGCAGAGATGAACTGCTCCCGATCCTGCGAAATCAGTAAAACCGAGCTGTGAGAGCCAGCCGCCGCCCCAGATCCAATGTCCGATTACCGGATATACAATGCCTGTCATGAAAGCGCTGACGCCGATATATGTTCCGAGCTTGAATCTCTCAGCGACAGATCCTGAAATTATTGTAGCCGTAGTCGCGCAGAACATAGTCTGGAACAGCAGGAAAGCCTGTGGTGAAAGTGATCCGTCATATGTCTGCCAGATCTGCAGATTCTGACTGAACGGAGTAAAGAATCCATTTATGCCGATGAGGCCGTGCCAGTCATCGCCGTACATGAGACCGAAACCTATAAAATAGTAAACAATTGCACCGATCATGAAATCCAGCAGATTTTTCAGCCAGATATTACATGCGTTCTTTGATCTGGCGAAGCCGCTTTCGCAGCATGCAAACCCCATCTGCATCATAAAGACAAAAACCGATGCGCATATAACCCATATCGAATTCATTAGATAAGTCGTATTCATTTCCCAAACACCTCCTGAAAAAACTTATGGCTGCATTTCTTTTTTTGCTGATCTCCTTTCTGCGGGTATCCTGGCTGGCTTGATCTCGTATCCGCCGGCACGGTACCGCTCAAGCGAAAATATTTGATTTATGCACAAGGCTCTGCTGTGCTGGCGCTAAGCCTTGGCTTTGAACCTGTCGTAATTCAGATTTGAAATATCGATCGTATGTGAGTTCCCGTCGAGCATAAGCTCGCTCACAGCAATCCCGACTGCAGGTGAAATGCCGAAGCCGTGTCCGCAGAAACCGAATGCAATTGTCAGACCCGGAACTTCCGGAATATTGTCTATTACAGGGACTTTGTCGACTGTGACATCATACCAGCCAGCCCATGTTCTCACGATCTTTGCATCTTTTAATACCGGAAAGTACTTGATAACTCCTCTGCACAGGCATGAAGCCGTGAGAGGATACGTTGCAAAGCGTTCCGATTTTGTCCTGTAAAGCTCGCCTCCGCTCATTCCTCCGAGTACAAAAGAACCGTGCTTTGTCTGATGTCCATAAAAATCAGATTCCGCCGTGCCGAGCATCACTGAAAACATCTGAGGCTCCATCTCGGTCACCATTACCTCTGACAGTTCCTTTTCGACCGGTATGTCTATACCGACCGTGTCCGCGATTTTTCTCGATTCATATCCGGCACAGAGAAGGATTTTCTCGCCTTCATAATCGCCGTCGTCCGTTTCAACTATTCTCGCTCTGCCTTTTACCTTTTTTATTCCGTACACTGTCACCCCTGATATGAAAGTTACTCCCATAGAGAGCGCTTTTCTGTAAAAGGCAAGCGTCGTATGAAGCGGATTTGCGTGACCGTCCGTCGGACACCAGCTCGCACCTATGACTTCCTTCGACATATACGGACATATCTCTCTGGCCTCATCGCCGGTTATCATCTTCACATCCAGGCCTGCACTTGTTGATTTTGCTGTATGCTTCTCGAGGATATCGAGATGCTCCTCTGTCTTTCCAAGTCTCAGGTTCCCATCCTGTCTGTATTCGACATCAGCCTCGAGTTCTTCGCCAAGATAAGGCCATATGTTTTTTACAGCGTACATTGCAAGTGGCAGTTCTCTGACATCTCTGGCTGACTGTCTTACTCCGCCTGCATTTCTGCACGAGCCTCCGTTTCCGATTTCTTTCTTTTCAAGAACGATAATATCATTTACGCCTCTCTTGGCCAGATTATATGCTGTGGCACATGCCATTATTCCTCCGCCGATGATGATGACGGACGCTGTGCTTTTTTCGATCATCCCTCTCACCTCTGCTCTTCTTTATCAACGACGTCGTTTGCATAAACTTCCATTACTACAGGTCTCACAGGAGCGCGTCCTGTTATCATTCCCACGTCTGCAACGCTGATACCCAGTTCTCTGGCTATGATATTCTGAACGTTTCTCTGGCACGTCTGCCCCTGACATAAGCCCATGCCGGCTCTCGTCCATCTCTTTATTTCATTCACAGTTCTTAATCCGTCATGAACTGCTCTCCTTATTTCTCCTTTCGTGATCTCCTCGCAGCGACATATAATAAGGTCATCATCCGGCTGCGGTTTGAACGGTTCAGTCGGAGCCTTTCTTATAATCTTGCTCATAGCTGTCACCCTTTCCTGAAAAACCGTGCCGTATCTGCAAACTCCGCCGGCACCTTCATAGTTAAGAACGCCGTATTGTCCATTGCTCTGGCAGTTCTGACCGATACGATTTCAGCGTCGCACACGGGAGTTCCGCTTCTGTCGAGCGCTTTGCCCTTATCGCCTTTTTCAGGATAAGGCAGAAATTCATATGGCAGACTGACCGTCGCGTATCCGGGTTCGTAATCATTATCAACTATGAAAATCGCCTGTCCCGGACAGTTCGTAACGCACATGCCGCAGTTCGTGCACTTTTGGGAGTAATCTATCTCCGGAATTCTTGTGATGTCTTCTGCCACATGTATGAGGCCTGCCGGACAAACATCTCTGCACGGGTTGCACGGAATATTCTGTGTACACTCTATTACAGGATGCGGTCCGTCTGCTTCATATGAAGCTGCCGGAAATCCCTTGAGTTCCTCCGCAGTTATGTAACCATGCCTGAGCAGACTCTGCGATATCGGATAACCCTCTTCGGTTGTACTGATATCCATTCTTCCTTTATTCTTTACATCGAACATGCCGCCTGACAGCTGATCGAGAGTCTTTCTGTACTCTTCAGCTTTTTCTTCAGCGTCCGCTTCAGTTGTATATCCGGCATCAGCCGCAATATGCTCCGCTGCGATCTTGCCCTGCAGCATAGCTGACGATGCTCCCTCGGCGGTTTCCTTTGCAGAATCGCCGCAGCAGTAGATGCCGCTCATTGTCGTTTCACCATATTCATCTACAATGGTTACAGGCGAAAGTCTCCCGTTCTGCTCCTGGTACTCAACTCTGCAGCCTGCGTTTGAAGCCAGCTGATTCATCGGAGTAAGACCTACTGCCAGAAGAACTGTATCCACTTCTATTTCCTTTTCCGTTCCCGGAATCGGCGTAAAATGATCATCGACCTCGGCGATTACCGCACTCTCTACGTGATCATCTCCTTTTGCCTCTATTATCGTGTGTGATGTCAGGAACGGAACGCCTGTCCTCGTTATCTTTGAAGCGTGCACCCCGTAGCCTCCGACTCTCGGTGCCGCATCGAGTACTGCAACAAGATCACATCCGACCTGACAGATCTGAAATGCCACTATAAGTCCTACATTTCCCGAGCCGACGACAAGGACTTTGCGGCCCGGTCTTACGCCCTGCAGATGCATGAGCGCCTGCGATGCTCCCGCTCCCATGACTCCCGGCTTGTCCCAGCCTTTGAATGGGACCATGTTTTCGGCGGCGCCTGTCGCGATCACTATATAATCAGCTTTGTAATGGTGAACCGTATCATCGATCCTGACCATTACCTCCTTTTCCTCAAATATTCCTGTAACTACGGCATTCAGAAAAACCTCTACACCGTTTTCCTCCGCTTCCTTAAGAAGTTTACGGCCTATTTTGAATCCTCTCATTCTCGCGTTGTTTGCACGCGATCCGAAGAATTTGTGAATCTGCTTGAAAAGTTGTCCGCCAGGGCCCGCATTTTCATCGAAAACAGCGACTTTCATTCCTTTCTTGGCAGCCTCAGCTGCGGCCGACAATCCCGCGGGACCGGCTCCGATTACGATCACTTCATATCTCTTCATCGTTTTCAGCCTCCCACTCTTCTTTTGTCTGAACTCCATACTGTGTTCTCAGCTCCATGCCCTCTTCCAGTGGAGTTATGCACGTTCTGACATTCGGCTGGCCATTTACGATCATTACACAGTCAGTACATCTTCCGATCGCACAGAATATTCCTCTGGGTCTGTGGTTTTTAGCGGTATAGCGATGCGTCATCACACCAGCAGCTTTCAGCGCCGCTGCAACGGAGTCCCCCTCATATCCTGTCATGTCTTTTCCATCAAGCGTGAAGTGCAGCACTTTCGGCTCTTCGTACTTTTCGTACTTGCCAAGAACAGGATGCTCCCAGATACGCATATCTGAATCCATTTCCTACTCCTCTCCGGCAATAAATCAGAAAAGGGCGGTCAGAATCTTACCAAGATCTGCCGCCCCATTGTGACCAATTGCCTTTGTGAAATTGCCTGTTGAAATTTGATATGGCTATATTACCGCCGGTGCTCCCGAATGTCAACAAAAAGTCTATCACTTTTGTATGCAAAAACATGTTTGTATGGAATACAATTTTTGCTTATTTTATTTTTATCTAATTTATTTCTGTATTTTTTTATTTTATAGAATTTATTTTGCATACACTGTATTCATTTTTATTGTTTAAAATGAATATAATTTCATACGAAATGATTTTCAGCAGTCCGTGAATGAACGATTTTTCATGTCTTAATTACAATATAGATGATATTAAATTGCATATCAACGTGATCATTTACATATGACATGAAACTTGCCATCGGCTGGATTCTTGAGAATCCATACAAGGCACAGTCATAATCTATTCAGAATGCGCATATAGAAATGGCAGAGACAAGCAGGATTGCCACATTTTCATCCTGCTTGCTGAGCGCAGCTTTACGACTGCAAGATAATGAAAACAGCCACCCTCACGTCAGCTCCGCTGACAGACCGGCGTGCATTTTTCTGCGCCCGGGACATACGTGCGCCGGAATGACTGCGCGCATGAGCGCGTGCTCCAGCATATGCCTGGAGCGAAGCGCTGCAGGTCAGCATAACCAGCATTGCGTGCGCAGGCGCATACGCCGAATACGCGCATGGACGGGCGTCGGCCGCGTCATGACGTACATCAGCCGCCATCAGGTTCATTAGCCTGTGCATACGTTCTGCGCGCTCCGAACCGTGATCTATAGTGACAGTGCGCATCCGTATACGCCAGCATTTCCGCCAAGTTCAGCTTTTATGATGCGCGCTCCGGCCGACGGAGGATAACACGTATTGATATAACTTTCTCTGACAGGCGTCAACAGAACTTCTCCGGCTTCGGCTACGCCTCCTCCGATCACGAACAGGCCAGGATCAATTACACATGAGACGGTCGCCAGCGCACGGCCCAACAGGCTGCCGGTCTCTTTCATGACTCTCTCAGCCAGCTCATCTCCATTGTATACAGCATCCGAAATATTTTCGGCTGAAAGGCTGTTCTCATCCAGCAAAGATTTTCCGCCGCTCTCAAGATATTTTTTCATTCTGTGCACAATTCCCCCCGCTGAAACATATTGTTCAAGGCATCCGCGCCGGCCACAGCTGCATTTTTCTGTTTCCGTCGGATTTACGTTCATATGACCGATCTCGCCGGCGCACCCGAATACACCGTTTATCAGGCGTCCGTCGGCTATTACTGCCGCACCAACGCCTGTACCGAGCGTTACCATCATCATGGTGCGGCTGCTTCTGCCGCCACCTGCCGTGAATTCTCCGCACGCCGCCGCGGCTGCGTCATTCATGACTTTTACTCTGAATGATGGCGGCAGCAATTCCGAGTCCAGCCACGGCTCAAAAAAACCGCAGCCGCGGTCATTAGCTTCTTCACACGTTATGCTGCTGTTGATATGTGCTAACGATGTTCTGAATAGAGCCGAGGTGTCGGCTGTCTCCGGCTCTCGCTTTTTCTCTCCTGCAACATATGCTTCTCTGCCAGCCGTTTCTGCGTGTATCTGCCCGCTGAGAAGCGCTGCGCTGAAAGCTTCGATAAATTCCGCTCTGACATCCCTGTGCATCCATCCGATGTTCGGGCAGACTTCTGCGTGTATTCCGTCCTTCACAGCGCCGGGCACAGCTATGCCGGCGCCTTCCATGTCAGCGGAGCTGACGCCTAGCGCTTTCATTTTTCTGCATAATGATTCCGCCGCATTTTTAATGATGTGGCCACCGTGATCAGCAGTGTCTGTCGGAATGCTCCATATTTCTACAGGTTTTCCGCCGTACGCAAAGAGACCGAGTTTTGTCCCGGTCCCTCCTATATCTATGCCTGCTGTATATTTCCTTTTCATTTACCGGCCTCCGATCAGAGAGATGCATCCCAATGCACACGGCAGCAGCACGACAGCACCGAGCATGTGCATCCCTATAAGTATAAGTGCTATTCCGACCGGTATTCCGATAAACAGCCAGAAAGCGATTTTAATGACTACTTTCAGCGCTGAAAAAATCAGCCATATGAAAAACACTGCCAGTATTATCGATATAAACAAGTAAATCATGGTGTCCTCCTGTTGCCGGATCAAATGCCGGCTTCCAGTGACCGGCCGCAAGGCTTTGTGGAAATTTGCAGCCGGTCGTCAGTTTTATTTCATCAGAGGTGAATTGCATATGTTCCGCGGTATTGCCACTGAAAAAACAATATCACAAATCCATACGCACGAAAGCCTCATTTTAAATAAAAAAATGGCGCCGGCGAAATCCTGCAAACAGCAGATGTTCCGTCAGGCACCGTATTGTTTTCTTCATTTGAATTTCACCTGGCAGTAATATATAGGATTGCCGCGGCCTGAAAATTTTTCTTCATATTCCGTCATGAATCTGCGCGATGCGAATTCACAATCGGGCGCGTGAAGATCTTCTGTGTATTCTGTCTTTTCAAGTCCGAATTCGTCAAATTCGCTGATTGAAAATCTGAACAGTGGCTCATTGTCTGTCTTGAACTCGAGAAGACTCCCAGGTTTGAGTACTTGGTCATACCCCATCAGATATCTGCGGTGGGTGAGCCTGCGTGCTGCCTGGCGTTCCTTTGGCCACGGGTCGCTGAAGTTCAGATATATTCCGTCGAGTTCGCCGTCCTCAAAGCAGTCTGTGACATCTCTGAGGTACATGCAGGCAAATACAAGATTGCCACTGACTTTAAACAGACAGTCGTCCTGACTCGTCTTATATGGCGTATCGAACTTTTCGCCGGGCGTTATGCCGGCCTTATCTGGATCGATCGCGAAAATTCCTTTCGGAACCTCTGCCTCCAGCGCCGGAGTAAATGCGCTGCCTGCTGCTTCTGCTTCGCACGCCGGATCTATCCCCTTAAAATGTCTGACTGCCTTTTGAAGCGCTCTCAGCATTGCGCTCCTGTTTCCTTCTACAGCGATGAAATTTCTGTCGGGATAAGCTTCCGACAGACTTGTGATGAACTGACCCTTGCCGCATCCGAGTTCCATATATACCGGCGCGCTGCTGTCGAAAAGGCTTGCCCATCTGCCTTTAAGGCTTCTCGGATTTACCTGTATTCCGCCGCTGTAGACGTCTAGCTTTTCATCCAGATCTTTTATTCTTCTCTGTCTCATAAATCTCCTGTATTATCTTGAAGGCCAGAGCATCGGAAGTCCTGTGATTCCAGATGCCTGCACTATTACTGCAGCCGCAAATAGCATTATAAGAACTATTGCTATATAGTCAATCTTCTGAAGCTTCATCGGATTGAGTCTTGTGCGGCCATTTCCCCCGTGATAGCAGCGTGCTTCCATCGCCATCGCCAGCTCAATCGCCATGCGAAATGCATTGACGAAAAGCGGAATAAAAAGCGGAATGAGGCTCTTTGCTCTCTTCATAAGATTACCGCTCTCGAAATCGGCTCCTCTGGCCTGCTGTGCCTTCATTATTTTATCTGTCTCCTCCAGCAGAACCGGTATGAAGCGCAGAGCTATAGACATCATCATCGCTATTTCATGCGCCGGAAGACCTACTTTTGTAAGCGGACGCATTATAGACTCAAACCCATCTGTAAGCTGCATCGGCTTTGTCGTATATGTCAGAAGTGATGTGCCGAATATCAGCAATATCAGCCTGACTGCTATGAAAACAGCCTGCCGCAGCCCGTTATCCGTGATGTTCAGCGGTCCAAGGCTCACGAGAACAGTGCCTTTGTAGACAAAAATGTTTATCACGAACGTAAAGACGATTATGAACATCACAGGCTTCATGCCTCGAGCCATGAATTTCACCGGTACATGCGAAACAGCGGTCACTGCAGCCAGTACGCACGTGACAAATGCATATCCTGTGAAATCTCTTACCACAAATATCATTATCAGATATAAGAATGTCGCGGCTATCTTTACGCGTGGATCGAGCCTGTGAATAACAGACTCACGCGGATAATACTGTCCCAGTGTTATATCTCTCAGCATTTCTTCTCCTCAAGCCATCTCAGGACTGCTTCAGCGGCATCTTCGCCTGATAGGACGCTGTCTCCCGAAATATCCGCACCCTGTCTGTTCATCTCTCTTATCAGGCACTGTCCGAACGGCAGCCCCAGCCCTTTCGACTCAAGCTCGCTGCTGTGGCGGAAAACCTCACGCGGTGTCCCGCTTAAAAAAATCTTTCCATCGTCCATGACGATTACATCCGTGCAGTATTCCGCGACGTCATCCATATTATGTGAAACAAGAACTATTGTCGTATTATGTTCCGTGTTAAGTCTCCTGACAAGCTCCATCATGCTGCGGTGAGATGCCGGATCGAGTCCGGCCGCCGGTTCATCCAGTATCAGTACTTCCGGTTCCATGGCCAGCACACCGGCTATGGCAACACGCCGTTTCTGGCCGCCTGAAAGCTCGAACGGTGATTTCACCGCAAACTTTTCGTAATCGAGATCTGTGAGCGACATAGCCGTATGCACCCTTTTTTCTATCTCAGCGTCGCTCATTCCGAGATTCTTCGGTCCAAATGCGATGTCTTTCGCTACTGTCTCTTCAAATAGTTGATATTCAGGATACTGAAACACGAGCCCTATTTTTCTCCTTATTTCAGGCATCGAAACATCCTTTGATGTTATATCCGTACCGTCTGCAAATATTTTGCCTGATGAAGGCTTGAGCAGCCCGTTCATATGTTGAATAAGAGTAGATTTCCCTGAACCGGTATGGCCTATTATTCCTGTTATGCTGCCTTCACCGACAGTGAAGCTTACATCGTCGAGAGCAGTGACTTCATCAGTCTGTCCTTCATTGTAAATGTGTGTCAGATTCTGAACATCAATCCGCATCGTACTGTCTCCCGTAATCGGCAAGCCATGCCGCCAGTGCTTCAATTGTAATCACGCCGTCAGGGACCGGCACTCCTTTTCCTCTCAGAACATCAGCTGTCCTAACTGCGTAAGGCAGTTCCAGTCCTGCATCCTTTATGATGCTGCGGCGCGAAAATATCTCGGACGGCGTTCCGTCTGAAACTGCTCTGCCGTCATGCATGATAATTATACGGTCTGCTCTGACTGCTTCTTCCATATAATGCGTGATAAGGATTATCGTGATGCCGCGGCTGTTCAGCTTTTCTATAACATCCATGACGTCAGAGCGACCTCCAGGATCGAGCATAGCAGTCGATTCGTCAAATATGATGCACTGAGGCTCCATAGCGAGCACGCCTGCGATAGCCACACGCTGTTTCTGTCCGCCCGAAAGCGTATGTGGAGCGCGCTTCCTAAGCTCATATATTCCGACTTCTTTCATCGCGCGGTCAATTCTTTCTCTTATCTCAGGCGTCGGAACGCCGAGATTTTCCGGACCGAATGCCACATCATCCTCGACAATTGATGAGACTATCTGATTGTCAGGGTTCTGGAACACCATACCGGCAGTGCTCCTTATATCCCAAACCATCTCATCATCAGCCGTGTCCATGCCGTCAACAGTCACGCGGCCTTCAGTGGGAACAAGCAGGGCGTTTATGCACTTGGCGAATGTCGATTTACCGGAACCATTAGATCCTATTATTGCGGTAAAGCTGCCTTTTTCTATAGAGATACTGAGACCGTCGATTGCGGACGCCGGCTCCTCGGCCTGTTCACTGTTTTCTTCCGGACTCTCCTGCCTCTCATAAACGTACTTTAAATTTTCAGCTGTAACAATGCTGCTCAAAAATGTTTTCCTCCGCTTCTGAGACTTTCCTGATATTTTCTGCTCAGCCGCATGATTTCTATAAAAAGATCAGCAGCGTAATCAGAGATTTCAGGATCCGCATTCGCTCTGATATTATCTATGATCTCTTTCTCGCGCTGCGGACGAAGTGTCGGCATGTCATGCGCCTCTTTGTAGCGTGCCACATCGCCCGACAATTTCATGCGCTGTGTAAATAGCTCCAGAATACCGGCATCTGTTTTGTCGAGCTCTTCGCGTATTTCGTAAAGATTTTTATGTTCCGCCATTAAAAGATTCCCTCCTCAAGCAGCATATCCATGAGGACTACAGCTGTCACAGCTTCCACAACAGGAACCGCCCTGACTGCCACGCACGGATCATGCCTGCCTTTTATACTTATCACGGTATCTTTATTTTCAACATAATCAACCGTGTTCTGCGGCTTGGATATCGACGGTGTCGGTTTGAACGCGATCATCGCCGTAACCGGCATGCCGCTCGTTATACCGCCGAGGATGCCTCCGTGATTATTTGTCCTGGTCCGGACAACTTCGTCTTCCATGTAAAATTCGTCGTTATTCTCGCTGCCGCGCATAGCCGACGCACCGAATCCTGCTCCGAACGAAACGCCCTTTACGGCTGGTATTCCGTAGTATCCGTATGAAAGCCGGCCTTCCACAGTATCAAATATCGGCGAGCCGAGCCCTGCCGGAAGCCCTGTGGCAGCCACTTCCACAATGCCTCCGACAGAGTCTCCGTCGAGTCGTGCCTTTTCTATTTCTTCGCGCATCATCTCTCCGGCTTCGTCATCGATCACAGGGAATTTCTTATGTCCGGGAGAAAGAAGTTCTTCCTTCGTAACTCTGCACGGATCAAATTTCTCATCTTTTATGCCTGCCACCGACGCGAGATGTGCACCGATGTAAATTCCGCGCTGTTCAAGGTACTGAAGGCACAAGCCTCCGGCAAATACGAGCGGCGCCGTTATTCTCGCTGAAAAATGACCTCCGCCTCTTACGTCATTATATCCTCTGTATTTTACAAAACCGGTGTAGTCTGCATGACCGGGGCGCGCTTCATGGCTAATATTTTTGTAGTCACCGGAATGCTGATCTGTATTTTTTATTACAGCGGCAATTGGTGTTCCGCATGTAACTCCGGCGAGAATTCCTGACAGCACTTCAGGAATGTCATCTTCTCTGCGCGCTGTGCTTGTCTTGTCTCTTCCCGGGCGTCTCCGTGCCGTGAAAGACAAAAGTTTTTCATCATCTATCCTTATTCCTGAAGGAAATCCGTCGATAACTACACCTGTTCCTCTGCCGTGAGATTCACCGAAAAGCGATACTTTTAATTTATTCCCTATTTCAGACGACATCTGCTCTGCCTCCCAGCGACCTGAAAACATCAAAGAAATCAGGATAACTCTTTGATACTGCTTCTGCTCCTGTTATCTTTACCGGCTCGCTGCACCTGAGCGCCGCGATGGATGCGGCCATGACGATCCTGTGATCGTTATATGCGTCGACGACAGTTCCGCCTTCCATATATCCATCCCCATAAACATAGAATTCATCGCCGCATATCTGTACTCCAATACCGAGCTTTGCGATCATGGCCGTCGTCGACATGAGCCTGTCGCTTTCTTTAAGGCGAAGCCTCCCGGCGTTTATGAATTTGCATTCACAGTCCTCGGCTGTGCACGCTGCAACAGAGAGAACCGGAACGAGATCCGGGATATCGCCGCAATCTACGCAGATCGGTGAAAGACTGTATCCCCTGGCCTGCACGCCTTCTGACGTCGCCATAATCGACGCCTCCATTCCTTGAAGTATATCTAAGATTCTTCTGTCGCCCTGTGCACTGTCCGGGTTAAGACCTGTAACTTTTATATCTGATCCCATTGCACCGGCAGTGAGCCAGAATGCAGCATTTGAGTAATCTCCCTCTACGGCTGTATCTACCGCTCTGTATCTTTGTCCGCCTCTGACAGCATATCCGTACTCCGTCTTTTCTGTTTCTATTCCGAATTTTGCCAGCATGTCTGTCGTCAGATTTACATAATCAGCAGACTGCAGTCCGTTTTCAATTATGATCCGGCTGTCTCCGTCCAGCAGCGGTAGTGCAAAGAGCAGTCCGGAAATGTACTGAGAGCTGACATTTCCAGGTATAACATATTCTCCCGGCTCAAGCCGTCCTCCTGTTGAAAACGGCATGCGGTCGCTCCCGTCAGGCAGAAATACCACTCCGTGTATCTTCATCACATCTGAAAGAAGCGTTATCGGCCTATCAGGCAACTTTCCATGCCCTGTAAATTCCGCCTCTGTTCCTAATGCTGACGCCACAGGCAGCAAAAATCTGAATGTAGATCCGCTCTCGCCGCAGTCGAGCAGCGCTTTATTTGCTGGCCGCACGCCTTGTGCAAACACTCCCGTTACGGTGACACTGTTTCCTGCTCTCTCAACTGATGCACCAAGCGCTCTGATACACCTTATTGTTGCATGCATATCTTCTGATTCCGATATACCTTCTATCTGTGAGGTTCCGTCAGTCAGAGCCGCACATATCAGAGCTCTGTGCGCCAGCGATTTCGAAGGAGGCGCCTTCACAGTGCCGCGCAGTTTTCCAGGGTAAACTATTACATCCATGATATGTCTCCATTATTATACGTTATAGAAATCGTAGAGCTCGTCGAAATCGACTTTCATTACTGCAGCTTCTCCGATTTTCGGAATGTAGACGAGTTTTATAAATGAACCGCCCGATTTTTTGTCGCGGCGCGCGGCCTCGCATAGTTTCTCCAGCGGAGCATCCGGTTCCGTCTGATATCCATGGCTGCTGATCAGATCATAAAGCCTTTTATATGTTCCAGCCTCTGTAAGTCCGTGAGCTTCGCTCGCTCTGGTTATCATAAGCATCCCGATAGCGACAGCTCTGCCGTGGCTTATCTTGTATCCGCTTTCGAGCTCGATGGCGTGAGCCATCGTATGACCGAAATTAAGGATTCTGCGCAGACCGCTCTCTTTTTCATCGTCATGGACAACATCGCCTTTTATGGTTACGCACCTCGCGATTATATCAGACATATTTTCAGTGAAAAGCCCGTTTTCAAGGTCACCAAACATCTTATCAGACTTTATTGCCGCAGTCTTTATGACTTCAGCGAATCCGTCTAGCATAAGATCCTCGCCAAGCGAGTCAAACGTGTCTGTATCACAGACCACGAGAGACGGCTGCCAGAATGTGCCGACAAGATTCTTGCCATATTTTGTGTCGACACCTGTTTTGCCCCCTACTGATGAATCTACTGATGCGAGCAGCGTCGTTGGAATCTGCATGAAATCAATGCCTCTCAGATATACTGAAGCCGCGAATCCGCCCATATCACCAGCGACTCCTCCTCCCAGTACTGCCACAGCGTCACCTCGAGTCAACCCGCATTCCGACATAAAATCCAGGAACTGTGCAGTCGTATCAAGATTTTTCGACTGCTCTCCAGCTTCATATACATACCTGTATGTCTTGAATCTCGCCTGCCGGAGCTGATCCTCAATTTTATCGGCATACAGCCTGTTTACCGTGGAATCAGTGAAGACGGCGATCCGTCTTGCGTCCATGACAGAAGCGGCCATCCGCCCGATCTCATCAAGCAGACCGCCGCCTATAACAAAATCGTAGCCGTCTCCGGCATTAATACGTATCTTTTTTTTCATTTGCACACCTTTATCCCGGCATCCCGCCAGACAGAGCAGACCAGCTCATCCGAATTTTCCCTGAAACTGCAGAAACCGCTGACTATCTCGTGCCGCCCTGAGCGGCGGACGGAACAAACCAGCGGTTTTTCTGCCATAATAACCTTAAAAGCCCGTATTAATTGAGCTCTGTAGTTACGAAATTTCTCATCTTCTTTATTTTTTTCATTGTATTATCAAACTGCTCCGGTGTCAATGACTGCGCACCGTCGCAGAGAGCCTTCTGTGGGTCGTTGTGCACTTCTATTATCAGTCCGTCAGCGCCTATTGCCGCAGCGGCTATAGCAAGAGGCTCAACATACTGCCTTACGCCTGTCGCATGGCTCGGATCGACTATAACAGGCAGATGAGTCTTTTCCTTGAGCACCGGAATCGCTGACAGATCGAGCGTATTCCTGGTCGCAGTTTCGAATGTTCTTATTCCTCTTTCGCAGAGAATTATGTTCGGATTACCCTCAGACATGATGTACTCAGCGCTCATCAGCCATTCCTCTATCGTGTTCGCAAGACCTCTCTTGAGGAGAATCGGCTTTTCCTGTTTGCCCAGAGCCTTAAGCAGCTCGAAATTCTGCATATTTCTCGCACCTACTTGAATCACATCAACATTCTTGAACAGCGGCAGATGAGCTGCGCTCATTATCTCGGTAACTATAGGCATGCCGGTCGCCTTCTTCGCCTCTTCGAGAAGCTCTAATCCGTTTGCTCGGAGTCCCTGGAACGAGTACGGTGATGTTCTCGGCTTGAATGCTCCGCCTCTGAGCATCGTAGCACCTGACTTTTTGACGTCCTCTGCCACCTCGATAATCTGTTCCTCCGTCTCTACAGAACAAGGCCCGGCAATAACCTGGAAATTGCCGCCGCCTATCTTTATTCCCGGAGCCACCTCGACGACAGTCGGCTCAGGATGGAATTTTTTATTTACTGCCTTGTAAGGTTCCTGAATCCTGCGTACATCTTCCACGCAGGGGAATGTAAGCAGTGTGTCTATGTCTACTGCCGTCGTATCTCCTATAAGTCCAAGAATGCTCATGTGCTCACCTACCGTTTCCTTTATCTGAAGATCAAAAGCTTCGAGATACTGTTCGAGTGCCTGTACTTCAACCGCTGGTGCGTTTTCCTTTAAAATGATGACCATTTTTTCTTTCCTTCCCGGCCTTCCGCCATAAAAAAATAAGCCATCCGGCTCCGAACCGAATGGCTTTAATCACTTGTTTGAACAACTGTCAGAAAACTCTGTATGTAAATTCTATTGGTTGCTGTGATGCCTGCTTTCCGATCCGGAGAAACTTTTTGTACGCCAAAAATAGCCTGTAAAGACTCTGTACAGACCATAAAACTTGCCGTAATAATAATTTTCCAAATTGAATAAAGCTGCCATGTCACTGCTCCCACTGAAATTTAAGTTGTACTAACTATACTACCAGCAGATAAATCTGTCAATAAAGTATCTGCAAGTGATTTTATTAAATTAACGTAAAAAAGCAACAAAAAATACGTATCTTTTGTCCGCTGAGCGGACATCTGCGGCAGCGGAGCTGCCGGATTTGCAGTCATCAAAAACACCTCATGCGCATTTACCATATGCCGCCTGCCTGAATAATCCGTCATTTATCGATGCTTCTCATCATATGCACACGCTCAGATAGCTTCTGCATTTCCTGCATCGAATCGTCTCTGAGACGGCCGATGCTCATCATGCTCGGGATTTCAACGGTCCGCAGTCAAATTTTCTTTGAAGAAAAACGACCTTTGCAATAATCGCTTAAATGATTTATCCTGAAAAAGCATTTTACCAATTATTATCGAGAAAGGAATAGGGAATATGTTCAGAAAGATGAGAAGATTCAAACAGCAGCTAACTGATGAAGATGCCATGAAGATCCTGCGCAGTGAGCATCTCGGCGTACTCTCCCTTCTTGGGGATGATGATTATCCGTACGGTCTGCCGATAGATTATATATGTGATGACGACGGCCATTTGTATTTTCACTGTGCAAAGGCAGGTCACAAAATCGATGCAATGACAAGGCACGACAAGGTATCATTCTGCGTAATCGATAAAGGATGGCAGGAAGAAGGCGATTTTGCGCGTTTCGTCAACAGCGTGATCGTATTCGGGCGTCTGCGCAAAGTCGAGGATCACGAAAAGACGCTGCGCCAGGCATATAAGCTCGCACTCAACGTTTACCCTGATCAGACTGATTTCTACAAGGACGAAATCAGAAAGAATGAAAACACGGTTCAGGTCCTTGAATTGATACCGGAACACATCACCGGCAAGAGGGTTCACGAGCAGTAAATCTGCCTAAAATCCGACTACTCCGCCGCGCGGTCATCAAAAAAGAAACACGGTATGATTCTTTG
>CADBRA010000027.1 GCA_902796965.1 uncultured Eubacteriales bacterium | reverse complement strand
CATTCGATGGTTCGAGTCCATCTACCCCTGCCACTAATGACCCATTAGCTCAGGCGGTAGAGCACTTGACTTTTAATCAAGGTGTCCAGAGTTCGAATCTCTGATGGGTCACCATTAATTACTCATGTGGCATGGCTATACTTTTCTTTTTAAAATTGAATACTTACGGAGAGGTATCGAAGCGGTCATAACGAGGCGGTCTTGAAAACCGTTTGGGTGCAAGCCCACGTGGGTTCGAATCCCACCCTCTCCGCCATTTTTTATCAGTGGAGAAGTACTCAAGTAGGCTGAAGAGGACGGTTTGCTAAACCGTTAGACCGGAGAATTCTGGTGCATGGGTTCGAATCCCATCTTCTCCGCCATTTTTTATTTGCAGATATATAGAGACATATAGGGGTATAGCTCAGTTGGTAGAGCAGTGGTCTCCAAAACCACGTGCCGAGGGTTCGAGTCCTTCTGCCCCTGCCACATCAAGCCGGTGAGATTGAATGCTCAGCGGTTTTTTTATTTTATAAGCCACAAAATCAGTTGGTTTCCGCCTGAGAAAACGAAAGGATTTTTGTTTATGAAACGATGCGTCACATCAGACATCCTGACAGAAGAAACATACAGGAATATCTATAAAATGCTTGACGAAGTTTCACCGATAGCGCCTGATTTCGATTGCGGTACTCTTTGCGGAGCAGCGTGCTGCTGCAGACCGGGATCAGGAGAAGAATACGGCTGGGGCGACGAGGACCTGGGGATATATCTTTTGCCGGGCGAGGAGAAGATACTGACTCCGGAAACAGATGCCTGGCTGGAGTGGTCTCAGGACGATCCACGCGAATGGGAATTCCCGCCGTCATGGACAGAACCTGTAAATTTCGTGCGCTGCAAGACGCCGCCTGAATGTCCGAGAGAGCGCCGTCCTATACAGTGCCGTACGTTTCCGCTCGAGCCTTTTCTCATGGAAGACGGCCGATTGGTTATGACGCTGAATGACATGGATCTTCCTTATCATTGTACTATCGTCGATGATAATATAGAACTGAGCATAGAATTTAAACAAAAAACATGGGAAGTATGGAATATTCTGATTGCCGATGATAAAATCCTCGATCTCGTAGCGGCTGATTCTGCAGAGCGGCTCGCAACAGGAGTCAGACCTGAAATAGTATTCGGGCTTTAAAGAGTTGTCTAAAATTGCGGAGCCGCAACCTGGCAGCGGTCTTTGGACGCTGCATAAACGCATGATTTTTTCAGATGCATAATGCGGCAATCCATATACGGACGTCAGCTCCGCGGACTGATGATTTTTCTGCACAGTAATGAACAGGACCGGCTGAGATATATAAAATGATATCTCAGCCGGTCCTTTCTGCTGAAAAAGAACAGCTATTTATTGAGTAACGCAGCAGCCTCGGCACCTGTCATCCCGTCTTTTACACCTGCTTCTGCGGCTTTTGATGTCATTCCCTTGATCGGGTTTAAAAGAACGGCGTCAAAGTCAGCTCCTCCGACGAGAACAGCGGCATCGCCGAATTTCTCTGCAGCATCAATATTGAGGTATCCGCACATGAGATAACCCTTTTTGCATGCTATGACGATCATGTTCGGATGGCCTTCGCCGCCTGGAGCCTTGATCAGAGTGCCCTGAACAGAAGTGCCGTTTACATCGATATTTTCAATCTGAGTCATGTTGTTCTCCTTTCACCGCGCTGCAGCGCATTTTATCTGCCGGTGATAATTTTATCACCTGACTGCCGCTGCAGGCAAGTACGCTGGCTGTTCCTCACGCGCATTTAACAGTTTTCGCCTGCGATTCATAGCATAGGCAGGCATTTTTTCTGCTCACATATGAAAAACATTGCTGCGGGCGGCAACAGATACAAGATAATGCGCTGCGCTGGGTCCAGGGGACGGCATACATACTTTACAGGCGCATCATAATAATCCGATAGCAGATATTTGTCAATACACCGAGGCAGAGCTTATGCTGCAGAAACAGAAAGCTTATGAGGCTTTTCTGCGAAAGAAAAACCGGAGGGATATTCAAGTTCCGCTCCGGCTTTTCCGTTTTCTGCATTATTTGTTTTTTAGGAGAGTTTATGAAAAGTTTCTGCTTTGCGTATTCTTTGTCCCGGGTGTCTGTTCCTTTTCCCTTCGACGCTTATAATATATCAGCCGGATATGTATGTTTTCAGGTTTGCAGGTAAAAGATGCGAATCTGTTGTGTGAAGAGTGTGTGAAATCCTGTTTGTTCGGCAATATATGATTTCATATTATGGATATTATATGATAAAATGGTCAGCAAACGTGTATCAGGTCACTGAATGCCGGCGTAGCCGGCGATGGCGCCGGACCAGTCCGAACGGCGCTCTGTACGGTTTTTGATTTGTTTCATGACAGCACACAGACTTGGAATGCGGCAAGTGGTGTTTCTGAATGAGTCAGTGCATAGATCATTGAATTATGCGGTT
>CADBRA010000026.1 GCA_902796965.1 uncultured Eubacteriales bacterium | reverse complement strand
TGCAAGACGGCCTGTGCGATGATATTAATATTAAATGAATTTGCGCAAAGCAGGCTTAAATGAACCCTCTCTGACGTCACACCAAACAATGAATGTATGCTAAAATAAAATTATTATTGTTTATTAAAAGAACGTTTTTTGTGAATATTATTTTTGCCCGCGGAGCGGGCGGGAGGTATTTCATGCGTGCATGTGGTTTTGTATATTCGCCGAGAAGAGGCGGAAATTCGGAACTGGCAGTCAGAGAAATTCTGAACTGTCTTCCAGATGACTGGGAAAAAGTGATGGTTGATCTCGGAAAGCTTGACATTAATCCGTGTCGGGCGTGCTATCATTGCGTACCTGAGGGCAGCAAATGCGCCATTGAGGATGAGCTGGATATCATAATAAGAAACGTCAAGCACAGTGATAAGATAATAATCGCTTTTCCTGCATATATTTTCTCGGCTCCGGGTCCTGTAAAAAATATAATGGACAGACTGCTTTCTGTTACGAGCGATTATCCTGGCTGGCCGCATCCTTATCCTGACTGCGTAGTTGTAAATCCTTATGGTATGGCTGAATGGGAGGGAATGATCAAGGAAAGCGGGATTGCATTCGCTAACAAACTGCATCTCAATGTACTTGCAGTACAGCCGATACTGGCTACTCTGCCTGCTGATTCTGTGAGAGGTGACAATCTCGATGTACTTCATAAGCTCGCGAGTCTGCTCGAAAAGGGCAAGAAGAATCCTGACAGAAGTTCCGAATTCCTCGAGTGTCCTTGCTGTACATCTACAGCTATAAAGATCAATCCTGACGGGACAGTAAAATGCGCTGTATGTGGAGCGACGGGCACTCTTAAAAGGGGCGGAAAAGGCTATGAAATCGTGCAGAATGAAACGGACAATGCCGGATATTTCACGGAGAGAGCTCTCGCTAACCACACGAATTACCTTACAGACAAGAAGCGGCTCTTCATGAATACCAAGGACATAATAAAAGAAATTCAGCAGAAATACGCTGAACCGGATTATTGGTTCAAAGAAAGTCCGGACGAAGAAAAATAATGGATCGGAGAAGTGTGAATTAAATAGATGAAAGAATATATTGCGGCTCTTGACCAGGGGACGACAAGTTCAAGGGCGATAGTTTTTGACAGAAACGGAAGCATAGTTTCGATGGCGCAGCATCCGTTTGAGCAGATATATCCGAAGCCGGGCTGGGTTGAGCATAATCCTTTTGACATCCTTCAGTCACAGCTCATAGCTCTTCGTGAGGCTGTAGAAAAATGCAGATCAGCCGGAGGCCGCATAGCGGCGGTCGGGATAGCAAATCAGAGAGAAACTACGATAGTATGGGATCGCAAGACCGGTCAGCCCGTGTATAACGCGATCGTGTGGCAGTGCAGGCGCACAGCTGAAATGTGCGACGCACTGATGAAGGATCAGGGATTTGTCGATTATGCTGAGGAAAAGACCGGCCTGCTTATAGACGCGTATTTTTCAGCAACGAAAATAAAATGGATACTGAGCAACATAGCTGGCGCTGCAGAGAAAGCCGAAAACGGCAGGCTTCTTTTCGGAACAGTCGATTCATGGCTAATCTGGAATCTCAGCGGAAAGCACAGGACGCATGTTTCAGATTACTCAAATTGTGCACGGACGATGCTGTTTGATATCAGAGAGCTCAGATGGGATCGTGAAATCTGCAGAAAACTCGGTATTCCAGTTTCGATGCTGCCTGAACCTGTAGCGAATTCAGCTGTGTACTGCAGAATTGACGGAGAAGCGGTAGGCATACCGGAACTTGACGGAGTGCCTGTGTGCGGATCAGCTGGAGATCAGCAGGCTGCTCTTTTCGGCCAGGCGTGTTTCAGCCGCGGCGAGGCAAAGAATACTTATGGAACCGGCTGTTTTACGCTGATGAATACCGGAGAACAGATCGTGCACTCATCAAACGGCCTTATACCGACGGTTGCATGGTCGCTGGGCGGAAGAACGACATATGCGCTTGAAGGCAGCGTCTTTAACGGGGGTTCGACAATTCAGTGGCTCAAGGACGAACTTGGTCTCATATCAGAGCCCCATGAATGTGACATACTCGCCGAGCAGACCTCAGACAGCGGAGGAGTATATGTAGTCCCGGCGTTTACTGGTCTTGGAGCTCCATACTGGGATATGTATGCGAGAGGTACAATAATCGGAATAACGCGTGGCACGAACAAAAAGCATATTGCCAGAGCAGTGCTTGAGGGCATAGCATATCAGGTATATGATCTTATAAAAGCTATGCAGGCCGACACCGGCACATCACTGCCGGAACTTCGAGTCGACGGCGGGGCATGCGTCAGTGACGTAATGATGCAGTTTCAGGCCGAGCTCCTCGGCTGCCCTGTGAACAGGCCGGCCTGCACAGAGACAACAGCGATGGGAGCAGCATATCTTGCGGGACTTGCTGCAGGCGTCTGGAACAGCACAGATGAGATTAAGAACATCAGAACAGCCGAACAAATATTCATGCCAGGCCGTGTATCGGAAGACACGGAAAAATGCCTCAGAGGCTGGCACAGAGCCGTAGAACGGGCATCGCGCTGGGCAGAGGAAGAACAAGGAATGAGATTGAAATGAAAGCAGTAATACAGCGCGTCACAAATGCTGACGTAAACGTCGGAGAGAAAACTGTCGGGAGCATAGGAAGCGGTTTCATGATACTTTTCGGAGCAGGCCGCGGCGATACGCGTGATGAAGCAGACTATATCGCTCATAAAATCGCAAATATGAGGATATTTTCGGATGAACACGGAAAGATGAATCTCTCTATAAAGGATAAGGGGGGCTCGATTCTGGCAGTTTCACAGTTTACGTTGTATGCGGACTGCCGCAGAGGAAACCGTCCGGGATTTACAGATGCTGAAGAACCGGGAAAAGCTGACGAACTTTACAGATATTTCTGCGAAGCACTGCGCAGAGAAGGTATCGAAGATGTTCAGACAGGAGTCTTTGGAGCGGAAATGAAAGTTGCTCTTGTGAACGACGGTCCGGTTACGATAATACTTGAGAAGGAACACGAGGACTGAAATCAAAGATAAATCGCATTCAGATGAGAATCTCGTCAGGCGAACGCTCCGCGTACGGCAGGCCGCACGGATAAATATCGGCGGCCGGCATTTCAGTGCGCCGCAGGAAAAACAATTATGAGCCGGAAGTGCACTTAATACGGCAGCCGTTTGGGACAGTGCAGGGAAAAGATCCTGAAGAAATTCGTGTATGATCACATATGCTTCGCCGGAATCACAAAAATATTTTGTATATTTACAGAAAACAGTTATTCGTCAGTGATGCAAAAAGTCAATACTCTATTTTGTGGATAACTGTGGAAAGTGACAATAATCTGTGGATAACTTTTCGCGACAAAAAATTATCAATCAAATCAAAGCGAGTGATTGCAAGGCTTACAGCCGAAAAAGTTTTCCACATCTCATAAGTGGATAACTCAGTGGACAAACGGTGCTTCAATATCAGAAACCGCAGAATAAAGGCATTTTCAGCCTGTGGAAATTAATTAATCAAAAAAGTGCATAATTTACAATTTAGTTTACATAAATGTAAATCATAATTTACCTTTCTGAAAATCGGCACTGGCGCAGATGTCTCTTCAGAGGAAAAATTACTTTTACTGTAGTTCCCATTGGGATATAATCAATATACTATGTAATCGGGAGGTAATAATTGATGAAACACGTGCTTTCAGCCCTTATGGAAAACAGGCCAGGAGTTCTCAGAAGACTTGCTGGCCTCTTTGGCAGGAGAGGATATAATATCGATTCCATCGTAGCCAGTGCGACGGAAAACGAAGAAGTGACTCGTATGACCATCGTTGTCGACTGCGACGATCAGATGATAGACCAGGTAGTAAGACAGATGAGCAAGCTTCAGGAAATCATAGATGTGGAAGATGTTACTCATGAGTCGACAATAAGCCGACAGCTGCTTATAATAAAGCTTTCCACTACCCCGCAGTCACGTATTGAGATTCTCGAGCTTGCGAATGCCTTCAGAGCGAAGGTAGTTGATATGACTGCTGACACAATAACGCTTGAAGCCACGGGAGAAGTTGAAAACATAAAGGGAATCGTGGAAGTTCTCGAGCCTTACGGTGTAATTTCGATGATGAAGACAGGTACTGTTGCATTGAAAAAGTAAGGATTAATAATAAAAACAGGGAGACGCAGTCCGGAACAAATGTGCCGAAAAGTTATACTTTGTGGGCGGCACCGGCAGGTTTCCCTGTTTTTTCATTGTTATAATGCAGAGTGTGAAATAATGATTTTCTCAGTCGTCATCGTCGCGTATCGTTATGAAGTTGAGAAAATCACCAAAATCCTCGAAGTCGCTGTTTACAAATTCGTAAAGCACAGGCTCGGCGAATTCGTATTTCATAGTGACGCATATGTCGAACTGCAGAAGTGTCACTATGGCGCGGTATTCTGAATACTGCGCGTCGCGCATGGAATACGACATTATTATAAGCTGGTTGTTGTCTGTGAGAAAATAGACGGCTTTCATGTCGTCGTTTATTCTGTAAAATCTGCTTCCTACATGGTCGTTATTATTCTTGAAATCTATGAACAACCGGCCATGGTCATACTGAGTTTCAGTAAATGATTCGGTGAGCCTTCCGAAAACTTCATCGAAGCTTTCGTCCGGATCTAAAATATCACAGACCGTTACGAACTCAGGCCTTTTCATCATCATGGTAGACTCAATATCCGTTATATGAAAAGACGACGTCAGAACAGCTCCCGTAACTCTGTATGGTTCGCTGCTGAGAGTTATTTCTGCTGTGGAGAGCTTGTATCCGTCCGCCTGCTCCGTGAGTGATTCGCAGACATAAGTCACTGCCCCGTTTTCATCCGATGCGGGATTTATCTTATTGAGACACAGCGTAACAGGCTGTTCTGATTCGAATATATTGCAGTTTGCGCTTTCAGGCTGATCTTCGGGTCTTATGTTTTCGCGGTCGGCGAAATTCATGTTTCCTTCAAGATAAGCGGCCCCTCTCGCGTCGAGTGACGCACAGCGCATGAGATAATAATTTACCGCGAAATTAGGGGCTGGCAGCTCACAGCATATTCTGCTGGCGAGCAGCCTGTATTCCTCATCGTTCAACGTCTGCCTCGGGTGCAGCATGAACGAATATCCGTTCTGATCCTTTGATGTTATATCATCAGAGCCCTCGCCGTACGAATACGATTGCACGAGGAAACGGGCCTCTTTTTCTTCTATCGGAACGATGCGTCCGCCGAGAGCTGCACGCAGCCTGCGCCGCGCTTTGGCGAACTCTTCGGTTTCGCTGTCAAGACATTCAGTATAAGTATCTATAATATGGGATTCGCAGTCAAGGTAGAATACCTGCTGCAGTGTTCCTTTTTTATGTCCGTCGGTATAAGTCCATGTCAGCTCTATGCCGAGCACTCCCATAAGGCGTGTGTTTGTGGAACTTCCCGAGATGAATTTATATGTCCGCGCATCTGCAGCAGATGTGCGTCCGCCTTTTATGACGGTGAATTTAGGTTGCATAAGTAACATACTCCTTTTGAAATGTAATAGTAGTATATATCATTATCTGCAGTTATGACCGCAGTAGGTAAAAATTTTTATGATGTGTCTTCATGTCCGCACCACTTAAGCAGTACGGCGATGATTCCCGTCGACGGCATATGTAAAGCACCGGTTATTTTTGCCTGTTCGTGTTGACCGGGAAAAAAGAATATAATAAAATGAATATTTAATAGGGATTTTTTCGAAAAAAAGATGGTAATAAGCTTGCTTAAGTGAGGAAAAGATATGGGTATCAAAGTTTTAAAATTTGGTGGATCTTCTGTGGCGGATGCTCTCCAGCTCCAGAAGGTAAAAAAAATAGTTGAAACAGATCCGGAAAGAAGATTTATAGTAGTGTCTGCTCCAGGCAAGCGCTTTTCAGATGACAGTAAAATCACAGATCTTCTGTATCTTTGCAAGACTCATATAGACAACAACTTGACGGCGGCTCACGTATTCCAGGTTATCTGTGACAGATATAAGATGATGGAGATGAATCTCGGCGTAGATGTAAACATTGACAAGGAGCTCGAGATAATCAGAGAAAATCTCAAGCCGGGCGTTACATCCGATTATATCGCGAGCAGAGGAGAGTATCTCTGCGGAAAACTCGCTGCAGCTGTTCTCGGATTTGATTTCGTGGATCCGGCGGGACTCATATGTTTCGACGAGAGGGGCAGATATCTCCCGGATCAGACAGACTCACGTCTCTCAGCAGAACTTAAAAAACATGAAAACGCGGTTATTCCGGGATTCTACGGAAGCGATATGGATGGCAACATCAAGACATTCTCGCGCGGCGGTTCAGACATCACAGGCTCGCTAGTTGCAAAAGCAGTAGGCGCTGATATTTATGAAAACTGGACTGATGTTTCAGGCTTCCTGATGGCTGATCCGAGGATCGTTCCGGAAGCAAAGCCGATCAAAAATATCACATATAAAGAACTCAGAGAGCTTTCCTACATGGGTGCAAGCGTGCTCCACGAGGATGCAGTGTTCCCGGCAAGGGAAGCCAACATCCCTATAAACATCAGAAATACAAACGATCCTGATGATCCGGGCACGATAATCTCAGACGCTCCTCACGAAAACGACAGCATAATCACGGGCATTGCAGGACGAAGAGATTTTGCTGTCATCACGCTTTACAAAAACATGATGAACGCAGAAGTCGGATTCGTTAAGAGACTTCTTACGATCCTCGAAAACAATGATGTGGCATTCGAGCATCTGCCGACCGGAATAGACACAGTCTGCGTAGTAGTTTCGCAGAAGCAGCTCGAGGGCAAGCTGCAGGATCTCCTCGACGATATAGAAAGAAGGCTCAGCCCGGACACTATCGAGGTTTATCACGACATGGCGCTCATAGCAACAGTAGGTACAGGCATGACGCGCAGACCGGGCGTATGTGCGGCGCTTTTCGGGGCTCTCAATGACGCGGGCGTAAATGTCAGGATGATAGATCAGGGCTCCAGCGAGATGAATATCATAATCGGAGTTGAAAATGACAGCTTCGAGACAGCAATCAGTGCTATCTACAAAGCTTTTGTAAAATAAAAAATTTCAGAAACTGCAGAAATGCCGGTCTCGGCGTGTGCAGGAAACATGTGTTCCTGCGTCAGCTCCGCTGACAGGCTGTCCGCCCCGGATCAGAGAGGGCGGACGCGAAGCATTTCCGTGGTTCTTTTCCTGTGCTCTGAATGTGCGCGGAGCGCTCGCCATCACAGCTGCCGGCTTCAGGCTGCTGATTCATGAAGGCGGCATGAGACCGTTTAACGTATGACTTTCCGGTATATATTTCATGCGTTTGTGCGCCGGCTTCGGTCAGAGCGGGAAAACACACAGGATTAGAGAAAGAGGTAAATATGGGTGTAATGGAGGTACTCTTCGGAGACCTTAATAAAAAAGAAGTAAAGAAACTTCAGAAGATCGCTGATAAGGTGCTCGCGCTCGACGAAGACATGCAGAAGCTGTCGGACGATGATCTCAGAGCAAAAACCAGGGAATTTCAGGACAGATGCCAGAACCAGGGTGAATCTCTCGATTCGCTGCTTCCTGAAGCGTTTGCTGTATGCCGTGAGGCTGCTGACCGGACGCTCGGAATGAAGCCGTTTCCTGTTCAGGTCATAGGCGGCATCGCTCTTCATCAGGGCAGAATAGCAGAGATGAAGACAGGCGAAGGTAAAACGCTTGTTGCGACCATGCCTGCATATCTCAATGCGCTCGAAGGTAAAGGAGTCCACATCGTAACAGTCAACGATTACCTGGCAAAGCGAGACATGGAATGGATGGGCAAGATCTACACGTTCCTCGGGCTCACTGTAGGAGGCATTTTTCACGAGGTGCCCGCTGATCAGAGAAAGAAAAACTACGACTGCGACATTACTTACGGAACAAACAACGAATTCGGTTTCGACTATCTGCGTGACAATATGGTCAGTTACAAGGAACAGATGGTTCAAAGAGGTCTTAATTATGCGATAGTCGACGAGGTCGATTCCATACTTATCGATGAAGCGCGTACGCCGCTCATAATTTCCGGCGTGGGCGAAAAGTCGACTGACATGTATATAAAGGCTGACAGATTCGTCAAGAATTTCAAACAGGATGTTGATTACACGATCGAAGAGAAGGACAAGACAATCGCATTAACTGAAGAGGGAGTGGCGCGCTGCGAGGACTACTTCAACATAGAAAACTTCTCTGATCCTGACAACATGGAGCTCAATCACAATATTATGCAGGCTCTGAAGGCGAACTTCATCATGAAGCGCGACGTAGATTATGTAGTTCAGGATGGTGAAATCATAATCGTAGACGAATTCACGGGACGTCTCATGCAGGGCAGAAGATACAGTGACGGTCTGCACCAGGCGATAGAGGCGAAGGAAAACGTAAACGTAAGAAGTGAATCTAAGACCCTCGCGACTATTACACTTCAGAACTACTTCAGGATGTTTAATAAACTTGCCGGCATGACCGGTACAGCCAAGACAGAAGAAGACGAGTTCCGTGAAATCTATAATATGGACGTAGTAGTCATTCCGACAAACAAGGAAATAAAGAGGATAGACTACAACGATCAGGTTTATCTCAGCGAGGAATCAAAGATAAAAGCTATCATCAATGAGATCGAGGAAGTTCATGCGACGGGCAGACCAGTTCTCGTGGGTACTATTTCGATCGAAAAATCAGAGATGATAAGCGATCTGCTCTCAAAAAAGGGAATAAAGCACAATGTGCTGAACGCTAAGCATCATGAGCGCGAAGCTGCGATCATAGCAGAGGCAGGGCGGCTGAACGCTGTTACGATAGCGACGAACATGGCCGGCAGAGGTACTGACATCATACTCGGCGGAAATCCTGAGTTTGAGGCCAGAAAGGAAATGAAGAAGGAAGGCTACGATGATAATACGATTTCATATGCGTCGAGCCGCATTCCTCTCGAAGATGAAGAATTGATTGCCGCAAGAAAGGTGTTCGATGATCTCTACAAAAAGTACGCCGACGAGAGACATGATGAACAGCAGAAGGTAATCGAGCTCGGAGGCCTTCATATTGTAGGCACAGAACGTCATGAGTCAAGACGTATAGATAATCAGCTGCGAGGTCGTGCCGGACGTCAGGGAGATCCTGGTTCGACGAGATTCTTTGTCAGTCTTGAAGATGATCTTGTAAGGCGCTACGGCGGTGACAGGATTCAGAACATAATGTCGAGGTTCAAGAGCTACGGCGATGATGCCATAGAGTCGAAGATCGTAACTAAGAGCATAGAAAACGCTCAGAAACGCGTGGAGGGCAGAAACTTCACGTCGCGTAAATATGTTCTTCAGTACGATAACGTAATGAATACACAGAGGAAGATCATATACGACGAGCGCCGCAGAGTGCTCGACGGAGAAGAACTCAGAGGCCACATTCTCACTATGGCAGACGAATTCGCTGATGGATTTGTCGATACATGCACTGCCGGCTCGAAATTCTCCGAGGAGTGGGATCTCGACATGCTGCGCAGAAATATTGCTCGTCTGAGCCCGAGTATTGAGCTTCCTGACTATGGCGACGAACCTCAGATAGAGCCTGAGCAGCTCAGGCAGGATGTTCACGATGCCATCGATAAGGCCTACAGCGTTAAGGAAGAAGAAATCGGAGCAGACCGCATGCGTGAGCTTGAGCGCATGATACTCATAAGAGTGGTTGACAACAAGTGGATGGATCACATAGATGCGATGGATCAGCTGCGTACAGGAATTGGCCTCAGAGGACTCGGACAGCAGGATCCTGCGATGGCATATGCCAACGAGGGATTCGACATGTTTGAGGAAATGATAAACAACATAAAGGAAGAGACCGTTAAATTCTGCTTTAACGTTACTCTGCGTACAAACACAGAGCGCCGTCAGGTAATATCAGGCGGCGAGGAGCGTAAGGACGAAGCTCCGGCAGATACAGGAATCGCTCCTGCCCCGGCGCGCCGTGCTGCGGGCGGCGGAGATGTTCCGCGTGAAGCAGCAAAGGAAACAAAAGAAGGGAATCACACGCCGTACAAGCGCGTGCAGCCTAAGATAGGACGAAACGATCCTTGTCCTTGCGGGAGCGGCAAGAAATACAAGAACTGCCACGGAAGAAACATTTCCTGATATGAAAAGACCGTTAATGCAAACTTTAATTATCCGAGAGGAGTGATCACATGCTTCAGCTCGATCAGACCAGATACGAGATGACAGATGTTCGAAGCAGACTTAAAGAACTGGGTGAGTCCCTTTGACGTGGCATCACTGAAAAAGGAACTGGATGGCATAGATAAAGAAATGCAGGCCGACGGCTTCTGGAATGATAATGAAAAAGCCGCCAGAGTTATGCAGAAGAAGAAAAAGGTTGAAAGAAAGCTGAATGCATATGAAAAGCTGAACAGCGATTATGACGATCTGGAAGTAATGATTGAAATGGCTGACGAGGAAAACGATGAGTCGCTCATTCCTGAGATCGAGGAGGATTTCAAAAAGCTCAGCAGTAATATAGATAATCTGACTGTGGAAACACTGCTCACGGGCGAATATGATCATGGAAATGCCATACTCTCGATACATTCGGGGGCTGGAGGCGTAGATGCGCAGGATTGGGCCAACATGCTGCTCCGCATGTACATGAGATGGTGCGAGCGTAAGGAATACAAGTGTACGGTCATCGACATACAGGCTGATGACGAAAACGGAATCAAGAGCGCAACTATTGTTGTAGAGGGCGAAAATGCGTACGGCTATCTGAAGAACGAGCGCGGAGTTCACCGTCTGGTGAGGATTTCGCCGTTCGATTCAAACGCGAGACGCCATACTTCATTTGCATCTGTTGACGTTGCACCACAGATCGACGATGATATCGAGATAGAGATTAATCCTGAGGATCTGCGCATAGACACATACAGATCGAGCGGCGCCGGCGGACAGCATGTAAATACGACTGATTCTGCGGTCCGCATTACGCATATTCCGACGAATATCGTAGTTTCGTGTCAGAACGAGCGCTCGCAGCACCAGAATCGCGAGGTTGCGATGAGAGTCCTGAAATCGAGACTTCTGGAACTCAAGGAACGCGAGCACAAGGAGAAAATTGATGAGCTCAAGGGCGACTATGGTCAGATAACATGGGGAAACCAGATACGTTCATATGTATTTCAGCCGTATACTATGGTCAAGGATCACAGAACGGGAGCCGAAGTCGGCGATGTTCAGAAGGTCATGGACGGTGACATAGACTACTTCATCAACGAAAAACTCAAACAGAAAGACTAGAAATAATAATTTGCATAAAAGTGTCCGGGGCACTGAAGCGCCGCGGCGCGCATAATAATCAGCTCACCAGGGGGCAGAGGCCACGTACTGTTGTGTACTGCGGTCTCTGCCTCTTTCGTATCGCTGCGGATATGATCTGACGCCGTAACAAAACAGCTGTATTATTTGTTTCTTTGTTAAAGACAGCTGATTCCGGTGTATCACGGTGTGTTCTGTTTCGCACGGATACGTTTTTATCTCAGGGAGAACATATATGGACATTAACAGAAAGCTGGCTGCAGAATTAGGAGTGAGTGAGAAATTCATAAACCAGACTGTAGCACTTATAGACGACGGCAATACGATTCCGTTCATAGCCCGCTACCGAAAGGAAGCAACAGGAGGAATGAGTGACGTGATACTGCGTGAGCTCATGGAACGGCTGACATATCTGAGAAATCTCGAGGAGCGAAAGGCAGAAGTTCTGAAAAGTGTTGAGGAACAGGGAAAACTGACTAAAGAACTGAAGACGGAGATAGAGAACGCGGAGATTTTGCAGAGAGTCGAGGATCTGTACAAGCCGTTTAAGCAGAAAAAGAGCACCCGCGCGGGCAAAGCGAGAGAACGCGGACTCGAACCGCTTGCAGATATAATATGGGCACAGGAAATGACGGACGGCACGCCTGAACAGGCTGCAGCTGCTTATGCCGATCCTGAAAAAGATGTGGATAATGCCGGAATGGCTCTTGCAGGAGCATCTGATATCATAGCGGAGCGGATAGCCGACGATCCGGAAAATATTGACATAGTCAGAACATTTACGAGGGAACACGGTTCGATCGTATCGGAAGCTGTTGACAAAGATGAAAGCACTCCTTATGAGATGTACTATGAATATTCTGAAGCAGTGAGAAAGATTCCGAATCACCGCGTTCTGGCAGTAAACAGAGGCGAAAAGGAAAAGAAACTGAAGGTCAGAATCGATGTGGATACTGATAAGATATGCGGACTATTGAAAGAACGCGCTGTTGCGAATGAAAAATCGATATTTGCGGACATCGTCTCCGCTGCTGCGGATGATGCGTACAAAAGGCTGATGGCACCGTCTGTAGAGCGTGAACTGAGGAATGAGCTTACGGAAAGGGCAGGAAAGGAATCTCTCAAAGTTTTTGCTGCAAATACTAAGAATCTGCTCATGCAAAGGCCGGTCAGAAGCGCGAGAGTGCTCGCTATAGATCCGGGTCAGAGAACAGGATGCAAGCTCGCGGCGCTTGGAAGCACGGGCAAGCTGCTCGCATATGCGACAATATATCCGACGACGCCTAAAAAGGATATAGCCGGTTCAGAGCGCATAATAACGAAGCTAATAGACAGATTCGATCTGAATACTATTGTCATCGGAAACGGCACAGGATCAAGAGAAACAGAACAGTTCATAGCTGACTACATAGCGAGGACAGGAAAAGATCTGAAATACACCTTCGTCAGCGAGGCAGGGGCTTCAGTGTATTCAGCATCGAAGCTTGCAAGCGAGGAGTATCCTGATCTCGACGTGACGACGAGAGGCGCAATGTCCATCGGCAGAAGGCTTCAGGATCCGCTGTCAGAACTTGTCAAGATACCGCCGCGAAGCATGGGGATAGGACAATATCAGCACGACGTAGATAAAGCGATGCTCGACAAAGCTCTGTCAGATGTCGTCGAGGACTGCGTAAACAATGTAGGTGTAGACCTGAATACTGCATCTCCGTCCCTTCTGGCATATGTGGCTGGCATAAATTCGCTGACAGCAAAGAATATCGTAAAATACAGGGAGGAAAACGGCCCGTTCACAGACAGAAAACAGCTGCTCAATGTGCCCCGTCTCGGTGAAAAGACTTACGGCCAGTGTGCCGGATTTCTGCGCATATCGGGCGGAACAAATCCGCTCGATTCAACTGCTGTTCATCCCGAGTCATATGAAATCACGGAAAAAATGCTCGGGAAACTCGGCATTGACGAATCCAGTATAACTGAAGGAGGAGTCTCGGATATTGATAAAAAGATATGCGAAAAGTATCCGGCGCCTCAGAAGGCGAAACAGCGCGGTCGAAATGAAAACAGAAACCGAAGAGACAGAAAAAGCCGGTACACTGCAAACAGCCCGTTTGCAGTGCTCTCTGTTCTGCTTGATGACAGCGGAAGCGGGAAAGGAAACGGAAACAGAGACGCCAAGCATAAAAAGCCGGAGAATGCCGGCCGCCTTAAGGAGAGCATGAAGCTCATGTCTGAGGATCTTGGAATAGGTCTGATAACACTCACAGATATTGTAAATGAAATCAAAAAGCCGGCGAGAGATCCGCGAGATAAAATGCCGCCTGTTATCTTCAGACAGGATGTGCTTTCTTTTGAAGATCTGGCACCGGGAATGATTCTTGAAGGCACGGTGAGAAATGTAGTAGATTTCGGAGCGTTCGTTGACATTGGCGTAAAGACGGATGGTCTCGTCCATATTTCCGAGATGTCGAACAGGCGTATTAAACATCCTATGGATGAGGTCAGCGTCGGTGAAGTCGTCAAGGTAAAGGTACTAAATGTAGATGAGACTCATCATAAAATATCACTGTCTATGAAGATAAAGTAAAGCACTTGTTAATGACGGCAAAAAAACAGTAGGTTCATGTTTATTTAAGACTGTTTTGTATTGCAGACTATGATCCGGCTTGATAAAATTATGGAAAATCTGCTTGCCGGAAAGGGAGTGGTGGATTAAATGTGGATAGATTTTTTGGTTGCGGCTGTACTGCTGATTTTCATATTCAGAGGTGACAGACGCGGACTGATATCAACGCTGCTGGGCATAGTGGGATGGGCTGCAGCTTTCATTGCGGCATTTCTGTTTTATCCAGCCGGAGCAGCATTTCTTGACAGATATACAGACCTTAGATCAGGCATAGAGACGCGCGTAATCCAGTACATTAAAGAAAGAGCAATCTCGGAGCTCAGCGGCCTGTCTGAAAACTCGCAGCTTCCTGACTCTGTGAAGGCTGCAATGAGGAATTCGTCAAACAGTGCGATAGATCAGCAGGCTGCAAACATCGCATCACCTGTAGTAAATACGATTATGAACGTAATTGCGGTCATACTTGTCATGCTGGTTGTGGGAATTATTCTGAAGATTGCGATAACGATAATAAGGAATATGCTTAAGAAGAACCGTGTCGTAAGCACTGCTGACAGCATAGGCGGCATGATTCTGGGTATTGTCGAGGGCGCGATACTGTCATACCTGATTCTCATATGCCTCTATTACATGTCTCTGTTCCTGGATGTGTCAGTGCTTTCATCGCAGCTCGATCATTCAATCGTCATGGGATTTATGGAGAAATACAATATGATACCGTATGCTGATTCAATAAATAACATAAATAGTCTGATCAGATAGAAAATTATTTGAAAACCTAAGTGCGCTGTGTTAATATTACATGTATGTTCATACATGCTTGTGTAGCTCAGCGGATAGAGCGTCGGTTTCCTAAACCGTGCGTCGGGAGTTCGAGTCTCCCCACGAGCACCATTTAAAAAGCCCTGAAATGTGCAGATTTCAGGGCTTTTTTACATCTATTTTAATATGTCTTACTGTTCACCCGTGATTCTTTAAATCTGCCAGGTGGGCAGATGCTGCATCACATACCTGTTATAAAAAGACACTGCTGGTGTACGCGCTAGCCGTGTTATATAACCAAAGATGACACGATACGTCCACATTTTTGACATTTTGAAATATTTCCAGTATAATTATAGCGTATTTTGTTAAAATTGATAAATTGCGGAGGTTTTAATTATATGTCAGAAAATATTTCAAATTTCAGAATCAGAGCGGCGATTACTGCTCTGATTCTGGCGATAGCCATGATATCGGCGGTTATGCCTACGCAGGTTTTCGCGGAAGAAACATATGATGATGGCAGTATTGTTTTCGCCCGGTATTATGACAACAATCTTGAGATAAACAGTCAGAGCATTCCGGCCGGCAGTCTCACAGATCCGCTTATAATAAGCGGCGGATACATTTATATTCCTATGGATGCGACGTTTGGCAGCCTGCTCGGAATCAAGGCAGAGCTGGATTCGTCAGAGGAGTCCGTTCATATTACATTGGATTCAGCTCAGGCTGTAGATTTTACAGGGGCTCAGTCATACGGATGGTCGGGAACGGTTAAAATGCTTGAAGTAAAGAATCTTTCGGCTACGTTTACAGCTTCTGATGGCACACAGGTTTCTCTTGACATGTCTTCATGTCCGGCCCTTTATAATGGAACAACGGTATATGTTCCGATCAGTCCGATTCTCCAGTCGGGAGCTGCAGGATGGACAGCTGATTATACAAATGAAAACGGCCTTATTCTGACGACATCTTCGGCGGCTGCAGGAGATTCTTCATCGTATTCTCCGTCATCATCGCAGTTATCCGCAGAGAAGTTATCGTCACTCGTATCATATATCCTCAGAGAAAACAGCAGCGTTTCCGAATCTGATGCGGAAACGATGGTAAATGCATTCTACAACTACGGAAACCAGTACGGAATAGATCCGCTGCTTCTCATGGCGACAGCTCAGTGCGAAAGCACGTTCGACAAATCAGAGCCGAACGACTACGGCTGTATCGGGCTCATGCAGATAAGCCGGACGACTGGCGCCGAGTATGGATTCACGGCTGAGGATTTAAGTCAGATAGATCCTTCAGTTCATGCGGCTGCGGCCATAATGGCGGGAAATTTCAGCTCATATGGAGATTCCGAAAGATCAATAAGCGCTTACTGCTACGGTAAGGGCAATGTAAACCGCGGTAATTACAAGCTCGGATATTATAACAACATAATGAAAAAATACAGTGCGATCAGCAGCTTGATTGCATAACCGCCGTATTTGTGCCGGCGGCCCGTGCCGAAATACGCCGTCGTATTTCGGCACGGGCTTTTTCTTTTTTTGAGTCGCTGAGTGCCTGGATTCGCCGTACAGCGGCTCGCTGTGCGCGGAGCGCTCGCAGAATATAATGCTGGCAGGAAAGATGGTGTGAATTTATTCCAGTTGCTTTATATAATGACTTCTGTTTTGCACAGAATATACTCCAAAAATGATATAATATATTAAAAATTGTTGTAACAATCGATTCGGGCAGAACGGAGGCGGATTATCATTAAAACTATTACTGTGTGTGTAGGAACGTCATGCCATCTTAAGGGCTCGCATCACGCGATCAATAAGCTTGCCGAGCTGATAAAAGAATACGGGCTCGAGAACGAAGTAGAGCTCAAAGCGTCATTCTGCATGGACAGATGCGAAGGGGACGCTATAGCAGCTGAGGTTGACGGCCGCCCGGTTTACGACATGACTGAACAGAATGTGGATGAAGTTTTCAGAAGAGAGATTCTCGGCAGCGGAGAAATTTAGAGAAGTGTGAGGGTGATTCTCAGTATGAATGAAAGAACTTCAAACAGATCAACAGAGCCGATCATGAGGCTGAAAAAGGCTAACTGTAAAAATTGCTACAAATGTGTGAGAGCCTGTCCGGTAAAGGCCATTGCCATCATCAGCGAGCGTGCCGAAATAAACGAGGACAGGTGCATTTACTGCGGCAGATGCTATATCGTCTGCCCACAGGACGCGAGGGATCTCGCGGGGGATCTCGACAGAGTCAGAAAAATGACCGCTTCAGGAGAAAAGGTCTATGCGTCTGTTTCTTCAGCTATGTCGGTCTATTTTCCTGAGAGCAATCTCAAGAAAATAGCTGTCGTCTTGAAGAAACTCGGATTTGCCGGCGTCGAAGAAATTTCAGAGGGCGTGGGTCGTGTAATCCAGGAATATTCCGAACTGCTGTATGAGCATAACATGGACAATGCGATAAGCTCGATATGTCCGGCGGTGAATTTTATGATACAGAAGTACTATCCCGATCTCGTCAAGTGGATGATTCCGGTCGAGACTCCGCTCGAAGCCCATGCCAGGATGCTGAGAGCAACTTATGGGAATGATATCAGGGTTGTTGGGATCGGTCAGTGCATAGCGTATCACAAGCTCGCCAATATCGCAGACGATGGAAAACTCATTGATGCATATCTCACATTCGAGGAACTCGAGCAGTGGATGGAAGAGGAATCGCTCAACATCACGGCCGAAGAGGATCAGGAAACGACATTTTGTCACAGTTACAGATGGAAGTATCCGGATGAACCGGGAGGACTGGTTAAAGCTCTGCCCGGTGAGCTCAAATATAATTATAAAATGTGGGATATAAACGGCGAATCGCGCGCGTACAGCATGCTCGGTCAGATGGGCAAAGATATGCACGGCTTTTTCATAACTGTCATGTCGTGCAGTTCCGCGTGTCTTGGAGGACCGATATTTCGACTGAATAACAAAAATACATTTGGCAGCATGGTCAGGTGGCTGGAGAGTGTAAGGGTTGATGTCAGTCTTACTCACAACAGTCCTTCTGAAACGGCAGATGTGGATATCAGAAAGAAGTTCAAACCGCAGCCGATAGAGGAAAAAGAGCCGAGTGCGGAGGAACTCAGGGAATTGCTGGCGCTCGTGGGCCGCAGGACAAAGAAAGATATGCTTGACTGCGGCGGCTGCGGGTACAGCTCGTGCGTGGAAAAGGCAAAGGCTGTTTATCAGGGGATGGCGGATCCGTTCATGTGCATTCCAAATGCTCGTGACAAAGCTGAAGCACAGTCGAACCTGCTGTTTGATAATTCTCCTAACGGCGTGCTCATCATGGATGATAAGCTTAATATAATAGATGCAAATCAGGTGGCTGAAGAGATTATCGGGCAGCCGCGCGGCGAACTCATAGGCCGGCCGGTAAGCGATTATCTCGACGGCGAGTTTTTTGAGCATTCGATGTACAAGGAGACGAAATTCGTGCGTGAAACTGTAGAATGCCATGCAATAGAGAAGATAGTTGACATAACGTTCTTTAAAGTTGCGCGCCATAATATAGAGATGGCTATCATAGATGACAGGACGGCTCATGCCGAACAAATAAAGAAAGCGTCGGAATTGAGAGATGAGACACTTGAAGTCACACAGGAAGTCGTTGAAAAACAGATGAGAATAGCACAGGAGATAGCGAGTCTGCTCGGAGAAACTACGGCGGAATCAAAGCTTGCATTCAACAGGCTCAGAAATATACTCATGATATCAAGCGAATCAGATCTGTGAAGGCGGAGGTGAAAACTGATGGGACGGAAGTTTAGCATCGACACCTACAGCATGAGCATGAATAAAAAGGGCGAAGAGCTCTGCGGAGATATGGTTAACGTAATATATACTCCGTCAAAGTCTGTCGTCGTGCTCGCAGATGGTATGGGCAGCGGCGTAAAGGCAAATATACTTGCGACACTCACAAGCAAGATCATAGCGACAATGCTGGCCGGAGGCGCGTCTATTATAGACTGCGTAGATACGATAACTGACACTCTGCCGGTATGCAGCGAACGCGGCATAGCCTACTCTACATTTACGATAATAGAGGTCGGCAGCGAGGGAGGCGTATATACAGCTGAATTTGACGGACCTGAGCTGATAATAATCAGAGACGGCGTTATAGATGAGAATATGGATAAGCATATGCGCGTGATAAACGGCAAAAACATATGGGAATGCTATTTCCGCGCGCAGCCTGACGATATGATTGTGACGTTTTCAGACGGCGTGATACACGCGGGAATCGGGCAGCTTCTCAATCTCGGATGGCGCCGCGAGAACGTCGTCGAATTTGTACAGCGGAATTACAGAAAGAAGATGCCGGCCAGAGATATGACACGCACACTCATGGGCATATGCGATGATCTTTACGAGGGAGAACCTGGTGATGATACTACTGTCACCACGGTCAGGATAGTGCCGCAAACGGAAACGCGTGTGCTCGTCGGGCCGCCGGCATCCAGAGATGATGACAGGAGAGTTGTCGATATACTCATGTCGGCGAGCGGTAAAAAGATTGTATGCGGAGGCTCAACATCGCAGCTTGTGGCACGCGAGCTCGGACGTCCGCTTCGTGGAGACACTAAGTATTACAGCGAGGATGTGCCTCCGATAGCGTACATTGACGGCGTTGATCTAGTAACAGAGGGTGTGCTCACGCTGACGGCAGCAGAGACGCTCATGGAAAAATACCTTCACGAAGTTGAGACTGGTCAGAAGCCGGGAAAATACGTCGATTTAGAGAAGGAAGACGGCGCGACCAAGCTGGTGAAGCTGCTGGCGGACAGTACGACTGACATAACATTCATGCTGGGTCAGGCTAACAACCCCGCATATAACAAGAGTGATCCGCGCCTCGGTCTCGATGTCAAGATGAGAATCGTCACTTCTATAGCTGAAAAACTTGAGAAGCTCGGCCGAAAAATAAAGCTTGAGGAATACTGATTCTGCTGCAATCTGTTAAAGACGTCAGGCTGCATAAATACGGAAAATAAGGCAAATTACAAGAAAACGGATGGATATTTTGATATCATCCGTTTTTTATTGCAATAATTTTGCCATATGCTAAAATAAAAAAGATATTGTTAAAAAGAAATGTGCTGTAAAGGCTGCATAAGCAGCTGTACATATAATAGAAACGGAGGAAAAGTAATATAATGGACACGATAGACGTAAAAATTCTTGAAGTCCTTCAGGATAATTCGCGCGTCTCAATTTCAGAGCTGAGCAAGAGGGTTAATCTTTCGCTTTCCGCTGTGAGCGAAAGACTGAAGAAACTGGAAAATTCGAATGTGATTAATAAATACACAGTTATTCTCGATCCTAAGCTCATGGGAAAGGATCTTTCTGTAGTAATCAGCATCGGACTCGAATCGACGACAGATACAGAAGCGTTTCTGGAATATGTGCAGAGTGAGCCGGAGATCCTTGAATGCCATTATATAACAGGTGAATACGACTATATGCTGAAAGTCGTTACGACAGATACGACATCGCTCGAGCATATAATGAACAGGATCAGGAGCTTCAGCGGGATAAAGCGGACACAGACGAATGTGATCCTCAATACCACAAAGATAAAGAACAGTGTGTCTCCTACGCTGAACGTCAGACGCTGATGACAGAAGCGGAAAGAACAGCAGCCGAAAAATATATGGAAAAGGCGCTGGCGCTCGCAGAAAGTGCTGCGAAGTCCGGAGAGGTTCCTGTAGGAGCTGTTGTTGTTAGAGAGGGAGAGATAATCGGATGCGGCAGCAACCATACCGTGTCAGAAAAAGATCCTACAGCCCACGCTGAGATGGAGGCTGTTCATGAAGCTCTTAAGGCGGTCGGCGGATGGAGGCTGACGGGGTGCGATATTTACGTGACGCTCGAGCCGTGTGCGATGTGCGCGGGAGCGCTCGTGAACGCCAGAATTAAAAATATTTATATCGGTACGCCGGATCCGAAATCCGGAGCATGCGGATCTGTTCTCGACGTTACGGGAGAGAAAATGCTGAATCACCACCCTGCAGTCCACATAGGAATATTGCAGGAAAGATGCGCACAGATCCTGCGTGATTTTTTCAGAGAACTCAGGAGGAAATAATATGAAGAAAAGGGCTGCAGTCATTCTGATAACAGCATTGCTTCTCTTTGCATTCGGAGGCGCTGCTGTTTTCGCGGCCGGGTCTTCGGACGCAGGCAGTTCGTTCAGGCTTGTGAATACGACGCCTTCGGACGGATATAAAAGGGTACAGGCTCAGAATGTCATGATAAAACTTGATTTCAATTCCGATGTAAATTCATCGGAAGCAAAGCAAGTCAACAAAGACAAATTTACATTCCAGAATGCAAACGGCAAGAATGTCGATTTCAAAGTATTTTACGACGGCAGCGACAGCAGAAGAATATGCCTGCTCGCTGAAGACAATCTGCAGGTCAACAAGTCGTATACTGTTACGATCGACGGAAGCCTGGTAAATAACAGCGGATCGGCTCTCGGCAAAGATCAGACTATAGACTTTACTACGAAAAAGTCGGGAGGCGGAGTCGTTTATGTTCTGCTGATGGTAGCCATGATGGCCGCCATGATGTTCTTCACGTTCAGAGAACAGCGCAAGCAGAAAGAAGATGAGGTCGTCGAGAGCGGAAAAATCGATCCTAAACTTCAGAAAAATCCATATAAGCTCGCTAAGGAAAAAGGCATCTCTGTCGAAGAGGCTAACAGAATAATAAATAAGGAAAAAGCAAAAGAGCAGAAAAAGATAGATAAAAAGAACAAAAAAGAAGCGAAGCTTGAGAAGCTTATCGAGGAAGACCCTGAAGAGTATCAGGTCTTCAAAATGCATACGAAAAGAGTCGCCAACAAGAAGATAAAGAGATAGTCGCGCCTGCGCGGAGGAGTTAAAAGCATGGAGACTAATGAAAAAACTGTTTCAGGAAATTTTATAGAAGTCGCTATTAAGAGGGACCTCGAGGATGGCACATACAGCAGACCCATAAAAACACGTTTCCCGCCGGAGCCTAACGGCTATCTTCATATAGGCCATGCGAAGTCGATCTGCCTGAACTTCACACTTGGCGCAGAATTCAATGGCACAACAAACCTTAGATTTGATGATACTAACCCGACGAAAGAAAATGATGAGTACGTTAAGGCGATCGAAAATGACGTCAAATGGCTCGGATTTGACTGGGCTGAGGAGTGCTTTGCTTCGGACTATTTTGACAAGATGTACGAGTGTGCCGAGATGCTCATAAAGAAGGGCAGGGCGTTTGTATGCGAGCTCACGCCTGAACAGATGAAGGAATACAGAGGGACTCTTACGGAACCGGGTAAAGAAAGCCCGTATAGAAACAGAAGCATTGATGAAAACCTGCGCCTGTTCCGCGAGATGAGAGACGGGAAATACGAGGACGGAGAGATGTGCCTAAGAGCTAAGATTGACATGTCGTCGCCGAACATGAACATGAGGGATCCGGTAATATACAGAATTTCTCATGATGCACATCACAGAACAGGGACAAAGTGGTGCATCTATCCGATGTATGACTTTGCACATCCTCTCGAGGACGCAATTGAAGGAGTAACTCACTCGATCTGCACAATGGAATTCGAGGATCACAGACCGCTCTACGATTGGGTGCTCAGGGAGACAGAGTGGACTGAGCCTCCAAGACAGATAGAGTTTGCGAGACTCAATATCACCAATACGGTTATGAGCAAGCGCTATCTCAAGCGCCTCATCGACGATGGTGTAGTAGAAGGATGGGACGATCCGCGCATGCCGACAATTTCAGGACTCAGGCGCAGAGGATATACGCCTGAGGCTATCAGAAATTTCTGCGCAGATATAGGAGTGGCAAAAGCCTACAGTAAGGTTGATGCAGCGCAGCTCGAAAGCTGCATAAGAAATGATCTGCAGCTCAAGACACAGAGCAGAAACGTCATTCTCGATCCGCTCAAGGTCGTAATAACGAATTACCCTGAGGGCAGGACGGAGATGTGCGAGATAGAAAACAACAGAAATGTCCCGGAGATGGGTACGAGAATGGTTCCCTTCTCGCGCGAACTCTATGTAGAAAGAGAAGATTTTATGGAGGTGCCTGTTAAAAAATACTTCAGGCTCTTCCCTGGAAACGAAGTGCGCTTCAAAGGTGCATACTTCATCACATGTGATGAAGTAGTTAAAGACGATGCAGGAAATGTGACTGAACTGCGCTGTAAATATGATCCGGAGACGAAAAGCGGTTCCGGATTTGAAGGCCGTAAGGTAAAGGGGACTATTCACTGGGTCGATGCAGCGTCAGCTGTTCCTGTGACAGTGCGCGACTTCGGCTATCTGCTCAGGACTGATGAAGAAACAGGTGAAGAAGTGACAAACGAAAACACGATCACGATTCACGAAGCGTTTGCAGAGCCGGCTATCGAAGATTCCGAGCCGGGCAGCCGCTGGCAGTTTTTCAGACATGGATACTATATTGAGGATACGAAGCTGAGTACGCCTGATCATAAAGTGTTCAACCGTACGGTAGATCTCAAGAGCTCGTGGAAACCTAAGAAGAAATAAAATAAAATGATATTCGATACGAAAACCTGCGGTTCTGCCGCAGGTTTTTGCGCTTTTATAAAAAGACTGCCATTACGGATGCTGAGCGCTATTTTAGCCATGTCTGAGTCGTCGCGGGCAGAATGCAATTGAGATTTGCACAGTTCTTTTTGATGATAAAATATGGCATAAGTTGCATTAAGGTCATATAATAAATAATAAGCATATCAATAATTTGTGCTGCTCGCAGCAGACAGGAGTTTATTATGGATATCATAAAACAGGGCGTATATTCAAATACCGTAAGGCGCATAAACGAAAGCGAATGCGTTTCGGACGCATATCTTGAATCGACAGATTTCGAGGGAAGTGCGAGTCTGCAGTTTCGAGTCGATACGTTTGAGATAACGGATGCGAGGTGGGCTGTTCACAGAGATCAGGATCCTGAGCGCCGAGGCGAGGGAAAGGCTCCGATGCTGATAGGAGAATCGGCATATATCGATGACAAAAAAAATTCCGTCAGAGTCCTGCCTGATTACACGTATGTGACTGATTACTGCGAACCGCCCGGCGGCTGGGAAAATATAAACCCGCACAAAGAAAAAATCCTCGACACAGCTCCGGCAGATATAGTTTCGCCGGCGTGGCGTCATATCAGAGAGCTCTTCAACGAATGTCTGCGCGGAGCCTATCAGGCCGAAGCATATCTCATAGAAGAAAGAGGCATGGGAACACTCAGAGAGTATGAGGCGTACTGGGAAAAGCTCAAGCCGGGATATTGCAGGCCATATATAAAAGGAAATATGCCTGCACTGGAGGAATGGCCTGTTTACACGGGAAACATTCAGCATTACAGGAAATATGACCTGTACAACAAGTACATAAATTACATGGTCATTGACAATGGCGGCGGATTGAATTATGCTGCGGGTTCATATAACGATTCAGCGCACGAGATGAACATAGAACTTGAGTACGACAGTGACGGCATGATAATAGATTACGATATGACAGCAGTGAGGGTTCCTTTCGACAGATGCCGCGAGCTCGACCATATCGATCCTCAGGAGATCATCGGCATGAACCTTTATGACATAAAGAAGCGCGATATAGGAAATGTGCTTGGCGGTCCGCGCGGATGCTTCCATTTTGTCGATATACTTGCCGATATTGCCATGGCGATACAAGAGTGATATGTGTGAATATCAGACGGGATCAGATGCATGCCGCACAGAAGCTTATCTGTTGCGGCAGCAGATAAATACTGTAAACCTGACCGCACCGGCGGCACGGAATATCATAGTTCCCGGAATGGTTTCACACAACATTCACAAAACGCACAAATAACTTCAAAAAGATAATAAAGCTTGAACATATAAGGAGTGTATATTAATAAGCGTCGAAGGGAGAAACGCAGAAACCCCGAGACATGACAACAGAAAAACTTTTCATAAACTCTCCTAACAAAAAAACAGAAACAATGCAGACAGAAACCGCAGCGGACCAACCATCCCCTGCGGTTTTTGAATGCCGGCGTACACTGGCCGGGCAGACTTAACAGTGGCATAAAACTGTGTTATAATACAAATCACGTTTTTTCACTAATAAAATCAGGGTTTCAGGATTGGATTTATGGTATTCAGCAGTGTGACATTTCTCCTGTTTTTTCTTCCATGCCTGCTGGCAGTGTACTTTATAGTACCTTCGAGATTCAGGAAAGCAAGAAATTACATATTACTGGCATTCAGCCTTGTCTTTTACGCATTCGGAGGCGTGAAATTCACGGCTTTGCTGCTCTTGTCGATAGCGATAAACTATATATCCGGTCTGCTCGCCGCAGAAGGAAACGGCCAGAGAGTCAGAAAAGCCGGCGTGGCGCTTGCTGTTATTCTGGGGCTTGCACTGCTCGGCTGGTTTAAGTATGCGGGATTTTTCGCAGAGATCATAAACCAGGTCGGTGTGCCGATTCCTGTTCCGCATATAACTCTTCCGATAGGAATCTCATTCTTTACGTTCCAGGGACTGAGCTACGTAATAGACGTCTACAGAGGAGACGCTGACTGTCAGCGCAATCCGCTGTACCTGGCACTGTACATTGCGCTTTTTCCGCAGCTCGTTGCGGGTCCTATAGTCCGTTATACGACTGTGGAACATGAAATAACAGAACGCCGCGAGAATATTGAGGATTTCTCTGCCGGTACAGTCAGATTCATGATAGGATTTGCAAAAAAGATGGTCCTCGCAAATCCTATGGGAGAAATAGCAGATGCGGTTTTCGGACAGAATACGCCTGATCTCACGACAGGCGCGGCGTGGATTGCTGCAATAGCATATACATTCCAGATATATTTTGACTTTTCGTCATATTCTGATATGGCGATCGGTCTCGGCCGCATGTTCGGATTCCATTTCCTTGAAAACTTCAACTATCCGTATATTGCGGATTCGATAACTGATTTCTGGAGACGCTGGCACATATCATTGTCAACGTGGTTCAGAGATTACGTATATTTCCCACTCGGAGGAAGCTACTGCTCCAGAGCAAAAAACATCAGAAATCTTAGCATAGTCTGGATTCTTACAGGCATGTGGCATGGAGCCGCATGGAATTTTATATTCTGGGGGCTTTGGTATTTGTTTTTCCTGCTGATGGAAAAGTTTGTCTGGACAAGCCCGCTTCAGCGGTCTCCGGCCGCATTCAAGCACATATACACTATGCTGATAGTCATTGCAGGCTGGGTGTTTTTCCGTTCACCGACGCTCGGGTACGCGGGGAAGATGCTGCTCTCGATGATCGGATTCGGTTCAGGAGCCGGCGGAGGAGAAGCTGTATATTATCTGCTCGAGTATTGGCCTGAGTGGATAATGTGTCTGATCGCTATATTCCCGGTCAAAGTCCTGATAGAGAACGCACTGAAGAAATGCATATCGACGGGCAGTGCGGCAGCGAATCAGCTCATGCTCTGGGGCCCGAAAATATACGCGCTATGCGTATTCGCTGTTTCATATCTCAAGCTTGTAACCGGAAGCTTCAATCCGTTCATCTATTTCCAGTTCTGAAGAGGCGGTTTCAATGAAAAGATTTGCCGAGATACTGATTATATTCTGCTTTACAGTGTTTATAGCAGTCTGTATGGTTTTCACAATAGGAAACAGAGACGAAAAATATTCATATTATGAGAACAGAGACCTTGCATCCATGCCGTCAGCTGTAGTAAAAGAAATCATGGACGGTGATTACTTCGACAATCTTGAGTCATTTCTGATAGACCATTCAGCGCTCAGAAAGCTGATGGTAAAGACAAGAACGGAACTCGACCTCGATGTATTCAAACGTCCTGTTGTCAACGATATCGTTGTGAAGGGCGATATACTGATGTCCTACTGCGATTATGATGAGAAGAATCCGAAGGACGTTCAGTGGCAGCTCAATCAGATCGCACCGAATCTCAAAGCAGTATCGGATGCAGCGGCATCATATGGCGGATATTTCTGTTATGTGGCTGTTCCTCCGCAGTTCTGGTGCCATGCTGATGACTACCCGTGGTACATGGATAACTGGTCTGATTATGTTGATGCAACGATTCCGGCAATTTCTAAGAGACTTGACAGCGACGGCGTAAGCTTCCTCGATATAGGCCCGCTGTTCAAGGCGGACGGAATGCCGTCAGGCTACAGTTCGAAAATAGATAATCACTACGGAATTCAAGGAGCCTTCAGGACATATAAGGCGATCATGGAAAAGATAAACGAAGATACTGGAAGCAGCCTGCACGTGCTCGGCGACGGCGAGGTGGATATCACTAAGGTGAAGAATCCGTATCTCGGCGCTTACGAACGCAAGATATTGAATCTCAGAAACATAGACGAATCGCTCTACAAGCTCACACTGAAAAGACCTGTAGATTTCAGCCTTACTGTAAACGGCAAAGAGGAGGCTCCGCGCGTTTATTACGGACCGGACGAGTCCGATACTACGACTGAGCTCACGTATCAGTACTATATGGGCGGTGATCTGCCTGAGGCCGTGATAGACACACACAGACCAGAGCTTCCATCTGTCCTGATCTACGGAGACAGCTTTACCGACGCTCTGGAATGCATACTTTACAACAGCTTTGACAAGATGTACACGATAGATATGCGCTACTATGAGAAAGGAACGGTTTCTGAATTCATCAGGAAATACAAGCCGGATTATGTCATATGCCTGAGGGATTACTCGTCACTTCTTGACAGTTCGGCAAACGGAGGGAAATAACGCGGAAAACGGCCCGGAACGGGCGTAAAAGAGCATGAGCTGCTGTTACGTAGAAGCAGCAATTCCCTATAAATACAGACAGGCGAACGCTCCGCGTACAGACCGTCTGCCGGTTTCTGGCCATACAGCCGGCATAACGTGATGGAATGCGCGCATCAGATATATGGACGGAAATGGGATTTGCCGGATTCAGGTCAAAGTGACTGTGAACAGCCTGGACTGAAGACGTAATCATTCGATACGAATTGAAAGAATTACGACCGATTGGAACAAATATACAGAAAAACAGATATTTGGTTGCGACAGCACACCATAAATGGTAATATATGTCATAGATTGAAGGAGAGTTTTCTATGACATATATTTTTTTTGCTCAGATATCAGCTACGGCTGTGGCTGCCTGTACAGCAGCGTTTATGGCGGTCTCTCTCTATATAGCCCTGCCGGCGAAGTGGCTCTGTGAGTACGGAGAAGAGGCAGGGCCGCAGCATAAAAAAGCGAACCGCTGCCGTCGGAAGCACTTATCGCGCTTCGCCATCATGATGTATCTTTTTGTCATGATCTTTCCGATGGCCGGCGCATGCTTAGCCGATTATGGGGCTGCGGGTGCGGTGGACAACGTCAATACGATATTCGCCGAAAGACATAGCAGAAGCGTGATTCTGCAGTCAATATCAGAGGAGCGCCCGCAGCCAGGCGAAGTGACGGAGTATGAGGCCGACCTGAAAGCAGAACGGCTGGACCATCCTGCTCTGTGGATATGCGCCGGTCCGGCTGCAGTCCGTCTGCTGTATTTTGTGATGATTTCTGTGCTTCTGGCGGCTGCAGCGCTCAGCGATATCGATTACTGCATAATACCGGATCAGCTGAGCGCCGGTGTGGCCGCGCTTGCGGCATTGTACGCGGCCGCATGCGGTTCGCCTGCCGGAGCTGCTTCCGGAGCTGCGGGAGCAGCTTGCCTGATACTGCTTTCGGCTCTGCTTGGCCGTATTGTGAGCGGTCAGGAAGCATTCGGCATGGGCGATGTTAAGCTTATGGCGGCTTGCGGAGCGGCTGCAGGGTCGCCGGGCGGAGACTGGATGACCGCTTCGGCAGTGTTTTTTTCTGCATCTGTCATTTCGAGCACCGTGTGGTTCGCATTGCTTCTTATATTCAGAAAATCGGAACCAGGTGCTTCGCATCCGATGGCGCCTTGGATCGCTGCTTCCGCGGCAGCAGTTCTGTCAGCGGAGCTGACGTAAACCGGCAATGGTTTATGCATTGCGGCAGTGTTGACAACTCGGCACTGTGATGTTATCGTTGTTATGGTTTTATGGGGAGCTTTAAACGGCTGAGAGGAAGTTCGGCTTCGACCCAGAGCGGGCGTGTGCCTGCTCACACCTGATTTGGATAATGCCAACGCAGGGACAGTGCCGGCAGTTTCGATTTTTGACGGGCGCCAGTTTCGGCGGCCGTTTTTGTTTTTTTGAGCAGCGCTGGTAATAGCGGATTATGCAGGGCACGATGTCTCACGACAGAAAGGAGAGAAAATTGGAGAAAAAAACTTCTGTCTTTGAAAATGGCCTGATATGGTTTGGTGCATCTGTATCGATCGCAGAGCTGCTGACAGGCACGTCATTCGCAGGCATGGGTGCTGCAAGAGGAATGGCAGCTATAATCATCGGTCATGTCATCGGCTGTACGCTGATGTTTCTTGCCGGGATTATCGGAGCGAGAACGGGCAGCAGTGCCATGGGTACGGTTCGCATATCATTCGGAAGATACGGAGCTTCTTTTTTTGCACTCATGAACGTGCTGCAGCTCGTTGGCTGGACGGCAGTCATGACAGGACAGGGCGCTGATGCGGCTGCTTCAGCAGGAGGTCCGGGCGTTTTTGAGAGCAGATCGCTGTGGGTCATCGTGATCGGTGTTCTGATTCTCGCAGCAGTGCTTATCGGCGTGACACATATAGGGAAGCTCAATGTCGTTGTAATGGGACTGCTGTTTGTGCTCACTGTGATCCTAAGCGTCGTAGTTTTCGGCGGCGGAGCTTCGTTTTCCAAAGGCAGTGGTGCTCTCAGCTTCGGAGCGGCTGTAGAGCTGGCCGCAGCTATGCCTGTTTCGTGGCTGCCTCTGATTTCTGACTATACGAGAACGGCGGAGAGGGCACTGCCAGCGACTCTCGTAAGCGTTATAACATATGGGCTCGGTTCGTGCTGGATGTTCATCATCGGAATGGCCGCGGCTGAACTCGTTCCGTCGGGAAGCATCGCGGAGATCATGCTTAAAGCAGGGCTCGGCGCCGCGGGACTTCTCATTGTTGTACTTTCAACTGTCACTACAACTTTCTTGGATGCCTTTTCAGGAGGTGTGAGTGCAGCGGGCATTTATGATAAAATAAACGAGAAAGCGGCTGCCGCTGTCGTCACAGCTGTCGGAACGCTGATATCTCTTTTCGTGCCAGACTCTTTCTATGAGAATTTTCTTTATCTTATAGGTTCTGTGTTCGTACCTATGATTTCAGTGCTTGCGGCTGATTACTTCATAAACAGGAACGACAGTTCGTCCCGGCCGGTGAACTGGGCGAATTTTGTGATATGGGCGGCCGGCTTCATAATATACAGGATTTTCATGAATATCGACACTCCGGTCGGCAGCACTCTGCCGGTCGTCGTGATCGTGGTAATTATGTGCGTTATCGTGAACGCTGCAGCGAAAGGAATAAATGGGAAACGTGAAAAATAATCTCGCTGACAAGCTGAGAGTATATGCAGTTACAGAAAGAAAAATAACAGGAGACGGAAGCTTCCGTGATCTGATCAGCGCCGCCGAGGCAGCAGCACGTGGAGGAGCTACGATGATTCAGCTACGTGAAAAGAATGCTGACACTGAGGAACTTACCATGCATGCGCAGGCACTTGTAAATGTGCTCAGAAAATATGGCGTGCCTGTCATTGTCGATGACAATCCGCAGGCGGCCATAGACGCCGGCGCCGCTGGCGTGCACATAGGACAGAATGATATGGATCCGTCAGATGCGAGAGCCGCAATCGGCCCGGACAAGATCCTCGGAGTGACAGCTCACAGCGCAAAAGAGGCTGAAGCAGCTGAAAAAGCGGGTGCTGACTATATCGGAGCAGGTGCTGTCTTCCATACATCGTCTAAAGCCGATGCAATGCCGCTTTCAAGGGAAGAGCTGAAACTCATTTGCTCGGCTGTTCATATTCCTGTCGTTGCTATAGGCGGTGTAAATCAGGAAAATATCGGTCAGCTTGCCGGAACGGGCATAGCCGGCGCAGCGGCCATATCGGCAATCTTTGGCAGAGAAAATACAACAGATGCGGCGGCACGCATGGCGGATGCTGTGCACAGAGCGCTCGGCTCAGATAAATTCAAGGCGGCGATTTTCGATTATGACGGGACTGTTCTCGATTCGATGCCGATGTGGGAGAGCGTGCCGAGCAGATTTGCTGAGATTCTCGGTCACGAAGCGGAACCTGGTCTGGATGAACGTGTAAAATACATGACGCTGGAGGAAAGCGCCGCGAAGTTCAGAGAATATGGAGCAAAGGGCACTGACAGTGAAATCGTCGATCAGATCATGGATATGGTCTGGTACAGCTATAAGAATGAACTTGAAATCAAGCCGGGAATCATAGATGTTTTCGAGGAATTCAGGTCAAGGGGTATAAAAATGGCTGTAGCCACGCAGACACCGTCGAGAATGATCAGATCTGCAAACAAAAGGCTCGGCATAGACAAGTATTTCGACGGAATATTTTCTTGCGACGACTGGGCAACGACAAAGCACTTTCCTGATATTTATTATATCGCTGCGGCGAGTCTTGGAGCGGCTCCTTGCGAGACACTTGTATTCGAAGACATGATATACGCGGGCGAGACGGCGGAAAATGCGGGCTTTACGGTCGTAGGAATCTATGATGAGAGCTCGGCAAAGGACCGGGCAGCTATAGAGAGCTACAGCAGAATATACCTCGATTCTTATCATGACTGGCCGGGTATCGATAACATTAAGAGAGAAGATGTATAAAAATGAAAAAAGTACTGACAATAGCTGGATCTGACAGCAGCGGCGGAGCCGGAATGCAGGCCGATATAAAAACGATAACGGCGCACGGCATGTATGCGATGAGTGCGGTAACGGCCCTGACCGCGCAGAACACGACAGGCGTTTACGGCGTTTTCGATACACCGCCTGAATTTGTTGGACAGCAGCTTGACTGCATATGTGCGGATATATTTCCGGATGCCGTTAAAATAGGCATGGTTTCAAACGCAGGTATAATAGAGGTCATAGCAGAAAAACTCACTGAATACAATGCGCGTTCGATAGTTCTGGATCCGGTTATGGCGGCGACGAGCGGCGGAAAGCTAATACAGGACGATGCGACTGAAGCGCTGAAGAAAATGCTGATTCCGATTGCATCGGTTATCACTCCGAACCTGCCGGAAGCAGAGATCCTGAGCGGTATAGATGAAATAGATTCGCGTGAAAAAGCAGAAAAGGCAGCCGGAATAATAGCTGAAGCGTCAGTGAAAGCCGGCGGCCGCGCCCCGGCAGTTCTCGTAAAGGGCGGACACCTTGAATCGAATGCCGACGATCTGCTCTATCTTCCTGACGAAGACCGCATGGTCTGGTATACGGAACGCCACATCGACAATCCTAATACTCATGGTACAGGCTGTACGCTTTCGTCAGCAATAGCATGCGGTCTGGCGGAAGATCCTGATGATCTCGAGGGCGCTGTCAGAATGGCCAAGGAATACATCACAGGCGCGATCGGAGCAGGGCTCAATCTGGGGCATGGACGGGGCCCATTAAATCACATGTACATTTTTACAGAAAAATAGATTGTATCTGGCGGGACCTGTGGGCCCGCTTTTTTCATCATGCGGCAGCCGCACGCGCGGCACTTGCACGGTATATTCTTTATCTGCTGCATCATGCATATTGACGTGTCAGATCATATGGATAAGGCAGAGTGAATTGTTATAAAGGCAGGCAGACAGAAAAGCCCGCTGCCATGTCCTTCCGTTTTGTTGAATTGAACAAGTAATTTCTTAGTGCTATAATAAAAAAGCGTATATTTACATGTGAAAGACGGTTTTTTATGAGAAATGTGCTCATCAGAATCGAATACGACGGCACGGCCTTTTACGGATGGCAGAGACAGCCCGGCAGGAGGACTGTACAGGGCGAACTTGAGAGGGTGCTTTCTGTTTTATGTGGCGGCAATATCACGATAGACGGCACAGGGAGAACGGATGCAGGCGTTCACGCGCTGGGTCAGTGTGCGACGTTCAGTGGTGAATTCTCGATTCCGGCTGACAGAATACCCCGGGCGGCAAACGGACTTCTGGCTGAAAACCGCATGAAACAGGGTGATATAAGAATATTGTCGGCTGAGGATGTGCCTGCCGGCTTTCACGCCAGAAAAAGTGCTGTCGGCAAGACGTATATTTACAGAATATATAATGCGAAGAACATGCCTGTTTTTTTAAGGAATTACAGATATAATGTAAAAAAACAGCTCAATACAGATGCGATGATAAAAGCAGCGTCTTTCTTTACAGGAACGCGTGATTACAGTTCGTTCATGACAGCATCTGATGATTTCAGGGGCAGTACAGTGAAGACTGTCCATGCCGTAAATATCCGCGAAGAAGGGAGAGACATTTCAATTGCAGTTACAGGATCCGGATTTCTGTACAATATGGTTAGAATAATGGCCGGAACGCTTGTCGATATCGGCACCGGGAGGATTCCTGCTGATCGGGCTGTGGAAATCGCCGCAGCGTGCGACAGGTCTGCGGCGGGTCATACGGCTCCGGCTCAGGGACTTTACATGGCTGAAGTGTATTTCAGCACCGATGATCTTGTCAAAGGAACAGAAAAATACTGATGATTGCCGGCGGAGCTGGCGGAAGGTTTTGTTTATGGCAGAGAATGTTGTAAATACTTCAGAAAAAAGAGATGTCCGCGTAAGACCGGACTGGGACGAATATTTTATGGAAATCGCAGAGGTGGTCAGGAAACGCTCTACATGTCTGAGAAGAAGCGTGGGAGCTGTTATCGTGAAGGACCGCAGAATACTGGCAACAGGTTATAACGGTGCGCCTTCCGGCATCAGGCACTGCCTCGAGACAGGATGTCTCAGAGAACAGCTGGGAGTTCCGTCAGGTGAAAGGCATGAGCTTTGCAGAGGAATCCACGCTGAGCAGAATGCAATCGTCCAGGCGGCGTATCTCGGCGTATCTATATCTGGCAGCACTCTTTACTGCACGAATCAGCCGTGTATCCTGTGCGCAAAGATGCTTATCAACGCTGATGTCGAACGTATAGTTATAAAAGAAGGATATCCCGACAGAGCGGCAGCTGACATGCTCAAAGAAGCCGGGATCAGAGTTGAAATGCTCGGCGAGCACAGCGCAGAATAGTTTAAGAAACCGGAGATATTGTTAATATGAAATATTTAATGATAATACTGCTTTCGTTCGCAATATCGTGCGTGGTGACGCCGTTTGCGATAAAGATAGCACCAAGAATAGGCGCGATGGATGTGCCTCGCGACAAACGGCGCATGCACACGAAACCTATGCCGAGATTCGGCGGGATATCGATGTTTCTGGGCACTGAGATTTCACTTGCGCTTTTCCTTCACAGCGATCCCAAGGTCATAGCGATAATCATAGGAGGAGCGTGCATTTATGCAGTGGGTGCGGCTGACGACATAAGGGGTTTGCCTGCCAAGGTGAAACTTGCGCTTCAGATCCTGTCCGCGATTGTCATATATGTAGGCGGTATCCAGATCGATTTTGTAAGGAATCCGTTCAATCAGCATACATATCTGTTTTTTCCGAGCTGGCTGAGTTTCATAATAACGATAATATGGATCGTTGGCATTACGAATACGATAAATCTCATAGATGGTCTTGACGGTCTTGCGGCAGGCGTCGCGGCGATCGCATCGGGCTGCATAGCGTACTCCGCGATCCTGAGCGGCCAGTTCGAAGTCGGGCTCGCTATGTTCGCCGTTTCAGGCGGAGCAATCGGCTTCCTGCCGTACAACTTCCATCCAGCTAAGATATTCATGGGCGACAGCGGCTCGCTGTATCTCGGATTCATGATAGCTGCCGTTTCAATACTCGGCTCCACAAAAGGCGCTACGCTTATAGCGACGATAGTTCCGTTCCTTGTGCTCGGCCTTCCTATTTTCGACACGGCGTTCGCGATAATCAGACGCTGGGTCAACGGCTACCCGATCATGGAAGCCGACAAGGGACACCTGCATCATAGAATAATGAATACTGGAATAGGGCAGCGTAGGACAGTGCTTATCATGTACTGCATCAGTGCGATCATGGGTATGGTTGCCGTGCTCGTGGTTCAGCGCATGTTCATCGAGTCTATAGTTCTGATCCTCGTGGCGGCCGTCCTCACGTGCGTATTCATTGCTGACAGAGATTCGATGAAGGAAATACTGAAGGAAGGCATACCGCCTGAAAAGATCGGAATGCTCAACCATAAATCAAAAGAAAACGAGCATAATTCGTCCGATGACGTCAGCTCCGCTGACGCAGAACAAAGCGCACAGGCAGCTGAACCAGCGCCTGCTGCGGAAAAGAAACAGACTGAAGAGTAAGGAGATATAGATGAAAGTAATGTCAGTATTCGGGACACGTCCTGAAGCAATTAAAATGGCGCCTCTCGTAAAAAAACTAAACGGGGATCCTGATTTTGAGTCAGTTCTCTGCGTTACAGCACAGCACAGAGAGATGCTCGATCAGGTGCTTAGTCTTTTTGAACTGACTCCTGACTACGACCTCAACATTATGAAACCTAACCAGACGCTGAGCATGATAACGGCGAATGTTCTACGCGGCATGGAGGAGGTTCTCGTTAAGGAAAGGCCTGATATAGTTCTGGTACACGGCGATACAAGCACGACATTTTCATCGGCCCTCGCAGCGTTTTATCAGCAAATTCCTGTCGGCCACGTCGAAGCAGGGCTGCGCACATACGATATGTATTCTCCATTTCCTGAAGAGATGAACCGCGTACTCACATCACATCTGTCTGCAGTCCATTTTGCTCCTACTGAGAGAAACAGGCAGAATCTCCTGAGAGAAGGGGTAGACATAAGCAAAATTGTCATCACAGGAAATACTGTCATAGACGCGCTTCTCGAAGTAGCGGGGAAACCTTATGCATTCACGGACGATACGTTGAGGAAAATAGATTTTGAAAACAGAAGAGTCATAACTGTCACATGCCACAGAAGAGAAAATCTGGGTGAATACATGGAGCACATATTCTCGGCTATCCGCGATATAGCTGAGGATTTCAAGGATGTAGAAGTCATTTATCCTGTGCACCTGAATCCAAAAGTCAGAGAGGAAGCGAACAGAATCCTGGGAGGACACGAGAGAATACATCTTATAGATCCGCTGCAGTATCAGCCGTTCGTAAACCTCATGGCGAAATCATACTTTATTATCACTGATTCAGGCGGCATGCAGGAGGAAGCTCCGTCACTCGGCAAGCCTGTTCTCGTCGTGCGCAAAGAGACAGAGCGTCCTGAGGCTCTTGAAGCGGGAACTGTGAAGCTTGTTGGTGTCGACAGAGACAATATTTACAATACAGCAGCCGAGCTGCTCTCGGATAAGGATGCATACGCCGGAATGTCTGAAGCTTCTAATCCTTACGGTGACGGGAGAGCATCGGAGAGAATCGTGGAAACACTGAGGAATCTGAGCAAAAATAAGTAACAGAAAATATTACTGAGTCAGCAGGGCAAATAGGAGCGGATCGGAAATGGCTTACAGATCATCGTACAATCAGCTTACAGACCTGAAAATACTGCGCAGAGACGCTATAAAAGAGAAACTGGAGGGAATATTCGAAACGCCGCTTTTCTTTGTCATATCTGATATGGGTTACGGAAAATCCACGACGATCAACGAATATATCCGGCACAGACGCAGGATTAAGTATATCTGGTTTTATTTTCCTCAGGAACAGGTTGAAGACATGTGGCTCTGGGTGCGTCTCAGCAGACTTGTCGAGCGATCAAACCGTGAGCTCGGCAGAAAGCTCATGGAATACGGGATGCCGTATAGCAAATATGATTTCGACAGGCTTGAGAGTTTCATAAAAGAAGCTATAGAAATAGAAACCGTACTGATACTGGATGATGTACACTATTGCAGAAGCGAATATTATCACAATCTTATAAAACATCTTGCGGAGAGAAATATACCAAAATTTCACATAGTGTATATTTCACGCGAATACCCTGAAAACAGCGGCCAGGTGCTGTCAACAAATTATGCAAAGATAATCAATCAGAAAGATTTCGCCTTTACGAAGAATCAGTGCAGCAACTTTTTCATGCTTAATGACGCTCCTCTGAGTGCTGATGAACTTGAAATTCTGTGGGATCACACTCACGGATGGGCGTCCGGCCTTTATATGGCTCTCATGTACTACCGTACATACGGGACTCTCAGCAATATGCCTGACGGATCTCAGCTCATGAGAAAGGCTATATACGACAACTTCGATCTGCAGACTCAGAGATCGCTTCTCATGCTGTCGCGTCTGCCTGATTTTTCAATAGAACAGGCTGAGATGATCACAGATGACAACCGTATAAGATATGTGATTCAGAACATGTACTCGAGCTACTGCTTCACAAAGTATGATGAGGAGACCGGGACGTACAGCTTCCACAGTCTTCTTAAAGCTGTACTTGATGAAGAATTCGGGAAGTCTGATATCGATGAAAACGAAATCTTCAAGAAACAGGGAGTTTGGTGCATGGCGTCGAACGACGGCATTGGTGCGATAAGGGCCTTTTCACGTTGCGGCGACTACGATCACGTGCTGTCTATTATGGCTGAGCCTAACTCGTCAAAATATATGAACATCGCTCCTAACGTCATTATAAAGGCGTTTGAGAACATGCCTCTTGAAACGAAACTGTCCAATCCGCTCGGATATCTTTCATATATATATTCATTTAGTACGACTGTAAGTGTAGAACGCGGTGCCGAGATGCTTCGTCAGGCAAAGGAATATTATTCGGATCCTTATAAATCGCCTGATCTGGTGAACAGGAATCAGATATTAGGCGAAATATCAATGATAGAAAGTATAAAGGCGTTTAACGATCTGAATGAAATGTTCCGATGCTATGAGCGGGCATACGAGTATTTTGACGGCGGATCATCGGCTATATATTCCTCGGATGCAAATATCACGTTCGGAATTCCGCTCAACATGTTTCTGTATCACAGAGAACTGGGAGGACTCAAGGATATGGTAAAGCTCGTTGAGGACGAATTCTGGATCTACAACCACATCGCGAACGGGAGCGGAACAGGCTTTGAATTCCTTCTGCACTCTGAATACTGCTTCAAGACCGGTGATTTTGACAGTGCAGAAATGCTTGCGTACAAAGCCATTTACAAGGGCAGGATGAGAGACCAGTGCGATATTATCCTGTCGGCGTCGTTCGTGCTGCTCAGGATAGCTCTCTTTAAAAGCAAGCCGCGCGAGGTAAATGACATAATGCTGCAGATGATGCAGGAGGTTGAAAAGAATGGTTCTCCTGTCATGCTCAGCTGTTATGAATTCATACTTGGATACGTTTTCAGTTTCATGGGCAAATATGATATGGTTCCGGCGTGGATAAAGGGCGACGACGGAACATCGAAGTTCATGGCCATAGGCAGAAACAGTGCATACGTCATAAAAGGCAAGTATTTCAGCGAGCACGGAAACTACGAGGAGCTGATAAAGCTGGCCGACAAGATGATACCTGTTTACTATGAGCATCAGACGCTCGACGGGGTGATGATATTCAAGGTGTTCAGAGCGATCGGACTCTATCATACAAAGGGCGTATCTGCCGGAATAGCTGAGCTCAAAGAAGCTCTTGATATGGCTGAAAAGGATGGAATCTGCGTGACGATTTCAGAAAATACATATGAGCTGATTCAGATGCTCGAACAGATAAACACGCCGTTTGCCGAAAAAGTTCTGAAGTTCGCAAGACAGTATACAATCGCGAAAAACAATTTCAGAAACAGGAACAAACGAATTGAACTCAGCGTGAGGGAAAAAGAAGTGATGGACCTCGTGTGTGACGGTCTGACGGCGGCTCAGATAGCAGATAAACTTTATATATCTCATTCGACGGTAAAAAAGCACATGGCAAGCGCTTACCAGAAGCTCGGCGTCAACAAGAAATCAGATGCGATCGCCGAATACCGCAGGAGAAGAGCGGGGATAAGGAAGCGGGAAATCCCCAGAACGTATGGGGACATTTAGTGACAGCTTTAGGATCCCCGGGAATATCAGTAAAGTAAAAATCGCCTTAAAGCGGTTTAACACGCCGTGAGCAAGAAATCCCCACCTCTGCAAGGTTCTAAAAAACATGAGAAAAAGTCAAATAATTATCTCAAACAGCTGCTTAAGGTAAACAAGATTCATAGGCACATCGCTCATCAGCGTTTGGATAACCTGCATAAAATATCTGCTGAGATAGCCAATCAGCATGATGTTGTTTGTGTGGAGACTTTGAATATGCGGTCTATGGAAAATCACGGTTTTGGCAACGGGAAAGCCACTCTTGATAACGGATATGGGATGTTTCTATCTATGCTTGAGTACAAGCTGTCTGATAGGAATAAGTATCTTGTCAAAGTAGATAAGTGGTTTCCATCATCGCAAATATGTCATCGTTGCGGCAAGATTCATCATGAGATGAAGAACTTGCAAATCCGCACGATGAAATGTGATTGTGAACTTACAAGCAGCCGCGATCAAAACGCAGCCATCAATATCCTAAACGGAGGATTACGAATACTTACTAAATCAGCATAGCAAAACAAATATATAGTAGGGATGGAATAGCCCGAACTCATACGCCTGCGGACATTGTGTCAAACGTTAGTTACGTATTGTCGTAACCAACACAGTAGTGGTGGAAACAGGAAGCTCCGACTTCTATAAGTCGGAGTAGTTCATAATCAGTAAATAATAGCGAAAAGTATCCTTTTTGGTCCATATTACCGTTTATTTTTTTGTATATAATAGATAGTGTAATAAGGGACGGGAAAGCCAAACCTCCCTGATTATTCACTCTTAACATAATATAGACAAAGGTACTTTCTATTCTGTTAAAGCAGCCGCGGTCATCGGCTGCTTTTTCTTTTTTGCTGATCTGAAATGATGCCCGGCATTACGGCATTAGATGTGACGTTATGTTTCGGGCTGCCGGGGTGACATTAAAGCTGATATTTTCGTAAATATTGCAGAATATCTGCAGTCAGTCATGCTGCTGTGTTTGCGGAGAACTTTATAATGTCCGCGGAGCGGTCACGGGATGTTTGATTTTCCTGAGAGAATCATGTGAATCAATCGTTTTTCCATTGTATGTGTAAAACAGGGTTAATTATGGTATAATTCAAACAATAGCGCCAAAAATGGGACGAATCTGGCGGCGTAAAAAAATTATCAAAGGAGAAAATAAGTATGGGTGAATATGTAAAGCTTGGAGAATACAAGGGCCTTAAGATCAAAAAGCCGGAAGCCGTTGTTACAGAAGAGGAACTTCAGGAAGGAATCAGAAGCCGCCAGCGCAAATTCGCGACAAGCGTGGAAATCACGGACAGACCTGTAAAAGAAGGCGATGTGGCGACCATAGATTTTGCGGGATATCTCGACGGCGAGCAGTTTGAGGGAGGTACAGACACTGACTATCCACTCGAAATCGGCTCAAATACTTTTATTCCGGGATTTGAGGATCAGCTTATCGGCGCTGAGCTCGGCCAGGACATCGACGTAAACGTAACGTTCCCTGAAGATTATCCGGCAGAGGATCTCGCTGGCAAAGCGGTTGTTTTCAAGTGCAAAATCAAGCAGATCTCTGAACAGCAGTATCCTGAAGTAGGAGAGACTGTAAGGAAGGAAGTTCTCGACAGCCTTCAGATGTTCAAGAACCGCGAGGTTGAGGATCAGTATGAAGGCATGCTTGCCGATGCTGTTGTTGCGAAGTCAGAGGTCACTGTTCCTGACGACATGTATGAACGTGAGGTGACTGATCTCGTGAACAGATGGAAGGCGACTCTTCAGATGAATGGAATCAATCCTGACCAGTACTACAGCATGACTGGAATGAACGACGAAAGAGTAAAGGAACACTTCCACGATCAGGCGATGGAGAGGGCAAAATCGAGACTTGTACTCGAAGAGATTGCGGCGGTTGAGCACCTCGAAGCGACGCAGCCGGCGATTGAAATGTATCTCAGCCAGATGGCGATCGAATACGGACTTTCTGTAGAACAGGTAAAAGAAGCACTCACAAAGGATCATATGGATGCTATAGAATCTGATGTCAGGATAAGAAAGGCTCTTCAGGTTCTTAAATCAAACGCGGTAAGCGAATAATATAACAGGTCGGATCCAGCAGGGGGAGGAATGCTGCATGGCAGATACCGAAAACGAAAAAAAGACATTTTATATAACTACGCCGATATATTATCCGAGCGCTGATCTTCACATCGGGCATACGTACTGCACAGTAATGGCAGACGCTATGGCGCGCTTTAAAAGGCTGCAGGGATACGATGTGAGATTTCAGACAGGAACTGATGAACACGGCGAGAAAATACAGAAGATTGCAGAGGCAAACGGAATCACGCCTAAGGAATATGTAGATGATGTGGTAGGCAGAATCAAGAAGCTCTGGGATACAATGGAGATATCGTACGACGACTTCATAAGGACGACAGAGCCGCGCCACACTAAGCGTGTTCAGAAAATCTTCATGAAAATGTACGATAAAGGCGACATATATAAAGGACAGTATGAGGGCATGTATTGCGTTCCGTGCGAATCGTACTGGACAAAAACACAGGCGCCTGACGGAATCTGCCCTGACTGTGGACGCCCGCTTAAGGTGATGAAAGAAGAAGCATATTTCTTCAGACTTTCAAAATACCAGGACAGAATACTCGATCTCCTGGAAAATACTGATTTTGTACAGCCTGAATCATCGAGAAAAGAGATGATAGGCTTCGTAAAACAGGGACTCGAGGATCTCAATATTTCCAGATCGTCATTTGACTGGGGTATCCCTGTACCCGTAGACAGCAATCACGTTATGTACGTTTGGCTCGATGCGCTCACTAACTACATAACGACGCTCGGATATCCTGATGAAGACGCTGAGGAATATAAAAAGTACTGGCCAGGCATACATCTTGTAGGCAAAGAAATCGTGCGTTTCCACTCGATAATATGGCCGGCGATCCTCATGTCACTCGGTGAACCTCTGCCTGAACATGTAATGGGACACGGATGGATTCTCCTCGACGGCGGCAAGATGTCGAAGTCAAAGGGCAATGTTGTCGATCCTGTAAAGCTGATAGACAGATATGGAATAGACGCGCTCAAGTATTTCCTGCTCCGGGAATACGCCTTCGGCCAGGACGGAATCTATACAAATGAAGTTATGCTCAACAGGCTCAACTACGATCTGGCCAACGATCTCGGAAATCTCGTCAGCAGAACTGTTGCTATGATAGAGAAGTACTGCGGCGGAGTTGTCCCGGCAAAGGGACCTGAGGAAGGGCCTGACGGCAGTCTTATCGAGATGGGCACGACAACGGCTGACAGAGTAGAGCAGTATATGGACAAGTTCAGCTTCAACAATGCTCTCGAGGAAATCTGGAAATTCATCAGGCGCACAAACAAATACGTAGATGAGACGGAGCCGTGGGTGATAGCCAGAAATGAAGCTGACAAAGCCAGACTCGACGCCGTTATGCACAATCTGGCTGAATCGATCCGGATAATTTCTGTGCTCGTGAACCCGTTCATCCATCACAGCTCAGAGGAAATCAGACAACAGATGGGTATTGCAGACGAGCCTGTCGTATGGGACGAGACCAGGAAGTTCGATCTCATGAACGGACAGAAGGTAAAGCGCGGCAAACCGATATTCCCGAGGCTTGATGTTGAGAAGGAAATAAAAGAGCTCAACAGGATACAGGCTGAACAGATAGCCGCAGCAAAGGCGAAGGCTGCAAAAGACGGAAGCCTTGACGGAAACAAAGATAAAAAGGCTGCTGTAGAAGATAAAAAAACGGAAGAGCCGGCCGAGATCACGATAGATGATTTTGACAAGGTGCTTCTAAAAGTGGGCGAGATCGTTTCGTGCGAGAAACATCCGAATGCTGATAAACTTCTCGTCTCGCAGGTAAAGATAGGAGATGAGACACGTCAGATTGTTTCAGGTGTAGCCGCGTGCCACACGCCTGAGGAAATGCAGGGGAAAAGAGTTGTCGTAGTCACAAATCTCAAGCCTGTAAAACTGAGAGGCGTGCGCTCCGAGGGAATGATTCTTTTCGCGGATAGCGACGGAAGATACGAATTCGTAACGGCCGATGCTCCTGATGGAAGCAGAGTAAAATAATAACAGGGGCTGCCCGACTGGGCAGCTTTTTTTCTTGAGAAAGGAAAAAAATGATATTTGATTCTCATGCTCACCTTGACGTTGAGGAATTTGACGGCGACAGAGCAGAAGTACTAAAAAAAATAAGAGACGCTGGTGTAAAATATGTACTGAATCCTGGCGTCGACATAGAGACCTCAAAAGCTGCAGTAAGACTGGCGTCAGAGCACGACTGGATCTATGCGGCTGTCGGATATTATCCTCAGGAGACACGGCACATGAATTACGATCTTCTTGAGGAGATCAAAACTCTCACTGAGCAGCCGAAGGTGATGGCGATCGGCGAAATAGGTCTTGACTATCACTGGGATGACACGCCTCACGACGTGCAGCAGTTCTGGTTCAGAGAACAGATCCGTCTTGCTGAAAAGCTCGGCATGCCGATAATCATCCACGACAGAGAAGCTCACGGCGACGTATTCAAAATACTGCAGGAAGAAAAAGCATTTGACAGTATAAAGATCTTGTTTCACTGCTTTTCAGGCAGCGCGGAATTCGCCAGGCAGCTGACAGACAGAGGATGTTTCCTTTCTGTAGCAGGTCCGATTACATATAACATGAACAGGAAAGCAAAAGCGGTGCTGTCAGCTGTTCCGGAAGATCGTCTGCTGGTCGAAACAGATTCGCCGTATCTGACGCCTGTCCCACACAGAGGCGAGCGTAATGATTCGTCGTACATCGTCCACACGATAGAAAAAGCTGCAGAATATATGGGAAAGACATTTGAAGAGACCGCTGAACTCACATACCGCAACGCGCTGTCGTTCTTCGGTATAAAAGACGGCGGCAGTGTGTCCGCGGCGCATATCGGAGAATAAAAATTGAAAAACGGTCAACTAAGCCAGCTTGCGTCAGCTGCCGCTGACTGCATAAAAAAATACAATATGATAAATTTCGGAGACAGCGTTGTCATCGGCTTGTCAGGCGGCCCTGATTCCGTATGCCTTCTCAGCGTACTCAGAGAGCTCAGGCCTGTTTTAGGCATAAAAAGTATTCACGCAGTGCACATTAATCATATGCTCAGAGGCGATGAGAGCATGGGCGATGAGGCGTTCGCGAAGGATGTAGCTGAAAAATTCGGAGCGACGTTTGACGCTGTGCGGTACGATGTGAAAAAGATGGCTGCTGAGCAGGGCGCGGGCGAAGAAGAGACAGGACACCGTCTCAGATATATGACATTTGAGATATTCAGAGAAAAATACGGGGCTCAGCGCATCGCTGTTGCCCACAACAGAAACGATCAGGCGGAGACTGTGCTCATGAGAGTCATTCGAGGCACAGGCATTCACGGGCTTACCGGGATTGAACACATCAGAGAGGACGGTGTCGTGATCAGGCCGCTGCTCGACACAGACCGTTCCGATATAGAGGCATACTGCAAGGAGCGCGGTCTTGAGCCGCACATCGACAGCACAAACCTTAAACCGGTATATACACGGAACAGACTGAGACTGAATCTGATGCCATATATGAGAGCTGAATTCAACCCCAGGCTGGACGACGCGCTGACGAGACTTGCAGCGCAGGCTGAGGAGACAGACGATTTCCTTAGAAACGAAGCGCTGAGATATCTGGACGCAGAACATCATTGGAATGCAGTCAGATCGGTTCTGGAACTCAGCGGATTTGGAGATCTTCACCCGGCCCTCGCGAAGCGTGTGCTGACTGAGATAACAGAACGCATCGGAGCTTCCCATAATCTTACAGCTGATGCCGTCGAGCGCATGTCGGACATAGCGCTTTCGCCGGATGAACCGCGCGAAGCTGATATTTCAGACGGATGCTATGTCAGAAGATCATACGGAAAACTATGGTTTCTTAGGCGTGAGGATGAGAAACTTAGAAAGATCGAGGAACCCGTTGAAATTCCGGTTGAAGAGCTCGAGAAGACGGGAACTGCAGCTGTCAGAGCTGGTTTTGCGGAAATAAAGCTGACACTCGTCAGCTCCGCTGACTATGCAGGCGGAGCCCGCGCAGGGCGGCAGCGTCCCGATGCAGAAGATATTCATGCAGAGCTTGATTTTGGAAAACTCGTTGCACTCGGTCAGCCTGTTTTCCGGAACAGGCGCCCGGGAGACAGATTCAGGCCGGTCGGAATGCTCGGCAGGAAAAAGATACAAGACTTTTTCACGGACAGAAAAGTACCGGCACAGATGCGTGAATCGATCATACTTCTTGCCGCGGGCGGCAGTATCGTACTTGCCGGAGGAGAGGCAGGAGCGGACTGCGTGCCTGACAAAAATACGGAAAAGATACTGATTGTTGAATATGTTGTTAATTGAATATTATAAAAGGGTATGATAGAATATGTATTCAATCGGTCTCGGGGAGCGCTGCGCTCTCTGCGGCATTTATAAAACATCAGCCATAAAACCCATGCCCTGTAGACCGCGGGATGAATGGCAAAAAGTAACGTTGTGAGCGTTAATGCTCTATGCGCTAAAGGTGAAGTGAACTCGCCTATGAGAATAAGTGCTGCATGGCAGCAGGCGGAAGCCTTAAATATCAAACTTCCTGAATTAAGGCGTGTAAGCATCTTATAGAAGCCGCTTACTTTCAGGTAAGCGGCAGTTCACATACATAAATAATGAATCAATCAGCTGCAGACATACACCATAAAACTGCCGCGACAGGAGGTCGTTGTGAAGAACAGAAAATGGTACAGAACGGCGCTCATTTACGCAGCCATATTCATCTTTGTCATCGGGATGGCGCTCCTCTACACACAGGGTCAATCTCATACAGACGTCAAAGAGGTAACTTTTACAAAGTTCGTAAGTGAGCTTTCAGATGAAAACATCAAAAAACTGGAAATAAAAGATACGAGCATGACAGGGACGCTGAAGGACGGTACGGTCATTCACGCATACTCACCGTCGAGCATCCAGCTTATGTCGATAAACGACAAGTATATCATGCCGCAGGTCGAGGACGGCTCGCTCACTGTTGAGAGCACGAGGCCGCAGACGACACCGTGGTATATCAGTATGCTGCCGTATCTTCTGACTATCGTCATATTTGTAGGACTCTGGATATTCTTCATGAATTCGAGTCAGGGCGGAACGGGCCGCGCAATGTCATTCGGCAAGAGCAAGGCTCACATGGTCAGCAAGGATGAAAACAAGGTTACATTTGACGACGTAGCCGGATTAAAAGAAGAAAAGGAAGAACTGCAGGAGATAGTTGACTTCCTGCAGAGGCCTGGAAAGTACACGAGAATGGGTGCGCGCATACCTAAGGGCGTTCTTCTCGTAGGCCCTCCGGGCACCGGTAAGACATACGTTACAAGAGCTGTAGCCGGCGAGGCGGGAGTTCCGTTTTTCAGCATATCAGGTTCGGATTTTGTTGAAATGTTCGTCGGAGTCGGCGCTTCACGTGTAAGAGACCTGTTTGATCAGGCAAAGAAAAACGCGCCGAGTATTATATTCATAGATGAAATAGATGCAGTCGGCAGACGCAGAGGCGCAGGCCTGGGCGGTGGCCACGACGAAAGAGAGCAGACGCTTAACCAGATGCTCGTAGAGATGGACGGATTCGGAGTAAACGAAGGCGTCATAGTGTTCGCTGCGACTAACAGACCTGATGTACTTGATCCGGCGCTTCTCAGACCGGGAAGATTTGACAGACAGATCACGATAGGTCTGCCTGATGTGACAGGAAGAGAGGAAGTCTTCAGGGTTCATTCAAAGAACAAGCCTCTCGGCGATGATGTGGATCTGGGCGTGCTCGCGCGCATGACTCCGGGATTTTCGCCTGCTGACATCGAAAATATCCTCAACGAGGCTTCTCTGCTTACAGTAAGACGCGGAGGCAAGACAATCGGCATGGATGAGATGGAGGAAGCCATAACAAAGGTTATGGCAGGACCGGCGAAAAAGAGCCGCAAGGTCACAGAGCCTGAGCGCAGGCTGACAGCATTCCATGAAGCAGGTCACGCTGTGCTCATCAGATGCCTGCCTAATTCGGATCCTGTTCATCAGATCACGATCGTTCCTCACGGAATGGCCGGTGGTATGACTATGTTCCTGCCAGAAGAAGACAGATCATTCGAATCAAAGACGCGTATGAAAGATTCCCTCGTTCATCTGCTCGGCGGACGTGTTGCAGAACAGCTCGTACTCGGCGATATAAGCACGGGTGCCAGCAACGACATTCAGAGAGCCACAGAAATAGCCAGAAACATGGTTACAAGATACGGCATGAGCGAAAAAGTGGGAGCGATTAACTACAGCGGGTCACAGGAAGTATTCATCGGCAAGGACTTTGCCGAGAAAAAGGAGTATTCTGAAGCCACAGCGGCTCTTATCGACAGTGAAGTAAAACGTCTTATAGACGAAGCTTATGCCAGGGCTGAAACTCTTCTGACAGATAACATGGACAAACTGCATCTCGTCGCTGAGACGCTGCTCGAGGTTGAGACTCTCGACGCTGAACAGTTCGAAGACCTGTTTACAGGTACGAGAACCAAGGATGAAGTCGTAAACGAGGTCCATGAAAAGGCAGAAAAGATGCGCAAGAGGATAGCTGCGCAGAAGAAGAGAGAAAAAGAAGAGGAAGCTGCTGAAGAAGAAAAGCGCAGGCAGCAGATGGCGGAGCAGGATGAGTTCATGCAGATGATTAAAGAACTCAACCCTGACGATGTCATATTCAAACATAAAAACGGCGGCAGCAGCGGCACAACAGGCGTAAGCGGAGACAGCAGCGGACCGGATACAGGCAGCAGCCTGAACAATGGCAGCGGCAGTTCAGACAAAGACAGCGGAGATGGCAGCAATGACGCCCGCTGATCATTGATAAAAATTAGTTTAATAAAGAACGGAAGCTCAGGTCAACAGAGGCCACAGCTACCGGGGAGGAACTCATGTTAATGGCATTCGATGTCGGAAATACCAATATAGTGCTCGGTGTGTTCGACGGAAAAAATCTTATCCAGAGCTGGAGACTCGCAACTGACAAGGAAAAGAGCGCAGACGAATACGGAATGATCATAAATGAGCTGTTCATGTACAATGGGCTCAAGATCAGTGACGTAGATGATGTAATTATTTCGACGGTAGTTCCGTCGATTTCGTATACACTTCAGCATCTGGCGATCAAGTATTTCAACATCAGAGCTATCGAAGTCGGGCCAGGTATAAAGACCGGAATGATCATAAAGTACGACAACCCGAAGCAGGTGGGAGCTGACAGAATCGTGAACGCGGTGGCCGCGTACCACAAGTACGGCGGCCCGCTCATAGTCATAGATTTCGGCACAGCTACGACATTCTGCTGCATATCGGAGAACTGCGAGTATCTGGGCGGCACTATAGCGCCGGGTCTGGTGATTTCATCTGACGCTTTGTTCGAAAAGACAGCCAAACTGCCGAGAGTAGAGCTCCTCGAGCCGGGTCACGTTATCTGCCGCAACACGATAGAGAGCATGCAGGCTGGTCTCGTGTACGGCCACATGGGTGTCGTGGATTTCATCGTAAACAAGATGAAGGAAGAGTACAAAGAAAAATATGCGAAGTCTGAAAAACCGATTCAGGTTATTGCGACCGGCGGTCTTGCGACCATGGTTTCGAGAGGCGCCAAATCGATAGACAAGGTCGATAGACTTCTCACACTCGAGGGACTGCAGTTTATATACGAGAAAAACCGCAACAATTTCAGCCGCAGGAGCCGCGAGAGCAGCGAGAGCATAGAGCTTAAAGCGCTCCGCATATGACGGAGAATACTGTGACAGAGGGAAATACAGATACAAGTGCTAATACAGGGAAGACTGATGTGAGCAGGGGCGAGTGCGAGATAGCCGGACTCAAGTTCGGCAATCCGTACTTTCTGGCTCCGCTCGCCGGAGTCACCGATTCCCCCTACAGACGCATCTGCAGCAGATTTGGCGCAGGTGCCGTTTATTCGGAGATGGTAAGCGCCAAAGGCATGTACTATAACGATGGTGAAACACGCCGTCTGCTTAACACACATGACGGTGAGAAGCCTGTCGTATTTCAGATTTTCGGATCCGAGCCGGACATGATAGCTTATGCAGCAGAAGAGCTTTCGAATCGTGAAAACTGCATGCTCGACATAAACATGGGCTGCCCGGTCCAGAAAATAGTGAAAAACGGCGATGGATCTGCGCTGCTCAAAGATCCTGAGCTTGCAGAGAAAGTGATGCGTGCCGCTGTTAAACATTCGTCAAAGCCGGTGACTGCAAAGATAAGAATCGGCTGGGACAGAGAGCATATCAATGCTGTTGAAGTGGCGAAACGCCTCGAAGACGCGGGCGCAGCAGCAGTCGCAGTCCACGGAAGAACGCGAGATCAGATGTACAGCGGCAGAGCCGACAGAGATGTAATAAGGCAGGTAAAAGAGGCTGTGTCGATTCCCGTCATCGGAAACGGCGATATATTTTGTACGGCCGACGCTGAAACGATGTTCAGAGAGACCGGATGCGACATGGTCATGATTGCAAGAGGTGCGCTCGGAAATCCGTGGATATTCAAATCGATGATCGAGGGAAAGGATTATGTTCCTTCCATCGAGGAGCGCGCTGCAGTCATCAGAGATCATTTTAACCTGCTGCTATCGGAAAAGGGCGAATATGTAGCCGTAAGATGCATGAGAAAGCATATAGGATGGTACGTCAAAGGCATAAGAGGCGCAGTCAGCATACGGAGAACGATAAACACGCTGGAAACAGCTGAAGAAATATACAGAGCGCTCGATCTGCTTTGTGCAGACAGAAAATGAAAGGAATCGTGAGAATGGCTAATTCAGAAGAAAAGCTTATTACCAGAGAGGGATACGACAAACTGGTCGCAGAACTTGAAGAACTGACTGCTGTCAAGAGAAAGGAAATCGCGGCTCAGCTCGGCGAAGCTATCGCGCAGGGCGACCTGTCGGAAAACGCTGACTACGATGCCGCTAAAAACGCTCAGGCTGAGAATGAAGAGCGTATATATAAACTGGAAAATATGATCAAGAACGCCAAGATCATCGATGAGTCTGAGATCCAGGCTGACAGAGTCAACCTCGGTCATACTGTAAGAGTACTCAACGTTGAAACAGGCGAAGAAAGTACATATAAAATCGTGGGATCAAACGAATCTGATCCGTTAAATGGTCTGATTTCAAATGAATCACCAGTAGGAAGAGGTCTCAGGGGCACAAGGCTCGGCGAGACGGCTGAAATCGAGATTCCTGACAAGATCATTCACCTCAAGGTGCTCGATATTACCAGAGAATAGACAGAATACAAATCAGGACAGGAAAGAAACTATGGCAGAAAACAGGAAGAATGCAGGCGGAGAAGAGGGCCTCAGCGAACAGCGCATCATAAGAAGAAAGAAGCTGGCGGAGCTTCAGGAGGCCGGACGCGATCCGTTCAAAATAACAAAGTGGGATCAGGAGCAGAGAAGTGCTGAAATCAAGGAAAATTATGAGAAGTTTGAGAATCAGCATGTCAGCATTGCCGGAAGGATCATGTCGAAAAGGGTCATGGGCAAGGCTTCGTTTATCGATCTGCTTGACCGAGACGGCAGGATTCAGTGCTTCGTATCAAGAGACAATCTCGGAGCTGATGAATACGCGTTATTTAAGAAGTACGATGTCGGCGATATCGTAGGCGTTAATGGAGAGGTTTTCAAGACCAAGACCGGCGAAATAACAGTCAGAGTCAGCGAGCTTGTACTCCTTTCAAAATCGATACAGGTGCTCCCTGAAAAATTCCACGGACTTCAGGATACAGACCTCAGATACCGTCAGAGATACGTAGACCTGATCATGAATCCGGAAGTGAGAGACACTTTTAAAAAGCGTTCTCAGATTCTCACTGCTATCAGAAAATTCCTCGCGGCAAGAGATTTCATGGAAGTAGAGACTCCTATACTCGTTGCCAACGCCGGCGGAGCCGCCGCGCGTCCTTTCGAAACTCATTTTAATTCTCTTGATGAGGATTTCCGGCTGCGCATATCGCTCGAGCTCTACCTTAAGAGACTCATAGTCGGCGGATTTGAACGCGTGTTCGAGATAGGCAGAGTATTCAGAAATGAAGGTCTTGACCCTAAGCATAATCCTGAATTCACACTCATGGAGCTTTATCAGGCATACACAGATTTTCACGGCATGATGGAACTGTCAGAGAGCCTTTACCGCTATGTTGCGCAGGAAGTGCTGGGAACGACGCTGCTCAGATACGGAGATAAGGAAATAGATCTCGGAAAACCGTTTGAGCAGATGACGATGACAGAAGCTGTAAAGAAATATTCGGGTGTCGATTTCTCTGAAATCAAAACACTCGAAGAAGCCCGAGCGGCGGCTGACAGCAAGGGCATAGAGTACGAGCAGCGCCACGAAAAAGGAGATATTCTGAATCTGTTCTTCGATGAATTCGTAGAGAAAAACCTCATACAGCCGACATTTATCACAGAGCATCCTATCGAGATATCTCCGCTGACAAAGAAAAAGCCGGATGATCCTGAACACGTCGAGAGATTTGAGCTGTTTATGAACGGCTGGGAGCTTGCGAATGCATATTCGGAGTTAAATGATCCGATCGATCAGCGCGAGCGTTTTAAAGAAGAAGAGAGACGTCTTGCGGCGGGCGACGATGAAGCAAATCATACAGACGAAGATTTCCTGAACGCACTTGAGATCGGTATGCCGCCGACGGGTGGCATAGGGTTCGGAATAGACCGCATGGTAATGCTCATGACTGACAGCGCTGCCATAAGAGACGTTCTGCTCTTCCCGACACTCAAGTCCCTCAAGGCTGAAAACAATGAAGCACATGCGGACGAAAAGGTCGGCGAAGAAAAGAGTTCCGAGGCTGTTTCTGATCAGTCCGGGTTCTTTACCCCGAACGAAAAGATCGATTTTACCGGTGTAAAGA
>CADBRA010000025.1 GCA_902796965.1 uncultured Eubacteriales bacterium | reverse complement strand
GTCCTTTTTTGCTCAGTGTAGCGGCGAGAGACTGTGCAAACCTGTCAGCCTTGTTTTTTTCGGCTGCCGACGTCCTTCTGCCTGACATCACGATCGACCCTGCGATCAATGTGACGATCAGTGCGGTAACGATGATCAATGCTGCTACAGCTCCAGCACGCAAATGCCTTGTTTTTGCTGCGACTGTGCCGTCAGACGCAACCGCATTCTCAGGCTCATGGCCCGCTTTATTAGTTGAAAATCCGATATCGTCTCCGTTTGCGATATTATCCGAACCGGCTGCTCCACCGCGCTGCCGCGCCTCTGTCTGCACATTCGAGCATTCCTTAGCCTCCGCACAATTCTTTACGTCACGGCTCATGTCCTCATTCGTATTATTCAGTTTGCTGTCCGGTTTATTTTCCATCCGCTGCCTCCAGTCCGGGTGCAGAAAAACCTTTCACTTCTTTAACCGAAAATATCAGCATTTCCGAGGCTTCCCGAAACGTTCGGATCCGAGTACTGCTTCTCGGTACCTGTCAGAGTGTACATGTTGAGCGTGATAGTACCTGTGATGCGGCCGGTAGTCTCATCATACGTAGATGTGATATCGTTTATCGTCATACGCTCGCCGTAATCCTCGATAAATTTAACGGCAGACTTGAGCTGCGAATATGTTCCGGTATACGAAATAGTCACAGGATACTTGTAAAGGTAATATTTATTGCTGTCTGATGAACTGTCAGAAGATGAAGAGCCTTTTTTTGCATCGGCACTGCTGTCAGCGGAGCTGCCGCCGTTCTGCGACGTTCCCCCCGCAGATGAAGCCGCACTGTCTGACGAAGATGAATCCGAAGTGTCCTCTTGCTTCGTAGGATCAGGAGCTTTCGCCGCTCCCTTGAGCTTGTTTCCATTTGCATCAACAGTAACGTTTTCCTCATCGCCAAACTCGACTGAATTTACCGAAATGCCGGACGTCGATGAGAGATTTACGAGGAACATGATCGTCTTTTCCGGAGTATTTCCTGCTCCGTATTTGTCGATTATATTTTCTGTTTCAGTGTTAAGCTCATCTGTCTGAGTCTCATAATCGCTCTCCGACTTCTGCAGCTTCTTGTCCCTGTCTATCCTGTTCTCGAGCTTAGTGTTCGAAACAGCAAGCTCGTGAGTTTTGTAAATCATGAATCCCATAAGCGACGCGAGCACGACCGCCAGAATTATCCCGATTATGAGCACTGTACTCAGACCTGACGAAGCGGGCGGCGTATCGGATTTGGACACTGCCTCTTCCTGCGCCGGTGCTGTGATGCTGTTATCATTTGCAGGCATCGCAAGGCCTGTCATTTCATCGTTGTTTTTCTTCCCGAAAAGTGCCATTCCTGATGCCCCCTTTTAATTTCCTGTCAGTGAAATAACTTTTCCGCTATCGCTGAGACCATCATCATTAGCGCCGTCCGACAGCGAGTAGTCCTTTGACGAATCACCTGTTAGCGTCGCCGAGACAGTGAATTCAACAGCCTCTTTTCCAGACGCATTTGTTGTGTCTGTGAGCTCTGAAACGCTTATGTCATCGAGATAGTCGAATTGTCTGAGCTGAAGTATCATTTCAGCTGCAGTCTCCTTTGTCGGAGCCGTTATGCTGAACGTGACGAGATCATCAGACGAATTCATCGACGTGATCTTGGCCTGCGTCGGCATCTTTGACTCAAGGTCTGAGTAGAGCTGGCTCAGGAGTTCGTTCTTCTGCTGCGTCGACTTATCGATCGCGCTGACTTCGCTGTTCTTGTTCTCTGCGTCTTTATACTGATTGTAAATATCTTCGATATATTTAACATTTCCAAGCTGCGTGTTCAACTCGCTGCTGTGAGATCTTAGCAGCATATAGCGCACACCCGTGACAGCCATGATTATGATTAGTGCAGCCAGAACCCCGATCACTATCTTGCGGACAAGCTCCTGCTTTACGCCATGCATGATTCCTCCCGCAGCCGCCGTCGCGAAATCGAGCGGATCTATTACAGCTCCGACGACATTGATGAATCTGCCCGGATCCAGTTCTCCGAACGGTTCAATGTTCTTTACGAAAGCGCCGTCCGGCAGATCTTCGAGAGTCATCGTTGGAATGCCGATCTGTTTTTGTATCTGCTGCGCGAGCGCAAGCATTCCTTCTCCCTCGCCGGCGATTATTATTTTATCGAGATATTCAGACTGATTATTCGCCAGGAAAGACTGCACGATCTGTTTGAGTTCTTCGGTAAGCGGATACGACGCCCTGATGACGAGATTGTCGCTGTCTGACATGCCGTCATGGAAATCGTCAGTACCCTCAAAATCAGACATGGCGTTGAACTCATCGACAGCGCGAAGTAAATCGGCTGCCGAAGTGCTCAGCACATAGTGTCCCCGCAGCACTTCGTCTGTCATGATAGCGGCAGCGCTCTCGTTATCGTCAAGCCTGACGAGCATCACAGCCTCGTGTCCAAACGCACGCTTCATCCACTGGTAAGCGGAATTCATTGAGCAGTCAGCGGCCTCAAAAACGAGCTGCGCTCTCTCTGCGAGAAGCCTGTATGTATCTATGAGCGCTGTGGGCGCAGCGAATATGATGACTCTGTCGCTTGTGCCGTCCTCGCTTTCCTCTGCGGCCTTATATGAAACACAGTAGCTGTCTATGCTTACTGCTCCGGAACCGCTGCCATCGTAATCGTCATCGGGCGTGCGGCCGTCTGCTCCATTGTCCTGGACACTGTCATTATCTTCACTGCCGGCTTCATCTCCGCCGGAATCGTCAGCTTTCTCTCCGTCTGAACTTTCTGATGACGGCGCCAGCCCGAACAGCTCACATGCTGAGCTTATAACGGCTTCCTCCATGGAGCGCCTGTTTCCTCTCGCAATATCAGCGTCGCCGACGAGTATTTCATCTGAAGTCACTGAAAATACAGTGTCCTTTGTGTTTATCCCGGCCGCAGCCAGCTGCATGCTGAGAATTTCTCCCAGTCGGTCCGGATTCAGGATATATCCGTCTCTGAAACATTCCGACGGCGTTTTTATCTCCAGCACATTATTAACGTCAATTTCTTTTCTTCTGCACGTGATCTCGGCCGCCCTTATTATATCCGGCCCTATCTCTATGCTTAGCTTTTTTCTGCCTGGCATCGTATGCTCCTGTCCCGTGGAAAATTTAATAATAAAAACTATTAATGCAGCAGCGCCTGCGCACCGCAGCGTATAAAATATAATCAAAAAACATAATAAGTCAACAAATTTACAATATATTTTAACACAAAAGCCTGCAATCATAAACTGCAATTAATCTGACTGATTCATATCATCTGCAAATGAATTGCAATTAAATCAAATTTAAGATAAAAGGCAATATAAAAGGAACGGTTCATTTTGTCCACGTCCCATCATGCCGATGCAATTCCTGGTTAAAAAGAACCGTCCCTGATATCCATCCGATGTCACGGTCAGATCGTCAGATCTATGTCTTCTCTGTCGTTCAAGAGCATTATCTCCGAGAGAAGTTCCTGCTGTCTCTCATATACGAGCAGCTCCTTGTTGTGCTCAAAATACTTGTCACATCCGTATCTGCTGATGAAGTTCGCCGAATAATAATTTACAGTGAGCTCCGTGACAGCGACCAGCATCTCCTGACCGTTTCCGAACACGTCCTCTATAAAAGTAAACATGTTGTCGAGCTGTTCCTGAGTGCTCCCTATATGAGCCTTCATATAGGCAACATCGCCGGCAAAGTCATTTTTTATAAACTCGAAGCCCTCCGTCAGATCTGTAATGCCTGATTCTCTGAGCCTGTTCCTGTAATCCTCAAGCTTGATGATAACCTTGCGGAGCACAATCTCCCTGTCGCGCGGGAGCACAGATGAGCGCTTCTTTTCCTGGTAATCGGATGATCTCTGCACGATGTACTTTCCGAGAATAGTATCAATATTTTCCATCCGTGGATCCGCGAGCGAGCAGACTTTCTTGACTTCGACAAGCAGTGTGTGAAGCTCTGTTATATAATCTTCCGTCTCCACGTCTTCCTTGACTCTGTAGCTTACGGCCTCGAGCATCAGACTTATGAGCGTGAGCCTCTCGTCAAACTTCGCTTTCTTTGCTCTCTCGGCGATCTCCTCAGGATATGTACCGTCGAGGATATTCTGAATCTGGTAATCAGACTTGTATTTGTTATAGAGATCATAATAAATTGCGAAATCCTTGGCAACCTTGGCGTGCTGCAGGTACTGGCCTATCAGCTTTTCATCGACTTCGTAGCCCTGTTTCTCATAGAGCTTGATCATCGTCGACAAATCTTCCCAGCCTCTGGCAGTCACAAACTCCACTCCGTCTACAGTAGTCTCAATCCTGTAAAAGTCTTTTTTCTTGATCTCGAGATAAGATATTATGGCCGGATGAACTTCATGCTTGTACGCGTATTCCTTCCAGACGTCGACATCAGGCTCGACGACGATCTTTTTTACACGGTCGAGCGTAACGATGTCGAATTCCCTTACCGACTTGTTTGCCTCAGGCGGATTTCCGGCTGTGCAGATTACCCAGCCGTCAGGAACTTCATGCTTGCCGAACGTCTTGTACTGCAGGAACTGCAACATCGCCGGAGCAAGAGTTTCAGACACGCAGTTGATTTCATCGAGGAAAAGTATGCCCTCGTGCAGTCCCGTCTCCTCGATTTTATCGTAAACCGAAGCAATGATCTCACTCATCGTGTACTCTGAAACGCTGTATTCCTTTCCGCCGTAGACTTTCTGTTCTATCTTCGGCAGTCCTATCGCGCTCTGACGTGTGTGATGAGTCATGGAGTATGAGACAAGCCCGATTCCAAGATCTTCGGCGATCTGCTCCATGATCGCCGTCTTTCCGATGCCCGGATCGCCGATCAGCAGAATCGGGCGCTGCCTTACGCGGCTGATGACATAGTCGCCGAACTCGTCCTTCATGAGATATGAGGTTACCGCACGCTGTATTTCCTCTTTTGCTTCTTTAATATTCATAAATTCAGTCCTTTCGGTTTTTCCGGACCCGTTCCGCCGCTTTCCGACCGCTCCGCGGTCATACAAAAATAATGACATCGCCATGAAGCTCTGCGCAATCGCATCAACGTCAGCGGACCTGACCCTGGTGAATTAGTAATCCGACTTTCAGCATTTTATATGAGAACTTCCTCTGTGATATCGCTCGTCTCAAGCACAAGCTTCATCGCCCAGGAAGGCACCTCGTAATCGAATTCATCGTCATCGACGAATACGAACGCTGTTTCGTAAGGCGGCCTCTTTTTAGGATAGATCCCGTTGCCGTCCGTGAAATATATGAGACCCTTGAGGTCGTCGAACTCGTTGTGTTCTATGAGCTGGTTGACATATTCGAAGACAGGTCTGAAATCCGTGCCTCCGAACCCTCTGAATTCCAGATCTTTCATGTAGTCAGCAAATTCCTGTTTGTTCGTGATCTTTACATCGCTCTGAATCGCTGCATCGCACTGGATGATGTGCAGGTTTATCTTTCTGAAAAAGTTTTCCTGCTGACTGAATATCGAGTACGTCTTGTCCAGGAATTTCTGAACGACTTCGCCGGCGCAGGAGCCGGACGTATCTATCGCAATAACGAAATCTCTGACCTTTTTGACTTCTTTGTATTCGAGAGGCTCAATGAGAGGCATGTCGTGATAATGCTCGAGTCCGTATGTGTAATAGATGTAGTCGAACTCATCATCATTTATCTGTATATCCTCACGCATAGTCGAGAATTTCTGCAGGAAAGTCTGGTAATCATACTTGTCACGGTTTATCTTCCTGAGGTTCTGGACCATCGCATCTGACTTGTCGCCCCATTCTTTAGATGACGTTTCGAGGTCAACGAGCATGCGTTCGCTGATTTCCTTCCACTTGTTTTCCAGTTCTTCCTGCTCGTCGCCATTGTGCATGAAAGAAGGCTGCTTGTCAGCCGGCGGTTCTTCGCCGCTGTCCGCAGTGCCCTGTTCAGGCTTTGCCTCCTGCTTCTGATCGTCGCCGCTGATATTCTGCTGTTCGGAATTCATGTCGGCGGAGCCGTCGAGCTTCCTCATGTCATTCATATCGCGCTCGCCGTCGCTCCTGCGTTCAGAGCCGCCTTCGTGCTGCCATGCGGCCTGTTTTCCTTCGCCGCCACCGCCTGAACCGGCGCTGTGCTCGCCGCTCTTTGAGCCTTCGTTTTTCTGAATGCCGCCTGAGCCGTCACCCGGATCTGCGTTTCCTTCCTGGCTCTGATCCCCAAACGGATTCTCGCTGTCGTCAGGCACACCCTCGTCTGTCTGTCCGCCGAGCTCGCCTGCTTTGTCGTTCTTATTGTCTTTGTCCGGTTTGTGACCATCGTCGCTGCCTTCGAGTCCGTCAGTCGATGTATCGTTGTCTCTGTCGGCGCCTTCTTCATCAGTCTGCTCCGGTTCTTCGCCAGGATTTCCGCCGCCTTCGCCTTCACCGCTGCTCTCGTCCTCAGACTCACGCGTATCGGAATCGGGATCTCCCTGAGACGGCTCGTCAGAATTCTCGTTGTCTCCGCCCGGCGAGCTCACATATTCGTCCTCAAACTCGTCATAAGGAGGCTCTTCTGAATCCTCATCTCCGTTATTGTCCTGACTGTCATCCTGATCACCTTCATCATCTGACTCGTCGTCAGCCGCGTCAGACTCATCAGACTCAGAATCATCACCGTTCTCCTGGTCTTCGTCTTCAGATTCGCCGGTGCCGTCCTTTTCATCGCCCTCGTCACTCTCTTCATCAGATTCGTCAGGATTTTCGTCAGAATCCTCTGCATCAGGATTCTTCTCCTGATCTTCCTCCGAATTCTCCAGGTTTTCATCATCCTGCTGTTCAGGCTCTTCGCCTTCATCCTGTTCAGCTTCTTCCTCAGCCTTTTTCTTATTTTCTTCTTCTATGCGCCGCGCCGCTTCCCACCAGATATCGTGCTCGTCGCGGCAGAAAAGTTTTTCCCATCTGTTAATATCTCTCGCCGAAATGTCGCCCGTGAGCAGAAATCTGTAGATGTGCTCAGCATTCATCTGTGTCACGAATCCTCTGATCCGCTCAATCTCATAGCTGATCTCCGTCGCATTCTGCACCTCTGTCTGATTGAGCTCAAGATCGCATATCGTCGCCTCCGCTGCGATGTCCGCCGCCAGATCCCAGTACTCTCTGTTCATGTTCGTCGACACGAACGGGTGTCTGAAAATGCAGTGAAGTACCATGTGCAGATAATCGCGCGACAGAGACTTCTTTTCGCGCATATACTGCTGAATTATGTACCGCGGATCGAATATCAGATGTTCTCCTGTTGTCGCGACCTTTTTAATTTCAAACGGCAGATCCGTCTGATCTGCGCTCACGTACACGAACTGGCAGAGAGCCACGTCCATGAACCTGAGCTGAACAAACAGTCCGTTCCTCGTCAGCGTCAATATCTGAAGCGCGATCCTGCGTGCCGTGTCCATGGCATCTTCACGGCTGTCCTGCTCGCGCATCTCAGCTCTCGTCAGCTGTTCTCCGTCCTTTACTGGTAATTCTGCCATAATTTCACCGTTTCCCTCCAGTATCCTACAGCGAATAATCTCTGTTGCCTATCCTGGATTTTCTGTACTGATGCTCGAGCAGATACGCAATGCATCCGCCTCCGATGCGGCTCGCGATATCTATGTAGTAATCGAGCGAACCTGTGTCTATGCAGTCGAGCTCGCCTATCGACGTCAGCATGTCGACGCGGTCTCTCAGTATGACACTCTTGACCATGTTCCTGAGCCGTGATCTGTAAACCATCTCCATGTCCGGCATAAGATCGACAGGATTGCTGAGCCTCTGCACAGAAATCCTGTAAATAGCGTCCTCGTCCTGCAGTTCAAGAAAAGCAGAGTCATACATATCCATACTTGCCGAGCGCGGATCAGCCGCCCTTGTTACAGCGTTAACAAACATCCATGTGGACTCGTCGTTGTCGGCCGCTACCTGAAAGTTTCTGATCCTGCCTGGATCGCTGACGACTCTGATGCATTTAAGATTTTTGCATCCCTTGAAGCTGTTTATCTCGAACCTCTTCATGTGATCTGATATCGTCACTATCCTGAGGCTGCTGCACCCGCTGAACGCAAACGCGCCAAGCTTTGTCAGGCCCGATCCGAGCCAGACTTCATCGAGAGCCGTACAGTTCCTGAACGCGCCGTTTCTCACCGTCTCGACGCTGTCAGGCAGCTTCGCCCATTTGAGAGTCGTCATGTCCGCAAACGCGTTTTCACCAATTTCGGTAACCGGCCTTCCGTTTATCTCGGGCGGTATATTCAATTCCGATATTTCATCACGTCTGCTGACGCCTTCGATCCTGTTGCTCCAGCCCGTAAATGAACAAACAAAATCCGACTGCTTATTATAATCTCTGTGCTTCAACGCAGTCACCTCCGTTACCCTGCTGCGGCGCGAAAACGGTTCTTCTGATACACCGGACAAAACCTTTGAAAATGCACATCTTCTTCAGCTGATTATGCAGAAAAAACCGCAACAATACAGCCGCTGAAATGTTTACACCCGTGTGTCGAAAGAACCGTCCATTTTTCACTTGCTTATTTAATGCATCGCAGAATATCCAATATTATATCACTAATCTAAAATTTATCAATCCTTTACAGGATTCACAGAATATGCAGCTGCACGCTGAAGTTCTTCTTCCTCATATCGTAACGGTCAGAACATACGAACAGCTCAAAACGCGATGTTCTGTAAACCACGGGCAGCAGAAAAACCGGCCCGCGGCAAAGCCCCGGCATCTGCCTGCTGCTTTCGGGCTGATTGCAAGAATAGTCCGGGTGTCCGTAATGCACCGCCGGGTAATCATCAGAAAACGTGCGTCAGTGCCAGGCTCTAGTGACCTGCAGCAAACCGCCGGCAGTCCGGCATTATGCATAACATATATACCCTGTTATTCCATATATAAATAGCAAATCGTCAATAATATGCACTGGATGCCATGAGGCTGTCTTCAGGGACGATGCGGAGCTTACTGCCGCCTGAAACCACTGCCTTCCGGCGGCTTCTGACAGGAGAAAAACTACGAAATACAGACGGCATTATTTTGTCCAGCATTGATAACAAAAACAGTCCCCTTGTAACATTTTCCCGTTAGTGATAAATTGAAATCAACAATAGTTTTCACAGCATTTCGCACAGGAAGGGCAGGTGTATTTTATGGCAAACGGAATAAAAAACGGAAATTTTCTGAGAATCCTGTTTACAGCTGACATGCATGACAGAATCCTTCCATATAAGGCTGTCAGAGACGGAAAGATACAGATGATCGGCGGATATGCACGGCTTAAAACGATGATCGACAGATACAGGACAGACAGCTGCGTCGTTGTCGACGGAGGCGACTATTCGATGGGTTCTCTTTTCAACGGCATATACAGCAGCTCAGCGCCTGATCTTACGCTGCTCGGCATGATGGGCTACGACGCTGTTACGATCGGCAACCACGAATTCGACTATGGCGTTGAGGCTTTCGCCGAAATGCTCGAAAATGCGGTTAATCCGCCCCAGATACTCTGCGCAAACATCAAGTTCTCAAACGCCGGCGACTCGTACGCTCTCAAGAACGCGCTTGATAACACCGGCTGCCTGCCTTACATGATCAGGGAGATCGGAGGATTCAGAGTCGGCATTACAGGGCTGATGGGCTCCGAAGCAGCCGGCGACATAGCGTATCCGGGCTCTGTAAAATTTATTAAGGAAAAAACAGCGCTCAGACGCACTGTAAGCGAAATGAAGAACAAGGGCTGTGAGTTCACGATAGTGCTGAGTCACGGCGGCATGAAAGAAACATCCGAAAACCCGGAGGATCTTCAGCTCGCTGAATCTGTCGACGGAGTCGACGTCATCATCAGTTCTCATTCACATACGGTCCTCAAGAGACCTGTTGTAAAGAACGACACGGTCATATGTTCATGCGGAGCGAACTGCGTTTATCTCGGCCTGCTTGACATAAACATGATCGACGGCAGTGTGCTCAGGTATGAGCTGATTCCTGTCGACGATAAATTTGAGGAGAGCCCTGAGATCAATACAAAGATCGATGAATACAAGAAAAAAGTTCAGAGCGAGTTTCTCGACGGGTACGGGCTCAAATTCGACAGCATTCTGTGCTCGTCAGACATCTGCCTGGATGATCTGCACGATGGAAGCTGTCATTTTGGTAATTACAGCATAGCCGATCTCGTGACGGATGCTTACGCTCACGCAGCTGGTGAAGCGGGTCTGGGCAGCAATGTCATCGCGATTGACGCCAGCGGTATAATCCGCGATTCGATCTACGCCGGTGATGTGACGCTCATGGATGCATACAATGTCGTTCCCCTCGGACGCAGCAGCGACGGAAGCATAGGCTATCCTCTCATTTACACTAAACTCAGCGGCAGAGAACTGCGCGAGTTATGCGAGATCGATGCGAGCCTCGGACGCCGCAGAGAGGATTCACAGCTGTTCTTCTCTGGGCTGCGCTACACATATTCAGACAAACGCGCTGTCATGAACCGTGTCATCGATGTATTTACAAAGGACGAAAAAGGCGAGTGGAAAGCCATCAGCGACAGCGATTACTACACTGCAGTCTGTAACCAGTACATGGCGGTCATGATGCCTCAGATCACTTCTATGAGCCGAGGCTTCCTGACCATCGATATCAAGGATAAGGACGGAAACAAAGTCAGCGATCCAGACAGTCTGCTGCTCAGAGATAAACATGGAAAGATCGTAAAGGAGTGGACTGCGTTCGTCGATTATCTGCTTTCGTTCAAAGGAAAGCTGCCCGGTGCATATGCCGCGCCGCGCCCATGCAAGATAGAAGAAAAGAACCTTACGCCGAGAACTTATCTCAAGAATCCTTCAAAGTTCGGCAAAGTGCTCTACGGAGCCGGCATTGCGGCCGCAGGCGCTCTCACGCTCGCAGGCGCCGCGATATTATCTTCTGCAAATAACAGACGCAAGTGAACACTGACTGTCAGTTCATCGTGTTCGTAACCGTCTGGGCTGCGCATGATGTGGAATTTATCCAGTAAACGGTAAATAACACGTACATTCAAAGGCTGCCATAACTCCAATAAAATAACCAGGGGAAGCCAATACGATCTTCTCCGGGTTATGACTATGGAGGAAACAAAATGAGCAGCTTAAGAAGAACGGAAAATGACAGCCGCTGGGAAGAGATCATCGATAAACAGAAAGAAAGCGGGCTTACCCAGACCGAATGGTGCAGGCAGCACAATATCAGCGTCAATACACTGAGATACCATATCAGAAGGATACGTAAGCTGGCGCCAGATTGCATGGATGAACAGAACGAATCTCACGAGGATGATGACAGCACACAGTTTGTTCAGCTGCTGCCTTCCACAGAAAGCAGTGATGGACCGCTATCTTCCGGAAGGACATCCTTTATCATCCGTACTCCCGGATTCATGATCGAAGTTTCGGAAACCGCACCTCCTAAGCAGCTGACCGTACTGCTGGAGGCGATCTCACATGCTTAATGATCTGAATCCGCACGCTTGCCGCAGTATCTACCTGGCCTGCGGTTACACTGACCTCAGATACGGAATAGACGGTCTCGCAGGTGTCGTTTCCGAAAACTTTCATCTGAATCCATTTGACAAGGGAACATTGTTCCTTTTCTGCGGCAGACGCGCGGACCGCATAAAGGGTCTG